>NZ_NCKN01000280.1 GCF_002257455.1 Microbacterium sp. 13-71-7
GACGTCGGGCAGCTGCCCGTTCTCGCACGGGAACCGGAAAGCCAGCTCGAGCTGCTCCCTGGCCAGCTCCGGATCGCCGTGGCGCAGCCCGACCGCGATGAAGTACGCGTCCCACTGCCAGAGCCCGACGTAGCCGATCTTCGAGGGCACGATCGCGCGGGCGCCCTCGAGCGCGGGCAGCTCCACGATGTTCGCGCCGAGCACCCACCAGCAGAACGCGGCCATGTCCTGCAGATCCTCGCGGACGCGCGGGCAGCGGTCGAACCACGCCTCCCACAGCGCCTCCAGCGCCTCCTCGGCGGCGCGGTGCGCACCGTCGCGCTGAGCGGACACCGCGACCGCACGATCGGCGGCGACCTCGATGCGGATCCCGGATCCGACCTCGTGGCGGGACGCACCGCCGTCCGGCAGCGAGAGACGGACCGAAGCCGTCGGGTCCCCGCCGATGCTGAGGGCGCGCAGCCCGTCGAAGGTCACGGTCACGGCGCCGAACGAGATCCGGTGCGGCTGCACGTCGACGATCGGGAGGATCCGGCCGGACGCCTCGTGCACGACGAGCGCATCGAGCACGCGGCACTGGTCGAGACCCCGCTCGTACTCGGAGGTGTGCACGCGCACACCGTCGCCCTCACGGAACACCAGCAGGCGCGAGCGCGGCATCGTGAATGGGGCGGTCACCAGATCGAGGTGACCGCCCGCGGCGTGCGCGAGCTCGGCCGCGGGCGCACCCCCGGCCGCCGGGATGCGGGTGTCCGTCACGTCAGCGCCCTCCGAGACCCGATGCGGCCATGCTGTTCAGGATCCGGCGCTGCCCGATCACGAACACGATCAGCATCGGCACGGTCGAGATCGCCGAGGCGGCCATCACGAGCCCGTAGTTCACGGAGCCGAACTGCCCCTGGAACGACTGCAGCAGCAGCGGCACCGTGAACAGGTCCGGCGTGTTGAGCAGCACGAGGGGGAACAGGAACGAGTTCCACACGTCGAGCGCGACGATGATGCTGAGCGCGGCGAGGCCCGGCCTCAGGTTCGGCAGGATCACCTGGAAGAACGTGCGGATCCGGCCCGCTCCGTCCACGAGCGCCGCCTCCTCGAGCTCCCGCGGCAGCGACAGCACGAACTGGCGCATGAGGAACACGGCGAAGGGGTTCGCGATCATGCCGGGGATGATGAGGGCGAGATGCGAGTCCACCCATCCCAGCTGCGACATCAGCAGGTAGAACGGGATGAGCGTGACCTGCTTGGGGATCATCTGCGTGGCGAGGAAGACGATGAAGAGCACCTTCGACCCGCGGAAGCGGATCCGCGCGAACGCGTAGCCGGCCATCGACGCGGTGATGAGCGTGCCCACGACGACCAGCACCGCGATGTAGGCGCTGTTCAGGTAGGCCTGCGCGAAGGGCACCGCGTTCCACGCCTGGACGTAGTTGTCGAACGTCCACGGGCTCGGCAGCACCGAGAGGGGGTTCTTGAGCAGCTGCGGCAGCGTCTTGAACGAGGTCAGCAGCATCCAGATGAACGGGAACACCATCGCGAGGCCGGCGACGACCAGCACGACGTGCAGGATCGTCGCGGACGTGCGGCGGCGCCCCTTGCCTGCGGCGCGCGGACGGATCCGCCGGCCGGGGGCGACGAGGGCGATCGTGGAATCGGTGGCGGGCGCGTGTCCGCCGGTGGTGAGGCGCGTGGTGTCGACGCTCATGCGGGGTCATCCTCGTAGTGGACGAACTTCTTCTGCGCGGCGAACTGGATTCCCGTGATCACGAGGGTCAGCAGCAGCAGGATGATGCTCGCGGCCGAAGAGAGTCCGAAGTCGAACTGCTTCATGCCGAGGTCGTAGATGTGGTAGACGATCGTGCGCGTCGCGTTGTCGGGTCCGCCGTTCTTGACCAGGACGTAGACGGTGTCGAAGGTCTGCAGGGACGAGATGAACGCGATCACGGAGGAGAAGAAGACGATCGGCGACAGCAGGGGCAGCCGGATCGCGGTGAACAGCCGCCAGGCGCCGGCGCCGTCGATCCGCGCGGCCTCGATCACCGACGGCGAGATGTTCTGCAGGCCGGCCAGGAAGATGATGACGTTGAGGCCCAGGGAGGACCAGATCGTCACGATGCACACCGCGAGCAGGGCGAGCCGCGGATCCTGCAGCCAGTCCGGCGGCGCGACCCCGAAGACCTTCGCGATCGCCGACGACAGCACGCCGTCCGCGCGGAACATCTGCTGCCACATCATCGCGACGGCCACGGTCGAGGTGACCACGGGCGCGAAGAAGAGCACGAGGTAGAGCGTGCGGGTCTTCAGCCTCTCGAGCGCGACCGCGATCGTGACGGCCAAGGCGAGGCCGATCGGCACCGTGATGACCGCGATGAGCAGCGTGTTCAGGATCGCGCGGCCGAAGAGGGGATCCGCGAGCTCCGTGGCGAAGTTCTCGAATCCCACCCAGCTGAGGTCGGTCAGGCCGTCCCAGTGCGCGAACGCGAGCACGAGGCTCGCGAGGAAGGGCACGAGCACGAACAGTCCCATGCCCACCAGCTGCGGCCCGACGAAGGCGTAGCCCCAGCGTCGATCGCGGCGACGCCAGGCCGCCTCGCGCCGCCACTCGGGCGCCGTCGTCGACGGCGCCCGAGTGCTGACAGCCTGCGTGCTCATCGTCACTTGCCGTCCTGGACCAGCTTGCCGACGGCGTCGAGCGTGGCCTGGGCGTCCTGCTTGCCCTGGTAGAGCGCGAGGAACTGGTCGCCGATGCCGCCGCGGATGCCCGGAAGGCGGGCCTCCGTGGGGTAGTTGACCAAGCCGACGTCGCGCATGTCGAGGAACGTCTGCGCGTGCGCCGGGTAGCCGTCGAGCACGACCTCGTCCGCGCCCTTGATCGAGGGGACGGCGTTCCCGCCGCCCTTCAAGCGGAGCGTCTGGCCCTCGGCCGAGAGGAACTCGGTCCAGAAAGTGAACGCCGCGTCCTTGACCTTGGTGCCCTTGTTGATCGCGAGGAACGAGGTGGCGACGCCGGTGGGCGCGGCCTTGCCGTCGGGCGTGGGCCACGGGGCGATGTCGTAGGAGTCCTTGGATCCTGCCGCCTCGACGGTGCCGATCGTGTAGCGCCCCTGCACGAAGAAGCCGGCCTTGTGCGAGACGAACAGGCTGTCGGCACCCGCGCCGTCGGGCAGGGTGTCGGCGACGAGGAACGTCTTGTCCTGGAACAGGGATCCGAGCTGGTCCAGCGCCTTGACGGCGCCGGCGTCCTTGTTCGCGACGAACTTCCCGCTCTTGTCATAGGGCGCGGAGACGCCCTGCGAGCTCAGCCAGCTCCACTGCGTGGACCAGTAGTTCCAGAACATGGTGCCGGTGAGGCCCGCGTCGTGGAGCTTCTTGTTCATGTCGAGGAACGCGCTCGTGGTCCACTTGCCCTCGCCGGCGAGGGTGGCCGGATCCTCGGTGACGCCGGCGGCCTTGAGCGCCTCCTTGTCGTACCAGAACACGTCGGGGTTCGAGTCGTTCGGGGCGGCGTAGATCTCGCCGTCCTTCTCGGCCGCGCCGAACAGGCCGGGCGAGAAGTCGTCGACCTTGCTCTGGCTCTTCGCGCCGTCCATGAGGCTCTTGAGGGGCATCAGGCGGTGGGATCCGACGAACTGGCCGATCATGTCGTCGCCGACGTAGAAGACGTCCGGCGCCGTGTTGCTGGTCAGCTGTGCGAGAAGCTTGGAGTGGTAGTCGTCGTAGCCGGCGACGGGCTGCAGCTTGACCGTGATGTCGGGGTGCCGCTTCATGAACTCCTTGTCGAAGTCCTGATAGCGCTTGAGCTCGTCGGCGCTGCCCCAGGTCGACCAGACCACGGTGGACTTGCCGCCGGCAGCGCTGCCGCCGCCGGAGGCGCCGCCGCTGCACGCGGCGAGGCCGAGCATCAGCGCACCGGCGGAGACCGCGGCGAGCGTGCGCAGGAGTCGAGGGTTCGAGCGGGGCATGACGCCACCTCTTTCGTCGTTGAAGGGCCCTTCGGGAGTACGGGACGCACTCAGTATTATGTATACAGAGCGCGATCCTGTCAATGAGCGCGACCCCGGTGCCGGGGAGGCGCCGCGCCCGCCGTCGATCGTGCGGAGTGCGCTCGCGGGCACGCACGGGCACGCGCGGGCACGCGCGCACACGTCGAGTGCACGTCGAGTGCCCGGCCTGCCACCGAACGCACGGCTTATCTACGCGAAGAACCGGTGCACTCGACAGGATCCCGTGCCCCCGGCAGGATCCCGCGCACCCGGCGCGACGCACGCCGTCGCCCACGCGGATCCACCGAGCGCACGGCCTGCTGCCGACCGCACGACTTGTTCGCGCGAAGAACCGGTGCACTCGACAGGATCCCGTGCCCCCGGCAGGATCCCGTGCACCCGGCGTGACGTCTGCCCCCGCGCACGCGGATCCACCGAGCGCACGGCCTGCTACCGAACGCACGGCTTATTCGCGCGAAGGACCCGTGCACTCGGCAGGATCCCGTGCACTCGAGGCTCGCGACCCGGCCAGCACCAGCAGTGAGCCAGCACCGGCACCGGCACCAGGCCCGCCTCGGGGGCATACGCTCGAGGGGT
>NZ_NCKN01000281.1 GCF_002257455.1 Microbacterium sp. 13-71-7
GAGACGCTCGAGAGGGTCGGCGGGTACGACCCCGCGTTCCGGGCCTATGGCTGGGAGGACGTGGACTGGGGATACCGGCTGCACGCGGCCGGAGTCCCGGTGGTGCTCGCACCGGAGCTGGAGACGCCGCACCACGTGGCGGCCACGACGACCGAGGGGCGCGTGCGTCGCGCCTTCCTCGCGGGGGCCGCGCGGCGGGCCTTCGAGTCCAAGCACGGATCCGCCGCGCTCGGCGCGGCACCGGCCGCGCGCGGGGCGTGGGGGCGGATCGTGGACCGCACGGCCGCCCGGAACGGACGGGCGGAGCTCGAGGCGCGTGCGCGCCGGACGGACCGCGGCCTGAACCGGATGCCGCGCTGGGCCGCGGAGAAGCGCGTCGCCTGGCTCGTCGAGGCCGCGGGGCTCTCCGGGCAGCGCCGTCCGGACGAGGTGGTGAACGATGTCTGACGTCACCCGCGTCCTGATCGTGTGCGACCTCATCGCACCCGGCGGCGGCCCCACCGGCTACACCTGGAACCTGCGGGCCGCTCTCGCCCGCACCGCGGCGGCCGGCATCGCGGTGGAGTTCGCCGGCCTCGTCCTGGAGCAGCGCAACCGCGCCACGGGGGAGCGCCCGCCCGCCCCGGTCCGCGACCGCCCGCGCCCGAGCATCCGGCGTCTCGCGGGCCGGATCCGGCATGAGATCGGGCACGCGCTGAAGAGCGGGATCACGCCGCGGCTGAGGGCGCAGATCGACGCGGCGGACCTCGTCGTCTTCCAGGGGTTCCAGGATCCGCGCCGTCTGCGCTTCGCCCGGCGGCGCGGAACGGCCACGTGCTACATGCCGCACAGCCCCACGATCTACGCCGACGAGTACGTCGCGATGAACGCGGGCGAGAGGGGCCTCGGCCGCACCAGGCGCCGGATGATCCGCTCCGAGCGCGCACTGTTCCAACGGGCCGACCTCGTGGTGTTCCCCACCCCCGCGGCCTCCGGCGCCTACCTCGACGCCTTCGGGGACGAACTCGCGGCGACGCCGGTGCGGTACGTGCTCTCCGGCGTCCCGCGTCCCGTGCCGCGCGAACCGGCCGGCGAGGCGGGCGGAGCAGACGTCCTGTTCGTCGGGCGCTACGTCTCGCACAAGGGCTACGACCTGTTCCTGGACGCGGCGGAGCGGCTCGCCCCGCAGCACCCCGGTCTCCGCTTCGCGACGCTCGGGGCCGGCCCCGCCCGCCGTGCGTCCGGTGTCGTGCGGGATCTCGGGTGGCGCGACGACCCGATCCCCGCGATCGCCGCGGCCCGGTTCCTCGTCGTCCCCAACCGCATCGCCTACTTCGATCTCCTGCCGCTCGAGGCGGCCGCCCTCGGGAAGGGTCTCGTCTTCACCGCGGTCGGCGGCAACGTCGACCAGCACGCGATGCTGCCGGACTCCGTGATCTGCGCGCCGTCCCGACTGGAGGAGGGGATATCCCGGGCCATCGCCCTCAGCGAGGATCCGGAATGGGGGCGCGCGAACGCCGTCGCCTACGAGCGGGAGTTCACCGACGAGCGGATGGCGCAGCGATGGATCGCGCTCATCCGCGAGTGGCGCGAGCGCGATCCCGCGAAGACTCCCCTGGAGGGCTCCCATGCCTGAGACGGAGCGCCGAGCGCTGTGGCTCGTCCCGGTCGCCCCGCTCGGCGGGGTCGCCCGGCACGTGCTGGACGCCACCAGGACGGGGGTGCCGGGCTGGAGCATCACCGTGCTGTGCCCAGAGGGGGCCCTCGCCGCGCGGCTTCGCGCGCAGGGCACGACCGTGATCGCTGCGCCGTTCGGCCCGGACGCGGGCTTGCGGACGTCGCGCCGCGCGCTCGCCGCCGCGGTGCGCGTGTCGGGCGCCGAGATCGTGCACTCTCACCTCGCGTATGCGGACATCGTGAGCGCCTGGACGCGTCTGCCTCGCACGGCCCGCCGGTTCACGACCGAGCACGGCATCGCGAGGGACGACGGCGTCTACCACCGCTCGTCGGCGCAGGCCGGAGCGATGGCGCTCGTGCACCGGCTGCGGTTCCGCCGATTCGACGGCGCGATCGCGGTGTCGGAGGCGACGCGCGCCGCGATGGTCGAGAAGTGGCGCGTCCGCCGGCCGATCGTCGTGATCCCGAACGGGGTCGCGCTGCCCGACGGTGTGGCCGTGCGGGAGCCGGCGGATGTGGCGGGGCTGCGGATCCTCGCCCTGTCGCGCCTGTCCGCCGAGAAGAGGATCGACCGTCTCATCGAGGCGTACGCCCTCGTGCGCCGAGAGCATCCCGCCGCGACGCTGACCGTCGCAGGGGAGGGACCGCTGCGGGGCGAACTGGAGGCGCGCGCCGCCGGCCTCGGCGTGCCGGTCGCGTTCCCCGGCTTCGTGGATCCGGAGCGCGCGATGGCCGACGCCGACGTCGTCGCCCAGCTGTCCGTCTGGGAGAACTGCTCCTACACGCTGCTGGACGCGGTGGCCCGCGGGCTGCGCGTCGTGGCGTCGCGGGCGGGCGGCAACGGCGCTATCGTCGGGCGGGACCGCTGCGTCGATCCGGACGATCTCGCGGCGACCGCCGCAGCGCTGGTGACGGCGCCGCCGGTCCCGCGCGATCGGCTCACGACCCCCGGCGACATGACAGCGGCGATCGCACGGGCGTACGCGGGGGAGGAGCCGGCATGCTGATCATCTTCGACCCGGTCGTGCGCCGCGGCCTCGGCGCCCTGATGCGGCTCGCCGGCGTGCGGGCGGTCCCCTGGATCGCGGTCGCGGTCGTGCTCATGCTGCTGCAGACCGCCCTGAGCACGATCCCCGTCGTCGCGATGATCCCGCTCATGTCGCTGATCTCGGGCGGAGGCGTCGACGCCGGAGTCGTCGGGGTGCTGGCGGGGTGGCTGGGCACGACGGATCCGCGCGTGGTGATCCCGCTGTTCGCGCTCTGCATCGCGGTGCTGTTCATCGTCTGCAGCGGACTGTCCGTCCTGCTGGTGTGGTGGCAGGGCGGCCGCAGCGCGCGGCTCGGCGTCGCCGCGAACACGGCCATGCTGCAGGCCTACGCGGCCGAGCCGTACGCGTCGCATCGGCGCCGCTCCGACGCGGAGATCCTGCGCAACGTCGGGGGCACCGCGATCGTCGGGGCGGCGCTCACCGGGGTGCTGACCGTGTACACGAGCGCGCTCACGCTCATCGCGATCTGCGCAGTACTGCTCATCGCGTCGCCGCTGGTCACCCTGTTCACGATCGTGCTGTTCGGCGGCACGATGGCGCTGACCCAGCGTCGTCTGCAGCCCGCGCAGCGGCGGGCCGGGGAGGCGAGCACGGAGGCGAACCTGCGGAGCTGGTCGTTCCTGCTCCCGCTCGTGCACGGCTTCCGCGAGGTGCGTCTGTCGGCGACGCGACGGAGGCTGCTCTCGGAGTACGAGGCGTCGCAGGCGCGGATGCTCGGATCCAATCGACTGCTGGCGACCCTCGGCACGATCCCCGCCGCGGTGTCGCAGGTGATCTTCGCGCTCGCGCTCGCGGGTGTCTCGGCCATCATGTTCTCGACCGGTTCCGCCGCCCGCACCATCGCGATGCTCGGGCTGTTCGGCGCCGCCGCGATGCGCGCACTGCCGACCATGAACCTCATGACGCAGAGCATCGGCGGGGTGAGGGCGTCCGAGGCGAGCATGGAGATCCTCGCGGCCGCCGTCGAGGATCTCTCCCGCGCCGACGCGCACGTCGAGGAGCCGGTGGTGGCGGAGCCGCTGCGCGGCGACATCCGGCTGTCGGGCGTCGAGTTCTCCTACCCGGACGCCGCCGCACCGGTGGTCTCCGGCATCGACCTCGTCATCCGGGAGCACCGGACGACCGCGTTCGTCGGATCCAGCGGCGCCGGGAAGTCGACCATCATCGACCTGGTGCTGGGGCTGCTCGCCCCCACGCGCGGGGCGATCACCTGCGGAGGCGTGCCGATCCTCGACGATCCCGCGCGCTGGTACGCGGGGCTCGGGGTGGTGCCGCAGGACGCCTTCCTGCTGAACGACACCGTGCAGGCCAACATCGCCTTCGGGCTGCCCGAGGACGAGATCGATCCGGTGCGGGTGCGGCGGGCGCTCTCCCTCGCCCGCCTCGACGACGTGGTCGCGGAGCTGCCGGACGGCGTGCACACCGTGATCGGCGAACGGGGGAGCCGGCTCTCCGGAGGGCAGCGTCAGCGGCTGGGGCTCGCCAGGGCGCTGTACCGGGAGCCCCGTGTGCTCGTGCTCGACGAAGCCACGTCGGCGCTCGACAACGACACCGAGGCGCAGATCGCCGCCTCCCTGGCCTCGCTGCACGGTGAGATGACCATCATCATCGTCGCCCACCGCCTGTCGACCGTGCGGGACGCCGACACCCTCGTGTTCCTCAGCGGGGGCAGGGTGCGCGGGGAGGGGAGCTTCGCGCAGGTGCGTGCGGTCGTGCCCGAGTTCGCGCGGATGGTCGAGCTGGGAGAGCTCGGTGCGGAGCGCACGGTCACGGCCGAGGAGCACGCGGCGCCCGGCGCGGAGTCCTCGTGAGCACCCCTGCCGCGACCCCTGCCCCGACCGCGGGCCCGCTGCGGGTGCTCGGGCTCTTCG
>NZ_NCKN01000282.1 GCF_002257455.1 Microbacterium sp. 13-71-7
GGTGGGACGGATCGGGATCGGATCCATGACCGCCGATGCCCTCACCGCGGCGGTGCGCTCGGCCGACCTCGACACGATCATGGTGGCGGGGCGCTACACCCTGCTCGAACAGCCCGCGGCCGCCGACGTGATCCCGGCGTGCGCCGAACGCGGCACGGACATCGTCGCCGCCTCGGTCTTCAACTCGGGCCTGCTCGCGCAGAGCGAGCCGCGGCGGGACGGACGCTACGAGTACGGCGCGCTGCCGGAGGAGCTCTGGCAGCGGCTGACCAGGATCGCCGACGTCTGCCGCGCGCACGACGTGCCGCTGCCGGCGGCCGCGATACAGTACCCGCTGCAGAGCCCGGTCGTGACCTCGGTCGTGGTCGGCGGGAGCCGCCCGGAGCAGCTGCGCCAGAACGCGGAGTTCGCGGCCCTCGACATCCCCGCGGACCTCTGGCGCGAGCTCGCGGAGGAGCGCTTGATCCCGGCCTGAAGCGGGGCCCCGGATTCCTCCGCTCCCGTCGCAGAAGATGTCGGAAAAGAGCAGGGAAAGCGGCGGATATCGCGACGGGAACGAAATCGACAGGGCACGCGCCACAGGGCACGCGCCACAGGGCACGCGCCACAGGGCACGCGCCACAGGGCACCCGCGACGCGAACGAGAGCGACAGGACAGGACGAAGGGAACGACATGCTCGAAGGAATCGACCCCCTGCTGACGGGTGAGCTGCTGCTGCACCTCGATCGGATGGGGCACTCGGATGCGGTCGTCGTGGCCGATGCGCATTTCCCGGCGTGGGCGCTCGGCGCACGCGTCGTCGATCTGCCCGGCACGACGACACCCGCCGTGGTCGCGGCGATCCGCTCGGTGCTGCCTCTCGACGACGCCCCTGGAATGGATCTCATGGAGTCGGCCGACGCGACCGTGCTCGACGTGCAGCGCGAGCTCATGGCCGCCGCCGGCACCGACGAGGGCGGCACGCGGTTCGTGGAGCGCTTCGCGTACTACGACGTCGCGAAGGGCGCCTACCTCATGGTGCGCACGGGGGAGACCCGCAAATACGGCAACGCGCTGCTGCGCAAGGGCGTGGTGGGGCATCCCTCCGCCTGAGCGGACCCACCCGAGGATCGAGAGAGAGGCAGAGATGCGACAGCAGTGGTTCGACGAGGCCCGGTTCGGGATGTTCGTGCACTTCGGCCTGTACAGCGGGGCCGCCCGGCACGAGTGGGTGCAGAACTACGAGCGCCTGACCGCCGAGGAGTACCGCGCCTACTTCGACCACTTCGACCCCGACCTCTTCGACGCGGCCGCGCTCGCGCGCCGTGCGAAGGCGACGGGGATGGGCTACGTCGTGCTCACGACCAAGCACCACGACGGGTTCTGCCTCTGGGACTCGGCGCTCACCGACTACACCTCCGTCACCGCCTGCGGGCGGGATCTGGTCCGCGAATACGTCGACGCGCTGCGCGCGGAGGGACTGCGCGTGGGCCTCTACCACTCGCTCATCGACTGGCATCACCCGGACTTCACAGTCGACGCGAACCACCCGTGCCGCGACGACGCGATCGAGCACGAGCGCAACCGCGAGCGGGACATGGACCGCTACCGCGCGTATCTGCACGGCCAGGTGCGCGAACTGCTCACGCAGTACGGCGACATCGACTACCTGTTCTTCGACTTCACGTACCCCGAGAAGAAGGACGGCTGGGCCGGCAAGGGGCCGGAGGACTGGGATGCGGAGGCGCTCCTCGCCCTCTGTCGCGAGCTGCAGCCGCAGATGCTCGTGAACGACCGGCTCGGGATCCCCGCCGACTTCGTGACCCCGGAGCAGTACCAGCCCACCGCGCCGATCGTCGTGGACGGCGTGCCGCAGGTGTGGGAGGCGTGCCAGACGATCAACGGATCCTGGGGCTACCACCGCGACAATCACGACCAGAAGTCGGCCGTGCTGCTCGCGCAGATGCTCGCCGACTCGGTGTCGATGGGCGGCAACATGCTGCTCAACATCGGTCCGGACGGGCGGGGGAGCATCGCGCCGCGCGACGAGGCCGTCCTCGCCGACCTGGGCGAGTGGATGCGCCTGCACCGCGACGCGATCGTCGGCGCGGGGCACGCTCCGTTCGCCGCGCCCCGTGAGGGCGTCTACACCCGGCGGGGCGACCGCCTCTACCTGCACCTGTTCTCCTGGCCGCTCGGCTACGTGCACCTGGAGGGGCTCGCGGACCGGGTCACCTACGCGCGGCTGCTCAACGACGGATCCTGGCTGAGGACCTCGGTGACGGATCCGGCCCAGGAGGCGACGCTGATGACGCCGGCGGGGGAGTCGGAGGGCACGCTCACGGTGCACCTGCCTGTGCAGCGCCCCGACGTGCTGATCCCGGTGATCGAGCTGACACTCGCGCCCAGGGACTGACCCGGCACGACCGCCTCTCGCGGTGCCCGAGCCCGGGCGTCGCGTCTCAGGCGACGGGGTCGACCAGCTCCATCGCCAGGCGCGCGGCGCCGTACAGCGCCGCATCAGGGCCTGTCCGCGCGGACTCGATCCGCAGCGTCTGCGTGGCGAGCGGATGGCACGCCTCGTACACGCGGCTGCGCACGGCGGCGAGGAAGGGCTCGCTCGCGCTCATGCTTCCGGTGAGGAAGACGGCGTGCGGGTTGAAGAAGTTGACGACGCCGGACAGCACCTGACCGAGGTGCGTGCCCGCCGTGCGGACCAGGGTGGTCGCGATCGGATCGCCGTTGCGCGCGAGCTCGAGCACCTCGGCGGCGCCCGCGACGGGGACGCCGCGCTCGCGCATCTGACGGACGAGTCCTGCGCCGCTCGCGATGGTCTCCAGGCAGCCGTGGTTGCCGCAGGAGCACGGGATGTCCGCGGCCTCCGCGACGCGCGTGTGCGTGATGTCCCCTGCCGCGGCGGTGGCTCCGCGATGCACGGAGCCCGCCACGATGATGCCGCTGCCGATCGCGGTTCCGGCCTTCACGGTGATGCTGTGCTGATCCCGCGAGAGACTGCGGTGGTGCTCGCCGAGGGCCATGAGGTTCGCGTCGTTGTCGACGACCGCCGGGACTCCGAAGCGATCGGTCAGCGCCTCGCCAACGCGGAATCCGGGCCAGCCCGGCATGCGGGAGGGCTGATCCACGCTCCCGGTCTCGAAGTTGACGGGGCCGGGGAGTGCGATGCCCACAGCTCGGATGTCTGCGTCTTCGGTGAGGGCGCGCAGTCCGGCTTCGACGAGCGTGAGCGTCGCCTCGGGGCCGTCCGCGATCGTGATCGGGATCGTCGCCGTCCGGTCGAGGTGACCGCCGAGATCCAGCAGCCCGAGCCGGGCGTGCTCTCCGCCGAGTTCCGCGGCCAGCACGCGGTGCGGAGTGCCGCCGAGGGAGAGGCGCCGTGCCCGTCGCCCGCCGGAGGACTGCGCCTGGCCGTTCTCCCGCAGGATTCCGGCCTCGACGAGCTCTTGGACGCGCAGCGAGACGGTCGAGGGCGCGATGCCGAGCAGGCGGGCGAGATCCGAGCGGGACAGCGCCTCGCCGCGCGTCACCAGCTCGACGATCTGCCGGGCGTGATCACCGGACGCCGGGGGTTCGCGGCGGTCGGGGGACCGGTCTGCCGAACGTGCCATGACACTTCCTTCGAGGTCGAATGAAGATCACTCTAGTGGGCATGTCACGTGCCGGTCGGATTCATCACGGAATTCTCACGATCTGTGCCAGACATCCGATGTTCGGCTGGAGTTTCCCGCGGGCCTCTGACAGGATGAGGGCATAACCCCGAATTACTTCGTTCGAACTCAAACGAAGCAAGGATCTGTTCGTGCCTGAGGAGGCATTTCAATGAAGAAGACTCACCTCGTCCCCGTGGCGGCGTTCACGGTGGGCGCCGCGCTCGTGCTGACCGGCTGCGGAGGCTCGAGCAGCAGCGCCGGCGCCGATGACAAGACCGTCGTGGTGGACATGTGGGCGGGATCCGCCGATGACACCAAGGCGCTCCAGGCGCAGATCGACGTCGCCAAGAAGCAGAACCCCGACCTGAAGATCGAGCTGCGCACCGCGCCGTGGAACGACTTCTTCACGAAGCTGACCACGAACATGGCCTCGGGCAACATGGCGTGCGTCACCGGCATGAACAGCGGCATGCTGTCCGGCTACACCTCCGGCTTCCAGAAGCTCACCGCGGACGATCTGAAGACCGCGGGCCTCAAGGAGGGCGACTTCGCCTCCGGCACCACCGAGATCCTGAAGAACAAGGGCGACCTCTACGGCCTGCCCTTCGACACCGCCACGATGCTCGTCTACTACAACGCCGACCAGCTCAAGGCCGCCGGCGCCGCCGACCCGAAGCCGGGCTGGACGTTCGACGACTTCGAGAAGACCGCCAAGGCGGCCACCCGCGACGGCAAGCAGGGCTTCGCCGTCGGCATGGGCGACTTCCAGTGGCAGGCGCTGCCGATCGCGAAGGCGGGCGTGCAGCCGGCCACGCAGGACGGCAAGCTGCAGCTCACGGACAAGAAGTTCCAGGACGCCGCGACCTGGTACACCGGTCTCGTCACCGACC
>NZ_NCKN01000283.1 GCF_002257455.1 Microbacterium sp. 13-71-7
AGCCCTGGAAGACCTGGCCGTCGCCGTCTCCGAACACCATGCGCTCCCCGTTCCAGAACGCGTTGTCATATCCGGATCCGTAGTGGACCGTCGCATCCAGCGGCAGGCCCTTCCCGTCGATCGAGTTGCGCTGGAACGCGTCGAGCAGCATCTGGAAGGTCGCGCCGAGCCCGTCGAACGCCTGGTTCACGGCGACGTCGGCGACCGTCGGCTCGTCCTCCGTGCGCACCACGGTGCCGGGGAGCGTCTCGGTGCCGTGCGCGTCGCTGATGGTGCGGTCCGGCGCCGCCTCGACCGTGGCCACGAGCGAGCCGTTCTCGTCGATCGACAGCCGCAGCTGCGCCCGGTGCTCGGCCGGTGCCGGGGCGATCAGGGTCTGCCTGGCGGCCTCGGCCGCCTGGGCGTACCGTTCGGACTCGGCCAGCTTCGCCAGCAGATAGGAGGGCACGATGCCCTGATGGATCTGCGGCTGCTGCGCCGGCGTCTGCGGCCCCCCGCGGCCTTCATGGATCGTCATGATGCTCTCCGTTCCGCTCGCGTGCCTACGACGATACGCCGGGCGTCGGACATCGTCACGGGAGCGCCGTGAACCGTCGGGACCTTGACGCGGAGGGGCCGGCGGGGCTAGAGGCGAGCCACCCCGGTCACGGCGATGACGGCCTCACCGGCCTCGTCCGAGGCATCGAGGTCGACCATCGCGGAGATCCGCCAGTCGTGGTCCCCCGCCGGGTCGTCGAGGATCTGCTGCACGGCCCACGCACGCGCGGGCCGCTCGTGGTCGGGGCCACCGGTCTCGTCGAGGATGAGCAGCGCGGCACTGCGCGCGTCGGCGCCGGTGCGGATCTCGTCGTGCTCGGCGAAGTAGGCGTCGAGGGCGGCATCCCAGCCTTCGGCGCCGAATTCCGGATCCAGCTGGGCGAGCGCGTCCAGATCCTCTCGCGCGGCGAGCTGCACGCGGCGGAACAGCTCGTTGCGCACCAGGATCCGGAACGCGCGCACGTTCGTCGTGAGCCGCTTCGGCGCCGGCGGCACCACCGGCTCGTCGCTGTGCGAGACGGGATGGCCCGAGATGAGCTCCTCCCACTCGTCGAGCAGCGAGGAGTCGACCTGACGGACGAGCTCCCCCAGCCATTCGATGAGGTCGCGCAGCTCCTCGCTCTTCAGGTGCTCCGGGATCGTCTGGGAGGCCGCCCGGTAGGCGTCCGAGAGGTAGCGCAGCACGACGCCCTCGGAGCGCGCGATCTTGTAGAGGGCGACGTATTCCCCGAACGACATGGCCCGTTCGTACATGTCGCGGACGACCGACTTGGGGTGCAGCTCGAAGTCGCGGATCCAGGGCTGCGCGGCGCTGAAGGTCTCGAACGCCGCGGACAGCAGCTCCTCGAGGGGCTTCGGGTAGGTGATCTCCTCGAGCGCCTCCATGCGCTCCTCGTACTCCATGCCCTCGCGCTTCATGGCGGCGACCGCCTCGCCGCGGGCGATGAACTCCTGCTGGCTGAGGATCGCACGGGGATCGTCGAGGGTCGCCTCGACGATCGAGAGCATATCGAGCGCGAACGTCGAGGAATGCGCGACCGTGGGAGCGGATCCCTCGGTCCCGGCGCCGATCGCGGGATCGAGCAGCTCGAACGCCGCGAGTGCGAAGGGGGAGAGCGGCTGGTTCAGCGCGAAGTTCGGCTGCAGGTCGACGGTGAGCCGCACCTCCGTCCGGCCGCTGCGCTCGTCGACATGCGTTTCGACGATTCCCGACTCCCGCAGCGTCCGGTAGATCCCGAGAGCCCGGATCGCGAGGATCCGCTGCTTCGCACGCGGTTCGTGATTGTCATATACCAGGGAGCGCATATTCGCGAAGACGTCGCCGCCGCGCCCGATGACGTTGAGCATCATCGCGCTCGTGATCTGCATGTGCGAGGTCAGCGTCTCCGGCTCCGCGGCGATGAGCTTCTGGAACGACGGCTCCCCCCACGACACGAAGCCGTCCGGCGCCTTCTTGCGGATGATCTTGCGCTTCTTCTTCGGGTCGTCGCCGGCCTTGCGGATCGCGGCGATGTTCTCGCTCTCGTGCTCCGGCGCCTGCGCGACGACCGTGCCGGCGGTGTCGAAGCCGGCCCGCCCCGCGCGCCCGGCGATCTGGTGGAACTCGCGGGCGTTGAGCTGGCGCATCCGGGTGCCGTCGAACTTCGTGAGCGCCGTGAGCAGCACCGTGCGGATGGGCACGTTGATGCCGACGCCCAGGGTGTCGGTGCCGCAGATCACGCGCAGGAGCCCTCGCTGCGCGAGCTGCTCGACGAGGCGGCGGTACTTCGGCAGCATGCCCGCGTGGTGCACCCCGATGCCGAGCCGGAGCAGGCGCGCGAGGGTCTTGCCGAACGAGGTGGTGAAGCGGAATCCGCCGATGAGCTCGGCGATCTCGTCGCGCTGCTCGCGGGTGGCGACCTTGGCGCTGGCGAGCGCCTGTGCGCGCTCCATCGCGGCGGCCTGGGAGAAGTGGACGACGTAGACCGGCGCTTGGCCGGTGTGCAGCAGATCCTCGATCGTCTCGTGGATCGGCGTGGTCTCGTAGAAGAAGTGCAGCGGCACGGGCCGCTCCACCCCGGTGACGACGGCGGTCTCGCCGCCGGTCCGCCGGGTGAGGTCCGCGGCGAGCTCTGTCACGTCGCCGAGCGTGGCCGACATGAGGACGAACTGCGCCTGGGGGAGGGTGAGCAGCGGCACCTGCCAGGCCCAGCCGCGATCCGGATCGCCGTAGAAGTGGAACTCGTCCATGACGACCTGCCCGACCTCGGCGTCCGGCCCCTCGCGGAGGGCGAGGTTCGCGAGGATCTCGGCCGTGCAGCACACGATCGGGGCATCGGCGTTGACGGCGGAGTCGCCGGTGACCATGCCGACGTTCTCGGCGCCGAAGACCTCGACCAGGCTGAAGAACTTCTCGCTGACGAGAGCCTTGATCGGGGCGGTGTAGTACGTGCGGCGCCGGTCGGCGAGGGCGGCGAAGTGGGCGGCGATCGCGACGAGCGACTTGCCGGTGCCGGTCGGGGTGCTGAGGATCAGATTCTGCCCCGACACGATCTCGATGACGGCCTCGTCCTGCGCCGGGTAGAGCGAGATGCCCGTCGATTCGGCCCATTCCACGAACGCCAGGTAGACGGCATCCGGATCCGGATCCCCCTCGGCGGGGCGGACGACGGACGGATCGAGGCGCAGAGACATGATCCATCGATCATCCCACCTCGTGCGGCCCCCACCCCGGGCTCCCCTCCTCGCCCCCGTCCCTTGACCGCGAGACTCCATCTGGGCGACGAGACTGCGCCCCTGGAGTGCAGTCTCGTCGCGGAGTTGGAGTCTCGCGGTCAGGGCGGTCAGCCCGGTCGGGGCGGGACTCGGGGGCAGAGCGGTCAGGGCGTGAGCGTGGCCTCGAGGGCGATGCGGACCATGTCGCCGAAGCTCTGCTCGCGCTCCAGGGCGGTGGTCTCCTCATGCGTGACGAGGTGGTCGGACACCGTGCAGATGCTCAGGGCCCGGCGGTCGTAGTACGCGGCCAACGTGTAGAGCGCGCTGGTCTCCATCTCGACGGCGAGGGCGCCGTGCCGCACCAGCGGCTCGGTCAGCTCGGGGCGGGTGCTGTAGAACTGGTCGCTCGAGAAGAGCAGGCCGACGTGCACGGCGTGGCCGAGATCCATCCGCTCGCTCGCCTCGACGGCACGGCGCAGGAGGCCGAAGTCGGCGACGGGGGCGTAGTCCTGGCCGTGGAAGCGGACCCGGTTGATGCCCGAGTCGGTGCACGCGCCGTTCGCGATGATGATGTCGCGCATGCCGACCTTCTCGGTGAGAGCGCCGCAGGATCCCACCCGCACGATGGTCTGCACGTCGTACTCCTGGAACAGCTCGTTCGCATAGATCGACATCGAGGGCTGTCCCATGCCGGATCCCTGCACCGAGACGCGGTGGCCCTGCCAGGTGCCGGTGAAGCCGAGCATCCCGCGCACCTCGGAATAGAACTCGGCGTCGTCGAGGAAGGTCTCCGCGATCCATCTCGCGCGCAGCGGATCCCCGGGGAACAGGACGACGGGGGCGATCTGACCGGGCGCGGCGGCGATGTGCGTGCTCATGCGATCAGGGTATCGAGCGGGATCGCCGGATCCCTTGTCATGCTCGCGCTTCATACCTAGGCTGTCTAGGTATGAAGCGCGATGTGGTGACGACGACCCCTGAAGGCGCGACGCGGGCGGAGGTCCGCGCGCCGATCCGGTGGCGCGTCGTCGTCGCGGTCGTCCTTGCGGCGGTGCTCGGGGTCGGCAGCGCCCTCTGGCTGCCCCAGGGGACGGCGCTCGTCACGATCCCCTGGGGCATCGCCGCGATCCTGCTCGGCGCGACGTGCCGCAGCGCGAGAGCAGCGCTCGTGGTCGGTGCGGTGTTCGGCTTCGTGGCGGCCTATGCGTACCTCTGGTTCGACGACCGCGCACTGCCCTCCGGCGCCAGGCTCGTGCAGCTCGCCCTCGTCATACTGATCCCCGCCGCATTCGGGCTGTGCTGCG
>NZ_NCKN01000284.1 GCF_002257455.1 Microbacterium sp. 13-71-7
TTTGCTGCCCTCGAGGTGCAGGACGCGGGCGCCGGGGAGGCGCGTGCGGAACTCCTGCTCCGCACCGTCCGAGACGAATCCGTGTCCGGCGCGAACGAGCGTGACCGGGGCGGCGACGGCGTCGAGGTCCGCCCAGCCGTGCTCGCCCAGGATCGTCGGAGCCGGTGCGGCGGAGACCGACCCGGCGGGCGGCGCGTCCAGCAGTCGCGCGGCGATGTGCGCGAAGTGATGCTTCCACTCCACCCGGCCGTCGTCCCTCACCCGGGTGTTGAGGAACACGCCGCGGGCCGTGTCCTCGCGGGACCCGCCGAAGCCGAACTGCTGCGCGCGGTCGACGAGCTCGTCCCTGCTGGTGGCGTCGACCACACGGTAGAACTCGCGCAGAGCGGCGGGTCCGACGCTCTGGTCGACACCGGGGGTGATGTCGACGACGATGAGCTCGCGCACGAACTCGGGGGCGCGGGCGGCCACCGCCGCGGCCGTGAGCCCTCCGAGAGACTGTCCGACCAGCACCTGCGGGCGATCCGTCCAGGCGCGCAGCGCCTCGACGACGTCGGCGGCGAGCGTGCGGCCGGTGTAGTCGGCGTCCTCGCGCCAGGAGGAGTCGCCGTGTCCGGCGAGGTCGATCGCGAGCGTGGGGCGGCCCAGGGCGAGCACCGTGGTGTCCCAGGTGTGCGCGTTGAGGCCGGCCCCGTGCAGCAGGGTGACCTCGACGGGCCCGTCGCCGAAGCGCAGCGCGCTCAGCGTCCGGCCGTCGGGGAGGGGCAGGCTCAGACGCCGGACGGACGGAACCTCGGCTCCGAGTGCGCGGGCCTGACCGGCGAGGAAGGAGAACTCGGTGATCTCTTCTGGTGCGACGTGGGACACGCCCTCATTGTGCTCCTGTGCAGCCGTCGGCGCGAAACGAGAGAGCAGAGTGCACGGCCAAAATGGAAACAGATACGTGGTTCGCGAACTATCTGCCGCGACACGCAATGCAAGATGATCCGCGCACGACGTAACGTATCGATCGTGCGTCCCGGATCCGGATCCGGATCAGAACGCGCTCAGCCCCGTGAGCGCCCGGCCGATCACGAGCTGGTGGATCTCGTCGGTGCCCTCGTAGGTGCGGACGGACTCCAGGTTTGCCGCGTGGCGCATCACCGGGTAGGCGTTGGTGATGCCGTCGCCGGCCAGGATCGTGCGTGCCTGATGGGCGATCTCGAGGGCCTCGCGCACGCTGTTCAGCTTGCCGAGGGAGATCTGCGCAGGAGTGAGCGCTCCGCGTTCCTTGAGGCGTCCGAGATGCAGCGCGAGCAGGATCCCCTTCTCCACCTCGACGAGCATGTCGGCGAGCTTGGCCTGCGTGAGCTGGTTGGCGCCGATCGGCCTGCCGAACACCTCGCGGCTCGTCGCGCGGTCGAGCGCGGCTTCCAGGCAGCTGCGCGCCGCGCCCATCGCGCCCCAGATGATGCCGTACCGCGCCTCGTTCAGGCAGCCGAACGGTCCGGACAGGCCTTCGGCTCCCGGGAGGATCGCCTCCGCGGGGAGCCGGACGCCGTCGAGCGCCACGTCGCACTGCACGGAGGCGCGCATCGACAGCTTGCCGGTGATCGGGGTCGCCGTGAACCCGGGCGTCGAGGTCGGCACGAGGAAGCCCCGCACGGCCCGGCCGCCCTCGCCGAGGGCGGGATCGTCCACGCGCGCCCAGACCACGGCGACATCGGCGAGCGAGGCGAGCCCGATCCAGCGCTTGGCGCCGTCGAGCACCCAGTCATCGCCGTCCCGGCGCGCCGTGGTTGTCATCGCCGCGGGGTCGCTGCCGCCCTGGGGCTCGGTGAGGGCGAAGCAGCCGACCGCGTCTCCCGTCGCCATGCGCGGCAGCCACGTCTGCTTCTGCTCCTCGGAGCCGTATTTCGCGATCGCGCTCATCGCGAGCGACCCCTGCACCGAGACGAAGGTGCGCCAGCCGCTGTCCGCGGCCTCCAGCTCCAGGCAGGCGAGGCCGTACGAGACGGCGCCCGCGCCCGCGCAGCCGTAGCCGGTCAGGTGCATGCCGAGGAAGCCGGCGGCGCCGAGCTCTGCGATGAGCTCGCGGCGGAAGTGCGCGTTCTCGAAGTCCTCCTCGATCACGGGCAGTATGCGCTCCTGCGCGAAGGTCCGCGCGCGCTGCTGCCAGTCGCGCTCCTCCGGCGTGAGCAGGGCGTCGAGGTCGAACACGGCGTCGATGCGGGGAGCGGTCGTCATCTCAGGTCCTTTCGGTGCGCCAGGCGGCGGGCGCGGAGTCGTTCAGGGCGGGCGGCGGCGTGCGGTAGGCCGCGGGGGCGTCACCGAGCCGGATCGGGTTCGCGATCGTGCGGGAGGAGCCGAGCTCGACGACGGGGTCGAGGTCGAGCCCCTCGGCGAAGGAGATCGCCTCGGCCACGTCGTGCACGAGACCGGCGGGGATCCCCGCCGCACGGAACAGCTCGACCCAGTGCGCGGCCTCGGCTTCCGCGAGACCGCTCTCGATCAGCGTCGTGAGGGCGTCGCGGTGCGCGACGCGGTCGGCGTTGCGCAGGAAGCGCGGATCCGCGGCGAGCCATGGCCGCCCCAGCGCCTCTGCCAGCGCCCGGAACTGCTTGTCGTTGCCGACGGCGATGACGAGGTCCCGATTTGCCGCGCGGAACAGGGCGTAGGGCGCGATCGAGGGATGCTGGTTGCCCAGACGGCGGGGCGGAGTGCCCGTGGCGAGGGTCGACGCGGCCTGGTTCGTCAGTGCGGACAGGAGGCTCTGCAGCAGGGACACCTCGACCCGCTGGCCCTGCCCGGTGCGGTCGCGCTCGCGCAGCGCGAGCAGGATCCCGGCCACCGCGTTCTGCCCGCACAGCACGTCGACGAGCGCGACGCCGGCCTTCGCCGCCGTGCCCTCCGGATCGCCGGTGATGGACATGAGGCCGCCGACGGCCTGCACGAGCAGGTCGTAGCCGGCGAGCGAGGCGCCGGGGCCTTCGCCGAAGCCCGTGATCGAGCAGTAGACGACGCCGGGATTGACGGCGTGGACGGCGGGGAAGTCCAATCCGAAGCGCTCCATGACCCCCGGGCGGAAGTTCTCGATGACGACGTCCGCGGTGCGGGCGAGCCGCAGCGCCTCCGCGCGGTCGGCCTCGACGGTCAGATCGAGCGCGACCGAGCGCTTGTTGCGATTGACGCTTCCGAAGTAGGTCGCGGTGCCGTCGGCGTCGACGGGGGGATGCCAATGGCGGGTGTCGTCACCGTCGGGCGGCTCGATCTTCAGCACGTCGGCCCCGAAGTCGGCGAGCGTCATGGTCGCGTACGGGCCGGCGAGCACCCGGGAGAAGTCCGCCACGCGCACGCCCTCGAGGACGCCGCGCCGCTCGGTCTCCCCGCTCATCCGTCAGCCCCTTCGCTGTCCGACCTGCCGTGTCCCACTTCTGGTCCCGCCGTGTCCCACATCTGGCCGGGAAACCGGTGCCGGAGCAGCCAGAACCGGGACATGGTGCGACCGTCCGAGACGCACCGCTCTCATCCTACGGACGGACGAGGGGTGGGCCGGCTCAGTCCCCGGGATCGCAGCGCCGCCGCAGCCCGGTCCCGCCGCGCGGTCGCAGCGCGCCGAAGCGCGACTCCGCGCCCCGGACACGCCCTAGGCTGGAGGAGAGGTGCGGTGACGCACGGTGAGGAGGCGACCATGATCCTGCTCGACGTGCCCGGCATCACGAATCTGCGCGATGTCGGCGGCATCCCGGTCGGTGCCTCCCGGATCCGTGAGGGCGTCCTGTTCCGCTCCGGCAATCTCGCGCACGTCGGACCCGATGCGCGCTCGTTCCTGACCGAGCAGGTCGCGCGCGTGGTCGACCTCCGCGACGACAGCGAGGCGAGCGCCGAGCCCTGTGCGCTGCCCGGCCTGCGCATCGACCGCATCCCGCTCTTCGCGGGCTCCGTCGCCTCCTTCCTGATGGGCGACGTCAGCCTCGCGGGCCTGTACCGGCGCATCGTCGAGGACGGCGGGGGCCGCATCGTCCAGGTCGTCCGGATCCTGTCGGCGGGGGAGCCGACCCTGGTGCACTGCACGCTCGGCAAGGACCGCACGGGCGTGAGCGTCGCGCTCGCGCTCGCCGCCGTCGGCGCGGACCGCGAGGCCATCGTGGACGACTACGCGCTGACCGCCTCCCAGCTTCCCGAGTCCCGCAACAGGGCGATCGCGAAGTGGCTCGAGGAGCGTCTGCCGATCGCGCACGATGCGATCGCGGTCGCCACGCAGTCTCCCGCGCCGGTCATGCGCGAACTGCTCAAGGGCATCGACGAGCAGTACGGATCCGCGGCGGACTATCTGCTCGCGTCCGGGCTGACCAGGGCGGAGCTGGAAGCGCTGGGGACGGCGCTGGTCGACTAGCCGACCGATCGCCGCCTGCGCGGGCAGAGGAAGGTTAGGCAACCCTTCTTTCGGTGATATCGTTGAGGCATCATGACCACTGCGATCCGCACCACCGCACGCGCCGAGCGCCGTGCCCTGCGTCGCTCCACGAAGGCCCAGCATCTGATCGTC
>NZ_NCKN01000285.1 GCF_002257455.1 Microbacterium sp. 13-71-7
TGACGCCGCTGGTCTCGTCGGTGAACAAGGCGAACAGGGAGCCTGGTCGGTGCCCGTCGAACGCGAGAAGCCGGAACGGCTCGTCGTCGAGGACGAACTCGACATAGCCCGGGGAGTCGTACACGTGGGTGATGCCGTCCACGGCGGCGCCCACTTCGATGGCCCTCGGCGCGACGAACCGGACGAACCGGCCGGTGATCCGCCACCGCGGGTCCGGCGGGTACGCGGCGGTCCCCGCATAGGCCGAGAGGAACGGGAAGTCGGGCCGGCGAGGGCGCAGGATGTCCCTGCCGCCGCGCTTGGCGACTTCGACCACGCCTCCCTCGAACCCGACCGTCACGCCGCCGCGCTCGGCGAGGGGGCCGAACGCATGCGTCTCGGTCACCCCGATGCCGTCGACGGTCAGCGTCTCGCCCTCCGCGAGGAGCACGACGGGGCCGGTGACGCCGGTGAACCACTCGCCGGGGAGCCCCGGGAAGCGGCTCGGTTCGGTCGTCAGCCAGAACAGGCCGGTGACGGCGAGGAAGCCGTGCGGGTCGGCGCGGCGCTCCTCATGCGCGTCGTGCCAGCCCTCCCACTCCTGCACGAACGCGTCCGGTGTCTGGGACGACGCGGTCCCGACCGGGTGAGGGAGCGTCATGGCGTCTGCTCCGTCGTCGCGGAGAGGAGCTCTCCGGAACGTGCGGGCAGGGGCAGGCCCAGGTTCGCGCGGAGGGTCGTGCCGTCGTATTCGGTGCGCAGCGAACCGCGCTCCTGCAGCAGCGGCACGACCTTGTCGACGAACTCGTCGAGGCCGGAGGGGACGACATGGGATCCGAGGACGACGCCGTCTCCGCCGTCCTCCTGCACGAACGTGTCCAGGCGCTCGGCGACCTGCGCGGCGGTGCCCACGTAGCCGGCGGCCGGGGCGATCTCGTGCGCGAGCCCGCGCAGCGTCAGACCCCGCTCCTCGGCGAGCTCACGCCAGCGGCGCACCGTCTCGAACCGATCCTGGAACACGAACGCGCGACCCTGGATGATCGGCGGCGCCTCGGGATCCGGATCGACGTCCGGCAGCGGCCCGTCGGGGTCGTATGCCGACAGGTCCCGGTTCCACACCTGCTCGAACGTCACCTGGATGGTCTTGTCCGTCAGCTGCTGCTCGAGGATGTGGCGCGCCTTCTCCTCTGCGTCCTTCGCCGAATCCCCGATCACGAATCCCGCCGCCGGCAGGATCTTGATGTCCTCCGGTGCGCGACCGAAACGGGCGGCACGCTCCCTGATGTCCGCGGAGAACGCCTTGCCCTCGGCGAGAGACGAATAGGGCGAGAAGATCGCGTCCGCCGTCGAGGCGGCGAAGTCGCGGCCCTGCGGCGAGACCCCCGCCTGGACGATGACCGGGCGCCCCTGCGGGCTGCGCGGCACGGTGAAGCGGCCCGCGATGTCGAACTGCGTGCTGGACTGGGCGAACGCGCCGGCATCGGCCTCCGCGAGGAAGACGCCCGTCGCCTTGTCCGCGACGATCGCCTCCTCGGCCCAGGAGTCCCACAGCCGACGGATCGTGGCGACCGTCTCTTCCGCGCGCACGTAGCGCTCGCTGTGCGGAAGGAAGCCGCCACGGCGGAAGTTCGCGCCGGTGAACGCGTCGAACGAGGTGACGACGTTCCAGCCGGCCCGACCGCTGGAAAGGTGGTCGAGGCTCGCGATCTGGCGGGCGAGCTCGTACGGCTCGTTGAACGTCGCGTTCAGCGTGCCCACCAGGCCGATGTGGTCGGTCACCGCGGCCAGCGCCGCGAGGACGGCGAGCGTGTCGGGGCGGCCGGCGATGTCGTGGTCGAAGATGCGGCCGGCCCTGGCGCGCAGCGCCAGCCCCTCGGCGAGGAAGAAGTAGTCGAAGCGCCCGCGCTCGGCGGTCTGCGCGACGTGCCGGAACGTGGAGAAGTCGATCTGACTGCCTGCGTCGGGGTGCTCCCACAGGGTGTGCTCGTTCACTCCGCCGACGTACGCGGCGAGGATGATCTGCTTGCGTGCTCTCGTGGTCATGGTGTGCTCCTCTGATCGGTCAGACGCCGGCGTAGCGACTGGGTACGTGCTCGGGCAGGCCGAGCAGCCCGCGCAGGGTGTCCGCCTCGTAGGCGTCGTGGAAGAGGCCGCGCGCGCGCAGCTCAGCGGCGAACGCGCCTGCGATGCGGGGCAGGTCGTCGGTCAGGACGCCCGGGCGCAGGCGCACTCCGGCGTATCCGAGGGCGCCGAGCCGGGCGACGAGGTCTGCGAGCTCGGATGCGGAGCCGGTGAAGACGCGTGCGTCGCTCGTGAGCGGGCGGCCGAGGGCGTCGAGACGCCGGAGTCGATCGGCGGCGGCCTCCCCGTCCGGGTCGTCGAGGAACACCACGAGGTCCGCGAAGACCTGCAGGGGCTCGCCGTCGCGTCCCTCGGCTGCGGCGGCGACCTCGGTCAGGATCCGCTCCGCGTGCGCGGTGTCGGCCGGGGTGACGAAGACGAGGTCGGCGGAGCGGGCGGCCAGCCGGTAGGGTACCTCGGCGTGCGCGAGCGCGGCGACGACGGGCTGACCCTGGGGCGGGCGCGGCGTGATGGAGGGCCCCCGCACGCTGAACCAGCGGCCCTCGAAGTCGATCTGGTGCACCTTGTCCGCGTCGAGGAACCGGTCGGTGGCGACGTCGCGGATCTCGGCGTCGTCCTCCCAGCTGTCCCAGAGCCGTCGCACGACCTCGACGGCGTCGGCGGCCTCGTCGAAGAGCTCGCGGACCAGGGCGTCGAAGGCCGGATCGCCCCAGACGACCTGGTCGCCCGGATGCGCGCGGCGCCCGAAATGGGCGGCTTCGTCGGCTCGCCCCGACACCTTCACCTGCCAGCCCGCGCGGCCTTCGCTCGCGAAGTCGAGCGTGGCGATGCCCGTGGAGACGTGGAACGGCTCGGTGTGCGTCGTCGTCGCCGTCGGGATCAGCCCGATGTGCGAGGTGACGGGCGCCACGCGGGAGGCGATCAGCAGTGCGTCCAGGCGCCCGCGCACCTCGTCGGTGCGATCGTCCCCGCGGACGGGATCCGCGGACTGCAGGGCGAGGGAGTCCTCGATGGTGACGAAGTCGAGGAGCCCGTCCTCCGCAGTGCGGACAAGGTCGGTCCAGTACTCAGGGGTGAACAGTTCGGCGGGCCGCGATGAGGGCTCCCGCCAAGCCGCGGGGTGCCAGCCGGCGCCCTCGAGGGCGACGCCGACGCGAAGTCGTGAACTCATGATGTGCTCCTTGTCTGGGACGGTCGATGTGTCTGGGGACGGACGATGGAGAGGACGGCGTGACGCGCTACGCGGCGGCCGAGGCGAGCGCTCCCGCTGCCGGCACCCAGCCGAGGCGGGGCAGGACGGCGTGGCGGATGTCGGAGAGGATCTGCCGGTAGTCGTCGAGGGACAGCGCGTACGGCAGCGCGATGCGCAGCTCCGTGCGACCGTCGATCGCCGGGTCGGACGCGAGCCGCTCCACGATCTCCTCGGCGGTGCCGAACAGATCCCGCTGGAACAGGTGCCCGTTCGTGGGCTGCTCGGTGCGCGCCTGCCTGCTCTCCGCGAACGCCGTGTAGCGCTCGCGCTGGTCGGTCGTGGCGCTGTCGACCGGCAGGATCACCCGCTCGACGCCGACCGACCCCGTGCCGGGGCCGGCGAAGTGCGCGTGGTAGTCGTCGATGTGGGCGCGCTGCGCGTCCTCGAAGGAGGCGGCTCCCGCGGCGGCGGTGATGTTCCCGAGCAGGAGCTTGAGCCCGCGCTCGGCGGCCCAGCGCACCGAGCGGGCGGAGCCGCCGCCGAGCCACACCCGATCCCGGAGGCCCGCGATGTGGGGCTGCACCCGCGGAGTCTGCGGGCCGTAGGGCGTGGGGATGTCCGCGCCGAGGGCGTGGCCTTCGAGCGCCTCGAGGAAGCGTCCGATCAGGACGTAGGGGTCGATGTCGGTCTCGTCCTCGGTGCGACCGAGGCCGTGCAGCAGCGCGCCGTGCGGTGCGGAGGAGCTGACGCCGACGTTGAGCCGGCCGTTCGAGAGGGCGTCGACCGTGCCGAAGTCCTCGGCCAGGCGGAACGGCGTCTCGTAGCCGAGCGGCACGACCGCCGTCTCCAGACGGATCCGCTCGGTGCGCTGGGTGGCCGCGGCCAGGAAGGTCAGCGCAGAGGAGACGCCCCGCTCGAGGTGGCGCTGGCGGATCCCGGCCACCTGCAGGCCGATCTCCTCGGCGCACCACAACACCTTGCGCACGTTGCTGGAATTGCGACGTCCCCAGATCTTCAACATTGCGGTTCCCGTGGTGGGCGATGCCAGCCGCGCACGATACGCCGGCCCACGTCATGACGGCGTCCGCAGCGGTGCGCCGTCACGCCGCGCCCGGCTTGCCGGCCTTGGGCGCGGCCTTGCGCGGCAGCGCGCGCACGTAGGACGACTTGCCGTCCTTCTTCAGCTCGAACAGGCCGATCGCGGCGAGCAGGTCGGATAGCTTGCCG
>NZ_NCKN01000023.1 GCF_002257455.1 Microbacterium sp. 13-71-7
GCGCGGTGTCGCGGACCGCGTGCAGCACGGCGTCGGACGCGGGGCCGTCGGCCGTGGGGTACACCACGGCGACCGCCGCCACGATGTCGCCCCGGCCATCGGCCACGGGGGAGGCGAGCGACGACTCGCCGAGCACCGCCTCGTCGACCTCCGCCGCGTAGCCGTGCTCGGCGATCGCGGGCAGCGCCGCGGCGAGCACGGCGGGATCCGTGACCGTGTCGCCCGTGAGGCTCGCCAGGGGATCCGCGAAGACCGCGCGCTGGAAGCCGAGGTCGTGCGCGAGCAGCACCTTGCCCATGGCGGAGGCGTGCGCCGGCAGCGCCGCCCCGGTCTCCAGCATCTGCGGGCTGTCGTCGGGCCGGAGCGTGTGGTGGATCACCAGCACCTCCGCGAAATGCGGGGCGCCGAGCCGCACGGCCATGCCGGTGCGCCGCGCGAGCTCCTGCGTCCAGCGCATCGAGCGCGCCCGCACGTCGAGGGAGTCGAGGTAGACGCTGCTGAGCTTCAGCAGCGTGGGGCCGAGCATGTACCGCTGCCCGCCGCGCTCTTTGGCGACGAGGCCGTGCTCGCGCAGGGAGGACACGATCCCGTGCACGGTCGACGGCGGCAGCTGCAGCGCGGTCGCCAGGTCCGTAATGCCGAGATGACGGGATCCCTGCAGCAGTTCGAGCACCTTCGCGGCGCGATCGATCGCCTGGATCATCGGTGCTGCTCCCTCCTCGACGACAGCGGCGACGGCGGTGCGGATCCGGCTTTCGGATCCCTTGACAATCCGACGGCCTCATCGCATATTCGACATTAACGAAAAGTATTCCGATTCTGGAGTGCTGTCGCCCCCGGCGCAAGAGGCCTCGTCCTCCGTGTCGCGGCACGCCCCGGAAGGCGGACCCCTCGGGATCCCGCGGCCGCGGAGTGCTGGTCGGAAGACAACGGTGCTGGTGGAACTGCAACAAGGAGGTCGCAGGATGAAGAAGCTCATCAACGCCCCGGAGGACGTGCTCGCAGAGTCGCTGCGCGGGCTCGCGCTCGCGCATCCGGAGCTCGACGTCGACATGGCGAACCGCGTGATCCTGCGCCGGGATCGCAAGGCCGAGGGCAAGGTCGCGCTGCTGAGCGGCGGCGGATCCGGTCACGAGCCCCTGCACGGCGGATTCGTCGGGGTGGGAATGCTGGACGCCGCGTGCGCGGGGGAGGTCTTCACCTCGCCCACGCCGGACCAGATGCAGGCCGCGACGAAGGCGATCGACCGCGGCGCGGGGGTGCTGCACATCGTGAAGAACTACACCGGCGACGTCATGAACTTCGAGATGGGCGCCGAGCTCGCCGCCATGGACGGCATCGAGGTGCGCTCGGTCGTGGTGGACGACGACGTCGCCGTGCAGGACTCGCTGTACACGGCGGGCCGCCGCGGCGTCGGCCTCACGGTGCTGCTCGAGAAGATCGTGGGCGCCGCCGCCGAGGAGGGGCAGGACCTCGCCGCCGTCGCCGACCTCGCCGCGCGCGTGAACGGTCAGGGACGGTCCATGGGCATGGCGCTGACCAGCTGCACCGTGCCGGCCGCGGGCAAGCCCACCTTCGATCTGCCGGAGGACCAGATGGAGATCGGCATCGGCATCCACGGGGAGCCGGGGCGTCACCGTGTTCCGCTCGCGCCGGCCAAGGACATCGCGGCGCAGCTCGTCGAGCCGATCCTGGCCGATATGGACTTCACCGGATCCCCGGCGATCGTGATGGTCAACGGCATGGGGGCGTCGCCGCTCATCGAGCTGTACCTCATGTACGGCGAGGTCGCGGCGCTCCTGGAGAAGGCCGGCGTGACGATCGCCCGCAACCTCGTGGGCGACTACATCACGTCGCTGGACATGGCCGGCTGCTCGGTCACGGTGCTCAAGGCCGACGACGAGCTGATCCGGCTGTGGGACGCGCCCGTCGTGACGCCCGGCCTGCGCTGGGGCGCCTGACCCCTGCTGACACCGCTCCCGTCGCAGAAGCTGCCGGAATCCGGATCCGAGAACGGCACCTTTCGCGACGGGAGCATCAGGAACCGACCGAAGGAGAACACCTGCATGTCGAACACGATCCCGCTCGCCGTCCTCGTCGACTGGCTGCACCGCTTCCGCGACGCCGTCGTGACCCAGCGCGACTGGCTCACCGAACTCGACTCCGCGATCGGCGACGCCGACCACGGCGCGAACATGGCGCGCGGCATGACCGCGGCGGTCGAGAAGGTCGAGCAGACCGCGCCGCAGACGGCGGACGAGCTGTTCAAGACCGTCGGCATGACCCTCGTCTCGACGGTGGGCGGCGCGAGCGGCCCCCTGTACGGCACGTTCTTCCTGCGGATCGGGGCGACGCTCGGCGTGGTGACCGACGTCGAGCCGTCGGCGCTCGCCGCGGGCCTGCGGGCGGGGCTGGAGGGCGTCGTCGCGCGCGGCAAGGCCGAGGCGGGCGACAAGACCCTGTTCGACGCGATCGCGCCGGCGATCGACGCGCTGGATGCGGCGCTGGCCGACGGGAAGTCCGCGGCCGAGGCGACGGCGGCCGCCGCGACGGCCGCCGCAGCGGGCCGCGACGCCACGATCGACCTCGTCGCCCGCAAGGGCAGGGCGAGCTACCTCGGGGAGCGGAGCGCGGGGCACCTGGATCCGGGATCCGCCTCGGCGACGCTGCTGTTCGAGACGCTCGCCGCGGCCGTCGCGGGGTGACGGAACGATGAGTGCCGTCGGCATCGTCGCCGTCTCGCACAGCCTGCGCCTGGCCGAGGCCGTGCAGGAGCTCGCCGCGCAGATGGTGCCGGGCGGGACGGTGCCGATCGCGCTCGCCGCGGGGGCGGGGACGGACGCGGACGGCGCGCCCATCCTCGGCACCGATGCGACGCGGGTGGCCGCGGCGATCGATGAGCTCGCCGAGGCCTGCGACGGGGTGCTCGTGCTGATGGACCTCGGATCCGCGGTGATGAGCGCCGAGTTCGCGCTCGAGCTGCGCGCCAGCGCGGTTCCCGTGCGGCTCGCCTCCGCGCCCTTCGTGGAGGGGCTGCTCGCCGCATCCGTGACCGCCGCGCAGGGCGCGTCGCTGGACGCCGTCGCGGCGGAGGCGAACGGCGCGCTGATCGCGAAGTCGGCGCAGCTGGAAGACGAGCCGCAGGCTCCGGCCGGGTCGGGGGGCCCTGAGCTCGACAAGAGCGCGCCGGCGTCTGCGGTCTCGCGGCCGGGGGAGCAGTCGCGCACGGTCCTCGTGCGCAACCCCGCGGGTGTGCACGCGCGTCCGGCCGCACTGATCGCGCAGGCCGCGGCGGGAGCGGAGCTGCGACTGCGGCGACTGCCGGACGGGGATCCGGTCCCCGCATCGAGCATGATGCGACTGCTCGCCTTCGGGGCCCGTCCCGGAGACGAGGTGCAGCTGTCGGGGGATCCGGCCGCCGTGGAGCGCGTGGCGGCCCTGTTCGAGGACGGCTTCGGCGAGATGGACGGAGCACCGCTCGTGTCGGGGTCCTCGAGCGAGGACGCGCGGAGCGCGCCCGAGACGGAACGCGGTGCCCTCGCAAGTGACGACGTCTCGTCTCGCTCCGCTCGCTCAACGACCCCGGCACCCCCAGCGGCGCCCGGATCGACGCTGCGGGGCCTCGGTGTGAGCCCGGGGCGCGCGATCGCCCCGGTCGCGCAGCTCGGCGCGGCGATCGCCGAGCCGTCCGCCGACCGGGTGCAGGACGCCGCCCGCGAGGCCGAGGCGGGGCGCATCGAGCCCGCCGCGGCCGAGGTCGTCGCCGCCCTCCGCGCGACGGCGGCGGGATCCGACGGCGAGGCCGCGCAGATCCTCGAGGCGACCGCGCTGCTGGCCGCCGATCTGGACTTCGCCGCGGGCGCCGCGGCACGGGTGCGCGCAGATGGCGTCTCGGCCGCCCGCGCGGTGTGGGACGAGGCCGCGGATCGGGAGCGCGTCCTGCGCGGCCTGGGCGGGCGCATGGCGGAGCGCGCGGTCGACGTGCGGAGCGTGCGCGATCGCATCGTGGCACGGCTGACCGGGCAGGAGGTTCCCGGGATCCCCGACCGGGCGGATCCGTTCGTCCTCGTCGCGCGGGATCTCGCCCCCGCCGAGACCGCGACGCTGGGCCGCAGCGGATGCGCAGGGCTCGTGACCGAGGAGGGCGGGCCGACCTCGCACACGGCGATCCTGGCCCGCGCCCTGGGCATCCCCGCGGTCGTCGGGGCGGCGGGCGCGGTCGGCATCCCCACGGGGACGACCGTGCTCGTCGACGGCGAGGCCGGGACCGTGCGTCTCGACCCGCCCGCGGAGGAGAGCGTCGCGGCCGCTGACCCTGTCCCCGCGTTCGACGGCACCGGGCTGCTCGCGGACGGCACCGCGATCCCGCTGCTCGCCAACGTCGGCGGCGCCACCGATGCGGTCGCGGCGGCAGAGGTCCACGCGGAGGGCATCGGCCTGTTCCGCACGGAGTTCTGCTTCTTGGACCGTGCCGAGGAACCGACGGTCGCCGAGCAGGTCGCCGCCTACCGCGGCGTCCTCGCGCCGTTCGCCGGGCGCAAGGTCGTCGTGCGCACGCTCGATGCCGGGAGCGACAAGCCGCTTCCGTTCGCGACCGCGGCGGACGAGGAGAATCCGGCGCTCGGGGTGCGCGGGCTGCGGGTGGCCGTGGCGCATCCGGCCCTCCTCGCGCACCAGCTCGCGGCGATCGCCGCGGCAGGCGCGGCGGAGGGCGCGCAGCTCGAGGTGATGGCGCCGATGGTCGCGACGGTCGACGAGGCCCGCGACTTCGCCGCGGCCTGCCGGGCCGCCGGGATCGCGCGGGCGGGCATCATGATCGAGACGCCGGCCGCTGCGCTGATGGCCTCGGAGCTGTTCGCGGTGGTGGACTTCGTGAGCCTCGGCACCAACGACCTCACGCAGTACACGATGGCGGCCGACCGCCTGTCGGCGCCGCTGGGAGCGCTCAACGACCCGTGGCAGCCGGCGGTGCTCCGACTGATCGAGGGCGTGGGGGAGGCGGGGCGCGCCGCGGGCAAGCCGGTGGGCGTGTGCGGCGAGGCGGGCGGCGATCCCGCCCTCGCGCCCGTGCTCGTCGGGCTGGGCGCCACGAGCCTGTCGATGACCGCGCGATCGCTCGCCCGAGTGTCCGCGCGCCTGCGCACGGTGACGGCCGACGACTGCCGTCGAGCCGCCGCCGCCGCACGGGGCGCCACGACGGCCGCCGAGGCCCGCTCCGCCGCGGCCGCCGCTCTCGGCTGACGCTTCGGAACCGGTTTCGAAGCGCACACATGGCGGCGGATCCGGGCGAATGGAGCCTTTTGCGCTTCGAACCGGCTCGGACGCGGTCAGTCGACCGTCAGGACGAAGCCGTCGGGGGCGGGGGTGATCGTGACGTGCGTGAGATCGGCGACGACGGCGTCGGGGGAGTGCGCGGCGGATCCCGCGCCGACCCCGATCACGCGCATCCCCGCGGCGCGGGCGGCCTGGATCCCCGCTCCGGAGTCCTCGAAGACGATGCAGTCCGCCGGATCCGCGCCGAGCCGGGCGGCGCCGAGCAGGAAGCCCTCCGGATCCGGCTTGGAGGCGCTCACGTGCTCCGCGGTGACGGGGCCGGTCGGCACGCCGAGCTCCGCGGCGCCCATGCGGACGCGCATCAGCCGGTCGTCCGCCGAGGTGACGATCGCGTGCGGGAACGGCGCGAGGGCCTGCAGGAACGCGGCGGCTCCCGGCACCTCGACGACGCCGTCGACATCGCCGCTCTCGCGCTCGAGCATGGCGCGGTTCTCGGCGAGGTTCTCCTCGTGCGGGCGGTCCGGCAGCATGATCGCCATGCTCTGATGGCCCTGGCGGCCGTGCACGACGCTCAGCACGAACTCCGGATCGAGCCCGTGGGGCTCGGCCCAGGCCAGCCACAGCCTCTCCACGACGGCGGTCGAGTCGACGAGCGTGCCGTCCATGTCGAGCAGGGCGGCACGGGCGTGGAAGGTCTGGGTCATGCTCTCAGGGTAATGGCGGACTCCGCTCCCGCGTCCCGGAGCGCCCGCCCCGCACGGCCCTAGGCTGGTCGGGACGCGGGACGAGACGAGAGAGGGCGGCGCGATGAGAGCCGAATGGGACCGACTGATCCGGCGCCTGCGGGATGCGCGCGCCTCGGCGACGCTGCACCAGATGCGCGAGACCGACGCGCTGCTCACCGGGGCGGTGGCGTTCGTGCTGGGCTTCCTCGTCTCGCTCCTGATCTTCTGGCACCGCACGCCGTCGATCACGGGGGCGTGGTCGGTCGGCGCGGTCGCCGCGATCGGCGGCGCCGCCGTCGCCGTGCTGAGCTTCACGGCCGGTCGCATCGGTCTGCGCGCGGAGGCGGTCGAGGCGCCGGAGAAGTGGGATCCGAACGCGCCGAACGACGGCTTCGCGATCCCGGGCGAGCGCTTGCGCTGGTACGAGCTGACCGCGATCGCGCTGGCTCATGGCGCCGTCGCGCTGCTCGCGCTGTCCGGGCTCGGCGCCCTGCTCGAGGCGGGCTTCCGGGACGCCCCGGTCTTCGCCTTCCCCGGGGCCGTGCTCGTGGGCGTCGCCCTCGCCCTCACCGGCTACGTCTGCTACCTCAGCGCCATCGCGCTGAGCCCCACCTCGATCTCGCTCATCCTGTCGATCTTCCTCGTGATCGGGGCGCTCACGGCGATGCTCGAGGCGAGCGATCCGCACTGGTGGCGCGACAACCTCTCGGCCCTCGGCATGTCGACCAACGCCTCGTCGCCGGCGTTCAACGGCACCCTCATCGTCGCGGGGGTGATGGTGACCACGATCGCCCGCTACGCGACCGCGGCGCTGCCCGTGCCGGAGCCGAGGGACGAGCGCGGGCGCACGATCGTCCGCGTCGCCCTCATCCTGATCGGGCTCCTCCTGGCCTGCGTCGGGATCTTCCCGGTGGACCGCTTCTTCCTGCTGCACAACACGGTCGCCACGGGCATGGCCGTGTGCTTCGCCGCGGTCGTGATCGGCCTGCCGTGGCTGCTGCGGCGGATCTCGCGCGTGTTCGTGGTGCTGGGCTGGGTCTACGTGCTCGTGATCGCACTGCTCGGGGTGTTCTTCGCGACCGGCTACTACAACCTGACCGCGGTCGAGCTCATCGCCGCCGTGCTGATCTTCAGCTGGATCATCGTGTTCCTGCGCACCGCCGGCGCCGACCACGGGCCGTGGGACGCCGCGCGGCCCGAGCGCGCGGAGTCCGTCGCGCGGCGCTGAGTCGCCGTGCCGGACGGCGCATCAGGAACCCTTCGCCGCACGACATGTCCGGCGCGCTCGGCGACAAGTCGCCGTCTTCGCGCCGGACCACAATGGGAGCATCGACCGTCGTCCGCACACTCGAAGGAGAGACCGATGACCGACACGTCCGCCGCGTCCGCGCTGCTCGACCGCATCCAGGCGCCCGAGGGCTCCGGCCGCGAGATCCCCGATGCCGCCACGCGCGAGATCATCGGCCGCGCTCCGGTGCAGACCGTCGCCGACCTGGACGACGCGATCGCCAGGGCCAAGGCGGCGCAGCCCGCCTGGGAGGCGCTCGGCCACGCGAAGCGGAGCGAGCTGCTGCTCGCGGCGGCCGACGCCATCGACGCGAACGCGGAGGAGCTCGCGCAGCTGCTCTCCCGGGAGCAGGGCAAGCCGCTGAACGGCCCGAACGCGCGGTTCGAGCTGGGCGCGTGCTCGGCGTGGCTGCGCACGAACGCGACGACCGTGCTCGAGCCCGAGGTCCTCGTCGACGACGAGAACCTGCACGCGGAGCTCGTCTACAAGCCCGCGGGCGTGGTCGGCGCGATCGGCCCGTGGAACTGGCCGCTCATGATCACCATCTGGCAGATCGGGCCGTCGCTGCGGATGGGGAACACCGTGGTCGCCAAGCCCAGCGAGTACACGCCGCTGAGCGTGCTCGCGATGCTGTCGGTCATGAACGAGGTGCTGCCCGCCGACGTGCTGATCGGCATCTCCGGCGACCGCGAGGTCGGCGCGCGGATCGCGTCGCACCCCGACATCGACAAGATCATGTTCACCGGATCCACGGCCACCGGCCGCAAGATCATCGAGAGCTCCGCCGGCAACCTCGCGCGGCTCACGCTCGAGCTCGGCGGCAACGACGCCGGCATCGTCCTGCCCGGCACGGATCCGGCCGCGATCGCCGAGGACCTGTTCTGGGGCGCGTTCATCAACACCGGCCAGACCTGCGCGGCGATGAAGCGCCTCTACGTGCACGACTCGCTCTACGACCAGGTCGTCGACGCCCTCGCCGGCATCGCGGCCTCCGTGCCGATCGGAAACGGGCTGGACGAGAACAACGTCCTGGGCCCGCTGCAGAACAGGCAGCAGTTCGACATCGTCTCGCGTCTCGTCGAGGACGCCAAGGCGCGCGGCGCCCGCATCGTGACGGGCGGCGAGGCGGCCCCAGAGCTCGGCGAGCTGTTCTACCGCCCCACGATCGTGGCCGACATCGACAACGACGCCGCGCTCGTGCAGGAGGAGCAGTTCGGGCCGGCGCTGCCGGTCATCCGCTACTCCGACGTGGACGAGGCGTTCGCGCTCGCCAACGCCGTCGACGTGGGTCTCGGCGCCTCGGTGTGGTCGAGCGACCCGGAGGCCGCGCGCGAGGCCGCGACCCGCATGCAGTCCGGCACGGTGTGGATCAACTCGCACGGCGGGCTGCACCCGATGGTGCCGTTCGGCGGGGTGAAGAGCTCGGGCTACGGCCTCGAGTTCGGCGTCGCAGGGCTCAAGTCCGTCGCCGTGCCGCAGGTCGTCTCCGGCCCCGGTCGGAAGGGCTGAGCCGTGGCCCGCTCCGCGATCGTCGTGGGAGCCGGCACCTCGGGGAGCATCGTCACCCGGCGTCTCGTGGACGCCGGGTACGACGTGACGCTCGTCGAGGCCGGCGGATACGACACCAACCCCGCGATCCACGAACCCTCCCGCGCGGGCGAGCTCTGGCACGCCGCCGAGGACTGGGACTACTTCACGGTGCCGCAGGAGCACGCGGCCGGCCGTCGGCTGCACCTGCCGCGCGGCAAGGTCACCGGGGGATCCCATGCCCTGAACGCGATGATCTGGGTGCGCTGCGCGGCCGCCGACTTCGACGGCTGGGAGAGCGCAGGCGCGACCGGCTGGGGCTGGGCGCAGGTGCTGCCCGTCTACGAGGCGATCGAGAACGATCTGCTCCCCGTGACCGACGACTACCCGCTCGTGCCGATCCAGCAGTCGATCATCGACGCCGCGGTCCAGGAGGGGCTGGCGCACAACCCCGACTACAACGGCGGCGCCCTCGACGGCGTCTCGCAGGAGCAGGTCACGATGCGGGACGGCCGGCGGGTGAACACCTGGATGGCCTACGTGCGGCCGGTCGAGGACGCCCCCAACCTGCGGATCGTCACCGACGCCGAGGTGCACTCGGTGATCGTCGACGGCGATGCCGCGGTGGGCGTGCGGCTGAGCGACGGATCCGAGCTCCGCGCCGACGAGGTGATCCTCGCCGCCGGCGCCCTCGGCAGCCCGGCGATCCTGCTGCGCAGCGGCATCGGCCCGCGCGCGGATCTCGAGGCGCTCGGGATCGACGTGGTCCGCGACGTCCCGGCGGTCGGGGCGAACCTGCACGACCATCTGCTGTCCCCTGTGGTCTTCACGACGGAGCGGCCCGTGGGCGCGCCGGAGCCCGGCGTCTCCGTCACGCAGACGCACCTGTTCTGGCGCTCGCGCGAGGATCTCGCCGAGCCCGACACCCAGCCGATCCACTTCTCGGTGCCGATGTGGGGCGAGCTCGAGCCGCGTCCCGGCGCGCACGGGCCCGGCGACGGCTTCTCGCTCATGGCGGGGCTCGTCACGCCGCACAGCCGCGGCTCGCTGCGCCTGTCCGGACCCGGCGCCGAGGATCCGCTGCTCATCGACCTCGCCGCCCTCGAGGACGAGCGCGATGTCGCCGCGCTCGCGGCATCGGTGCGTCAAGCGCGCCGGATCGGCGCGCGGCCGGCGCTCGCCGGGGAGTGGGGTGCGACCGAGGCCTACCCGGGACCGGAGGTGTCGGACGCCGACGTCGAGGACTGGGTGCGTCGCACCGCGATCACGTACCACCACCAGGTCGGCACCTGCCGGATGGGATCGGATCCGGATGCCGTCGTGGATCCGCGCCTGCGCGTGCAGGGCATCGCGGGACTCAGGGTGATCGACGCCTCGGTCATGCCGACGATCACCACGGGCAACACGAACGCCCCCGCCGCCGTGATCGGCGAGCGCGGCGCGCTGTTCGTGCTCGAGGACGCGGACTAGGAGGCCGCGCGGCCCGGCTCGCCGGCGGGCCGGCCGCGCAGCTCCCCGAGCAGGGCCTGCAGCCCCGCCTCGATGCGCTCGTCCCCGGCGACCTCCGGCAGCAGCACCGACACCATCTGCCATCCGGCGTTGCGCGAGGCGACCTCGCCGACCGCCGTGTCGATGTCGATGTGCGCGGCGAGCTCGCCGTCCTCCCGTGCCTCGAGGAGGAAGCGGCGGAACTGGTCCCGCCAGCGCTGGTTGTTCTCGCGGTGGATCTGGGTGACCCTGGTGTCCTGCGAGGCGTGATCCCAGAAGGCGATGACGACGCGGGCGTATTTGGGACCGAGGTCTCCGAAGGGGAGGATCTCGCGGCACATCTGCTCCAGGGCGTCCAGGCCGCGCTTGCCCGCGACCTCGGTCAGTATCCGCCCGTTGGCCTGGACGTGGAGCCGCACGAAGGACGCCGTGAGCAGGCTCTCCTTGGTGGGGAAGTAGCGGGCGATCGCCCCGTGGGTGTAGCCGGCCTCCGCCGCGATCTGGCGCATCGTGAGCCGCTCGAAGCCCTCCCTGGCGATCACCTTGGTGGCCGCATCCGCGATGTGGTCCCGCCGTTCATCGTGGTCAACGATCTTGGGCACGTCAGTCCTCCTCCGATGCTGATGATCCTAGGGGCGGGGGAACCGCGTCCCCTTTCATCTTTCGCGTCCAAGTGGATACGTAAGATTCCGAAACATCTTGACAAGACTAACGCCTTGCTGGATATTTAAGTGACCAAGTGGTGATTAAAGACGATGAAGTCGCACCGCAGCGACGCCTCCGCTCCGAGATCCCATCCCTCGCTCTGACAGGAAGCACACATGCACATCACGCGCGCACTCCGTGTCGCCGCCGCCGTCGTCGCCCTCGGCGCGGCCGCCGCCCTCGCCGGCTGCTCGTCCTCGTCCGGCAGCGCCGAACCGGGCAAGAAGGGCGACCTGACCACGGTCAAGGTCGCCACGATCGGGCTCACCTCCGACGGGAGCCTGCTGACCGGGATGGCGAAGGGGTTCTTCGCCGATGAGGGACTCAGGATCGAGACCTCGATCGTCGCGAACCCGCCCGCCGGCCTCGCCGCCGCGCAGAGCGGCCAGGTCGACATCGCCTACTCGCCGAGCATCCCGCTGCTCAACGCGCTCAGCCAGGGCGTGAAGATGAAGGTCGTCGCCCCGGCCGACGGCTATCCGGACGCGGCGACCAGCGCCTCCGACCCCGCGGCGTACGACGACACCGGCCTGTTCGCGAGCGCGTCCAGCGGCATCACCTCCGTGAAGGAGCTGGCCGGCAAGACGATCGCGATCCCCGCCCGCAAGGCCCAGCTCGAGGTCGTCATCGCCGAGCAGCTCAAGAAGAACGGCATCGACCCCGCGACCGGCGTGAAGTGGGTCGTCCTCGACTTCACCTCGGCCGTCGCCGCGCTGAAGAGCGGCAACGTCGACGCCGCGGGGCTGGTCAGCCCCTTCACCGCGCAGGCGCTCACAGCCGGCAACCCGCAGCTCGCCGCGCCCTCGATCGGCTTCTTCGAGACCGGCGCGACCGGCCTCTGGACGACGGGCGACGCGACCGCGACCTCGAAGAAGGACGTCGTCAGCGCCTTCCAGCGCGCGATCGCGAAGTCCAACGAGTACGCCACCGCGCACCCCGAGGAGGCCATCAAGGCCGGCCTCGCCTACACGAAGTCCACGCTCGCGATCGACCAGGTCAAGGTGCCGGTGTGGCCGGCCGCCGTCACGGCCGAGGACCTGCAGCGGCCCGACGACAAGATGGTGGGTCTCGGGTTCCTGAAGAAGCCGGTCGACCTCACGGGCGTCATCCTCTCGAAGTGACGGCCATGACCCGCTCCCGCATCCTCCCCGCGCTGCTCGGCGCCGCCGGTGCGCTGACCGCACTCGTGGTGTGGCAGCTCGCCGCGACGGTCGGCCCGCTCGCCGGCGCGCCGCTGCCCTCCGCCCTCGAGGCGCTGGGCGCGGCGGGCCGCCTGCTCGGCGCGCCGCAGCTCTGGCAGGCGATGGCGGACACCCTGGTCATGGCCCTCACCGGCCTCATCGTCGCCGCGCTCGTCGGCGTGCTGCTGGGCATCGCGATCGGATCCTCTCCGCTCGCGATGCACGCGACCAGGGTGCCGCTGGAATTCCTCAAGCCGATCCCGCCGATCGTGATCCTCCCTGTCGTGGTGCTCGTGCTCGGCCCCACCTCGGGCATGGGGACCTTCCTCGTCTTCTTCGGCTCGTTCATCGCGATCGCGGTGCAGTCCTCCGCCGGTGTCTTCGACACCGATCCCGTGGCCCGCGCGACGGGCGCCTCCTACGGGATGAGCCGCGCGGAGATCCTCACCCGCATCGTGATCCCGAGCGCGCTGCCCTACATCGGCACCGCGCTGCGGGTCGCCGCCCCCACCTCGCTCGTCATCGCCGTGGTCGCGGGCCTGCTCGGAGGAGGGCCGGGGCTCGGCCAGAGCCTGCTCATGTCGCAGATCTCCGGCAACCAGCCGGAGCTGTTCGGCTACGTGCTGATCCTCGGCGTGCTCGGGCTGCTCATCCAGGGGCTCAGCCAGTGGGCCGAGCGGCGGCTGCTGCACTGGCACCCGCAGTACCGGAAGGCGGAACACGCATGACCCTCACCACGTCCGTGCAGACGAGCGCCCGGCTGCGGCGCGGCCGCCGCGTGAGCGCCTCTCCGCGCTGGCTGCTGATCCTCGTCGAGATCGCGGTCCCGGTCGTCCTCGTCGCGCTGTGGTGGATCGTCTCGGCCGGATCCACCAACACGTTCTTCCCGCCGCTGTCCGCGATCCTCGCGCGTCTCGGCGAGCTGATCGGGACGCCCGCGTTCCTCGGCGACATCGGCATCTCGGTGCTGAACCTCGTCGTGTCCTTCCTCATCGCGACCGTCGTCGGCGTGCTGCTGGGCTGCGCGCTCGGGCTGATCGCGCCGCTCAGCTGGTTCGTCGAGCCGACGATCCACTTCTTCCGGGCGATCCCGCCGGTCGCGCTCGTGCCGATCTTCGTGTCGCTCTTCGGGTTCGGCAACGGCACCCGCATCCTGTCGATCTCGCTCGCCGCGCTCTTCCCGATCCTCATCTCGACGATCGACGGGGTGCGCGCGGGGGAGCCCACGCTGCAGATGGTGGGGCGGGTCTACCGGCTCACCCGTGCGGAGCGGCTGTTCCAGGTGACGCTGCCCGCCGCGAGCCCGAGGATCCTCTCCGGCATGCAGGTGAGCCTCATCACCGCGTTCGTCGTGATGATCGCGAGCGAGATGCTCGGGTCCTCCTCGGGCCTGGGAGCGGCGACGCTCCTCGCGCAGCAGTCGTTCGCGATCGCCGACATGTGGGCGGGCATCATCGTCCTCGGTGTGCTCGGCTACCTGTCCACCGCCCTGTTCGTCCTGTTCCGCCGCGCCGTCCTGCGCTGGTACATCGCCTCACAACAACTGGAGAAGAGCGAATGAGCATCACCGCCGGCCCCCGCCTCAGCGTCCAGGGCCTCGCCAAGACCTACCGCACCAAGAGCGGTGACGTCCCGGTCATCGCCGATCTCACCTTCGACGTGCAGGCGGGGGAGGTGGCCTGCATCGTCGGCCCCTCCGGCATCGGCAAGACCACGCTGCTGAAGTGCCTCACCGGCCTGCAGCCGATCACGTCGGGCTCGGCCCGCATCGACGGCGTCGAGATCGACGGTCCTCCCGAGGAGATGGCGCTCGTGTTCCAGGAGTACACGCGCTCGCTCATGCCGTGGCTCACGGTCGAGAAGAACGTGCGGCTGCCGCTCCGGCACCTCCGGCTGAGCGCGGCGGAGCGGGAGGAGCGCATCACGTCGGCGCTCGCCGCGGTCGGGCTCGCCGGCGCGGGGGCGAAGTACCCGTGGCAGCTCTCCGGCGGCATGCAGCAGCGGGTCGCGATCGCCCGGGCGATCGCCTATCGGCCCGAGGTGCTCGTGATGGACGAGCCGTTCGCCTCGGTCGACGCGCAGACCCGGTTCGAGCTCGAGGACCTCTGCCTGCGGATCCGCGAGCAGTTCGGCATGACGATCCTGCTCGTGACGCACGACATCGACGAGGCCGTGTACCTCTCCGACCGGGTCATCGTGCTCGGGGAGCGGCCGGCCAGGGTGACCGAGATCATCGAGATCGACTTCGGCGGACCCCGTGACCAGCTGGAGACCCGCGCCACCGCGGAGTTCGCCGAGCTTCGCACCCGCATCTTCGGGCTCATCCGGAAGGCGGGCTGAATGGACCCCACTGCTCGCGGCTACGAGGGCTTCCCCGGACGCGTCGGCGAGTTCACCTCCGAGTCTGATGCGGCCTGGCGCGTCCGGCCGGCCGCTCCGGAGGGAGCGCCCAACATCGTCGTCATGCTCGTCGACGACCTCGGCTTCAGCGACCTCGGACCGTTCGGCGGAGAGATCCGGACGCCGTTCATCGACGGGCTCGCGGCCGACGGCTGGCTGTTCACGAACTACCGCACGGCGCCCATGTGCTCCCCGTCGCGCGCCGCGCTGCTGACCGGGCTGAATCCGCACCGGGCCGGGTTCGGCTTCGTCGCCCACATCGACCCGGGCTACCCGGGGTTCGCCTGCGAGCTGCCCGCCGCGGCGCCCACGCTCGCGGAGTCGCTGCGGGCCGGGGGATACGCGACCTTCATGGTTGGCAAGTGGCACCTGACGCTCGAGTCGCGGCTGCACGACGGGGCCGACCGCTCGTCGTGGCCGCTGCAGCGCGGGTTCGACCGCTACTTCGGCTCGATGGACGGCTTCACCTCGCTGCATCACCCGCACCGCCTCGTCCAGGACAACTCCGTGCTCGACGTCGCCGAGTTCCCGGACGGCTTCTTCCTGACCGACGAGCTGACGGACCGCGCCATCGGGATGATCGACGAGCTCCGCGTGAACGAGCGCCGCAAGCCCTTCTTCCTCTACTACGCGCACACCTCGGTGCACGGCCCGATCCAGGCCAAGGAGGAGGACATCGAGCGCTATCGCGGCCACTACGAGCGCGGCTGGAACGCGCTGCGCGAGGAGCGCTTCGCCCGACAGCGCGCCCGCGGCATCGTCCCCGCGCACGCGGAACTGCCGGCGGACGCGCTCGCGGACGGCGACCGGATCCCGCACTGGGACGACCTCGGCCCCGATGAGCGGGCGCTCTTCGCCCGCCACATGGAGGTCTACGCCGCCGCGGTCGACGAGATCGATCAGAGCGTGGGGCGCCTGCTCGCGCGACTCGACGAACTCGGGGAGCGGGAGAACACGATCATCGTGATCGCGAGCGACAACGGCGGCACGGCCGAAGGCGGACCGACGGGCACGCGCAGCTACTTCTCGCAGTTCGGGCTGCACGGCGCCGTCCCCGACGGGTGGGTCAGCGATGTGCCCCGCGCGCTGTCCGAGATCGGCGGGCCGCGGCTGTACGGGCAGTATCCGACGGGCTGGGCGCGGGTGTCCAACACGCCGTTCCGGTCGTTCAAGTCGAGCACCTACGAGGGAGGGGTGCACGCGCCGCTCGTGATCTCCTGGCCTGCGGGCGCCGCGGCGCCGGGGCTCAGGGACCAGTTCGTCTTCGTGTCGGATCTCGCCCCGACGCTGCTCGAGCTCGCCGGGGTCGCCCGCCCCGAGGAGTGGAACGGGGCGGCAGCGCCCGAGGTCGACGGCGACAGCATCGCCGAGATCCTCGCGGATCCATCCGCCCCGGGGCGGGAGCAGCAGTACTTCGAGTGCGTCGGACGGCGCGCATTCGTGGACGGGGAGTGGAAGGCGGTCTCGCCGATCCCGCCGACGCGCGCGCAGGGCGCCGCCGGGGGCGCCTGGGAGCTCTACCACCTGCCGAGCGATCCGACCGAGACGCGCGATCGCGCGGAGCGTGAGCCGGAACGGGTGCGGGCGCTCGCCGAGCGGTGGCGCGAGGAGGCGTGGCGCAACACCGTGTTCCCGCTCGATGACGACGGCACGTTGCACTCGGTGCGGCCTGGCACCGAGGCGCCGCTCTCGGAGCCGGTCGAACTCGTCCCGTTCCGGCCTCCGCTGGAGCGCTTCCGCTCCGCGCGGCTCACCGTGCTGCGCTCCTTCGAGGTGCACGCCGAGCTGGACCTCGAGGCCGGCGCGGCGGGCGTGCTCCTCGCGCACGGCGATCAGGGCGGGGGATACCTGCTCGCGCTGGACGGGGAGCGGCTCCTGCTCTCGTACAACGCCTACGGGGCGATGCGCCGGGCGCGCGCGAGCGCGCCGGGACCGGGGCGGCATCGCGTCGACCTCCGGGTGCGGGCCGATCTCGGACTGCGCTGGAGTCTCGCGGTCGACGTGGACGGCGTGGAGCGGATCCGCCTGGACGACGTGCCGATGCTCGTCGGCATGGCGCCCTTCACCGGCATCAGCGTGGGCTACGACTACGGCGGCCCGGTGGACTGGGAGCTCTACGAGCGCCATCGCTCCTACCGCTTCCGCGGCGGCCGGATCTTCTCCCTGCGCTATGCGCCCGGGGAGCGGTCGCCCGAGGACGCGACCGTGCTCCGCGCGATCGAGCAGGAGATGCGCGACCTCGTGGACTGAACGCCTGATCCGTCGACGCCTCCTCTGCGGATCGACGCCCCCTCGCAGTGACGTACGTGCGAGGGGGCCCGGACGCTGCGAGGGGGCATCGACACGGTCATGACGCTGCGAGGGGCGTCGGCGGATCGCGTCTGCGAGGGGGCGTCGGCGGGGTCAGGACGGTGCGAGGAGGTTCGCGCTGTAGGGGACGCGCAGGGTGTCGGCGAACCGCTCGAACAGGGCGGGGTCGCCGTCGAGCTCGACCGCGCCGGTCGCGACCGCGTCCTCGGCGCTCAGGGTTCCGGCGAGCACATCGCGGATCCCCGGTCCTGCGGTGATCTCGAGGTCGGCGTGCTCGATGAAGCCGGGATCGGCCGTGATGGCGCCGTCCCGCATCACGACGTGCGTCTCGACCTCGCCGACCCGCACGTTGTAGGTCGTGTCCCAGTCCGCGGGCACGACCGTGTCGCCCGCCGCGACCCGGAGCGCGGCGGTGATCGAGGAGGTCGTCACGATCTCCCCCTCGCGCGGCGTGCGCATTCCGCCCGCCCCCCATCGCGACAGGGCGTCCAGCGCCGGCCCGAGCTCCTCGCCACGGGCGGTGAGCCGGTACACGACCGAGCGCTCGGCGCCGTTCGGCGCGGTGCGCGCGACGATCCCCTCGTCCTCGAGCTCCTTCAGTCGCGTCGCGAGCGTGTTCGTGGGAATGCCGGGGAGGCCGGCGACGAGATCCGAGTAGCGCCGCGGTCCCACGCTGAGGTCGCGCAGGATCAGCAGCGTCCAGCGCTGCCCGACGATCTCCGCGGCGCGGGCGAGGCCGCAGAACTGACCGTAGTGCTGGTTCGTCATGAAAATCAGAATAGCACTTGACTTCATTATTTGCAGTGTGCTGTATTTTGTGCAGTAACCCGGATTCGGGCTCATCAGCGAGAAGGAGAAGGACATGACCGCCACCATCGCTCCGGCCGAGATCGACGCCTCGCCGCACCAGGACGCCGGAGTCGCCGCACGCAACCGCACCGTCCTGAGGCTGCTCCTCGCCGCGGTCTTCGTCGTGTTCCTGAACGAGACGATGATGGCGGTCGCGCTGCCGCGGATCCAGGAGTCGCTGCACATCGACGCGACGCGCGGGCAGTGGCTGACCACGGCGTTCGCGCTCACGATGGCGGTGGTGATCCCCACCACCGGCTGGCTCATGCAGCGGCTGCGCACCCGCACCGTCTTCACCGTCGCGATGTCGAGCTTCGTGGTCGGCACCGTCATCGCCGCGCTGTCCCCGGTCTTCGAGATGCTCGTGGTGGGCCGCGTCGTGCAGGCCATGGGCACCGCGGTGATGATGCCGCTCATGATGACGACCGTGATGACGGTCGTCCCCGCCGAGGAGCGCGGCCGGGTCATGGGTCGCGTCTCGATCGTCATGTCCGTCGCACCCGCGGTCGGCCCCATCGTCTCCGGGGCGCTCATCCAGGTGCTGCCATGGCAGGGGCTCTTCTGGGTGATGCTGCCGATCGCACTCGCGATGCTCGCCATCGGGATCCGCCGGGTGCCGAACGTCTCGGAGACGCGGGCCGTCCCGCTCGACGCGCTGTCGGTGGTCCTCGCGGCGCTCGCGTTCTCCGCACTCGTCTTCGGCCTCAGCCAGATCGGCGCGAGCGCCGTCGGACAGGCCGCGATGCAGCCCTGGATCCCGATCGTCCTCGGGCTGGCCGGGCTCGGGCTGTTCGTGTGGCGCCAGCTCGTGCTGCAGCGCACGGATTCGGCGCTGCTCGACCTGCGGACGTTCCTCTCGCGGGACTTCGCGGTGGCGGTCGCGATGATGACCGCCGGCATGGTGTCGCTGTTCGGCGCCTTCATCGTGCTTCCGCAGTTCGCGCGCTACACGCTCGGCCTCGACCCGCTCTGGGTGGGTGCGATCCTGCTGCCCGGCGGCCTGCTGATGGGCCTCGCCGGCCCCACGGTCGGGCGCCTGTACGACCGCTTCGGTCCGCGACCGCTGGTCATCCCCGGCTCGATCGGGCTGGCGGTGTCCCTCTGGACCCTCGCCTTCGGGCTCGGCGAGCACTCCTCGTGGCTCGTGCTGCTGGGCGCGCACATCGTGCTGATGCTGTCCCTCGCGTTCCTCTTCACCCCGGCGTTCAGCGCGTCGCTCGGCTCGCTCGCGCCCCAGCTGTACTCGCACGGCAGCGCGACGATCGCGACGCTGCAGCAGGTGGCGGGGGCCGCGGGCACCGCGATCTTCGTGGCCCTGTACGCGACGGGCGTGACGGCGACCGGATCCGCGGATCCCGACCTGCCGTCGCCGGCCGCCGCAGCGGCGGGCTCGCACCTCGCCTTCCTGGCCGGCGCGATCCTCTCGCTCGTGGTGATCGCCCTCGCGCTCTGCGTACGTCGCCCCGCCGCGGTCGACGCGGGTGCGGCAGATGCGGCAGCGGCGGAGATCGCCGTGGCGGACGCAGCCGCCTGATCCGCCGACGCCCCCTCTGAGCGTCCGCGCCCCCTCGCAGGAACGTTCCTGCGAGGGGGCGCGGATGCTGCGAGGGGGTCTCGGCGGAAGGGGTCGGGGCCGGCTCAGTCGTCGAGCAGCGCTGCGGCGAACATCGGCCGGGCGGCGTCGGCGCTCGGCGGGTGGAACAGGCCGGCGGTCGCATCGCGGTAGAGCCGGCTCAGTTCGTGCCCGTTGTCGAAGCCGCCTCCGCTCGTGCACATGAGCGCGGCCTCCGCGGCGCGGCGTGCGGCGGTCGAGGCGTTGAGACGAGCGCTGACGAGGAGCAGCGGCCAGCGCGCGCCGTGGTCGAGCTGCTCGTCGAAGTCGCGGCAGTAGGCCTCGAGCTGCGCCGGCACCGCCAGGTAGTCGAGGTGCGCATCGGCGAGCCTGGTGCGAGACTCCGGGACCTCGGCGTAGCTCGCTCCGGCCTTCGCGGAGCGGCGCGACTTCAGCCCGGCCGCGCCCAGGTCGAGCGCGCGCCGGGCGACGCCGGCGTAGACGGATCCGATCAGCAGCTGGAAGTTGCTCGTGATCGCGAAGGTGAGGAGATCCGGAACCCGGCCCACGGCGATGCGGCGGTTCACGCGCTCCGGCGCCATGCGCACGTCCTTCAGGATCGTCGCGCGGCTCTGCGAGGCCCGCATGCCCATCACATCCCAGGAATCGGAGACGGTGATGCCCTCAGCGCCCCGCTCGAGGAAGCCGTACACGAGCATCGGGTTCTCCGCATCGGCGTCGTCGCGGCCGTGCGTGATGAGACGGGTCCAGACGGGGGCGAGCGAGGTGAAGATCTTGACCCCGCTGAGCAGGTAGCCGCCGTCGGCCTGCGCGACGGCGGCGGTCTTCGAGTCCTGCATGACCCAGTCGTTGGAGGGCTCGCTGATCCCGAAGGCGAAGATCTCGCCGGCCATCGCCTCGGCGAACACCTCGTCGAGGGAGTGGTCGCCGCGGTCGGCGAGGGCCTTCGCGACGCCCGTGCACATGAGGTGCATGTTGACCGCGAGAGCCGTCGCCGGGGCCGCGGTCGCGAGGCGCTGCTGCAGGTGCGAGACCTCGTCGAGGCTCAGTCCTGGACCGCCGTGCGCCTCGGGGACGAACAGCAGCAGGTACCCGCGTTCGGCGAGCTCGGCGAGATCCTCGTCGAAGAACCGGTTCTCCCGGTCGTACACGGCCGCGCGCTCGCGGAACCGCGTGAGCAGCTCCTCCGGCAGATAGCGCTCGGCGAGCTCGGCGTGGCGGGTGAGACGGTCGGTCATCGTGCCTCCTGGGATGAGTGTGCGGATCCGGCTCCGGATCCAGGTCGTTTCAGGGCCGCTCCAGCACGAGGGCGCCGTTGTGGCCGCCGAAGCCGAAGGACGGGGAGAGCACGCGGCGCATCGGGCCGACATCGCGCGCGGCGCCGCGCACGATGTCCCAGTCCGCGAACTCCGGGTCGTCGAGGTTGAGGGTCGGCGGGATCAGGCCGGTCTGCAGGGTGCGGATCGCGAGGATCGCCTCGACGGCCCCCGAGGCGCCGAGGAGGTGCCCCGTGCTCGACTTCGTCGCGGTGAGCGGGATCGAGCGGGCACGATCGCCGAACACGGCGGCGAGGGCCGCGAGCTCGGCCGCGTCCCCGGCCGGCGTGCCGGTTCCGTGCGCGTTGACGTGGTCCATGCCGTCGGCGGCATATGGATCGAGGCCGGCGTCGGCCAGCGCGGCGGCGACGGCCTGGGCGGCCCCGCGGCCCTGCGGATGCGGAGCGGTGGCGTGGTGCGCATCGCTCGACTCGCCGAACCCGGCGAGCACGGCGCGCGGCTCTGCGCCGCGATCGCGGGCGACGTCCTCGGCCTCGAGCAGCAGGGCCGCGGCGCCCTGGGACATCACGAAGCCGCGGCGTCCGCGGTCGAACGGGCGGCTCGCCGCGGTCGGATCCGCCTCGTATCCGCTCGCGAGCGCCCGCAGGTTCGCGTTCGCCGCGAGGTTGACCGCGTTGAGGCAGTCCTCCATGCCGACCACGAGCACGGCGTCGGCGTAGCCGTGCCGGATGCGGCGCAGCCCCTCGCCGAGCCCGATCGCGCTCGAGGCGCACGTCGCGGTCACGCCGTGCGCGGTGCCGCGCGCGCCGTACCGCTCGCTGAGCTGCGCCGCCGCCGCGTCCGGAGCGCCGTGCACGACGACGCTCAGCGGCACGCCGCGCGGACCGCGCGCGTCGAGGGCGCGGGTGGCGGCCTGCATCGCGTCGACCGGACCGGATCCGGTCGCAACGAGGACGGCCGTGCGCGTCGGGTGCCACGGCAGGTCGGCGCCGGCGCGCAGCGCGGCGGGGTCGATGCCGGCGTCGGCGAGGGCCTGGTCCGCGGCGGCGATCGCCCAGAGCTGCACGGGGCTGAGGCGGCGGCTCAGCGGCGGATCCACGATCCCGGTCGCGTCGAATCCGCGGATCCTGCCGCCGATCCGCACGGCGAGACCCTGGAACTCCGGTTCGTCGAGGGCCGTGATGGCACTGCGGCCCGAGGCGACCGCGTCCCAGAGCGAGGGGACGTCGAGTCCGCTCGGCGTGATCGCGCCGAGCCCCGTGACGAGGACGCGCCGCTCCGCGCCGGTCACAGCCGCACCGCCTCGCCGGATGCGACCAGCGCCGCCGCGGCGGGGCGGCGGATCTTCCCGCCCGCCGTCCGCGGCAGGCGCGGCACGCGGTACCAGCGCCGCGGCACGAACTGCGGTGCGAGCCGGTCGCGCGCCCACGCCTGCAGGTCGGCCTTGGGGAGCGGCGCGTCCGGCCCGTCCTCGACCACGAGCGCCACCACGGCGCCGAGCCGTGCGTCGGGCAGGGCGACCGCGCACACGGCGCCGAGCCCGGGCATCGCCTCGAACGCGCGGTCCACCTCGGGCAGTGAGACCTTGTGCCCGCCGGTCGCGACGATGTCGCCGGCGCGTCCGGCCAGCTGCAGCCGGCCGCCCACCAGGCGGCCCATGTCGTGCACGGTGGCCCAGCCGTCCGGCGCGCGCAGCACGGCGTCGGTGGTCGCCGCGAGGTAGCCGTCCGAGCAGGCGGCGGCGCGGATCCACAGCGTGCCGAGCTCGCCGTCCGGCACGGCGTCTCCCGCGTCGTCGCGGATCTCGGCCGCCACCTCGTCGTACACGTCGAGCAGCGTGCCGTCGCCCCCGCGGCTGTCCCCGATGAAGCCGATCTCGGCGGCGCCGTAGTAGCTGATCAGGCGCACGTGCGGCAGCGCCGCGGCGAGGCCCTCGCGCAGCACGGAGGGCAGGTTCGCCCCGCCGGTGATCACGAGCTCGAGCCGGGCGAACGCGGGCGGATCCCGGCGTGCGGCATCGACGAGCACCTGCACCACGGCCGGGACCGCGACGATGCGGGTGATCCGCTCCGCGGCGACGCGGCGGGCGAGCTGCGCGGCGTCGAACGCGTCCGCGAGATGCGCCCCGCCGCCGGTCGCGAGGCACTCGATGAGCGCGTACAGCGTGAGGCTGTACGACAGCGGGCCCGGGGCGAGGGTCTCCACGCCCGGCAGCGGCTCGAGGTGCGCGCTCGAGACGGCGACGTTCTCGCGGTACTGCCGACGCGTCTTCAGGAACGCCTTCGGATCGCTCGTGGTGCCGGAGGAGAAGAGCAGCAGGAACGCCTCGTCGCCGTCGCGCACGGTCGGCGGATCCGCAGGGATCGTCGCCTGCTCGCGTTCCAGGAACTCCGCGAGCCCGAGCACGGTGCCGGTCCATCCCGCGGCGGCCAGGGCTGCGGCGAGCCCGGCGTCATCGCTGATCACGAGGCCGATCCCGGCGGCGGTGATGACGTGCATCCGGTGCGCGAGGGGCCAGTGCGGATCGATCGTGGCGGACACCGCGCGGTACCCGGCGAGGCCCGCGACGATCCGCGCGGCGTGGAAGGCGCTGGCGATGCTGACCGCGGTGATCGGGATGCCGCCGGTCTCGGGGGCGGGTGACGGGGGAGCGGCCTGCGCGCGATGCGCCGCGTCCACCACGGCGAAGGCGCGGCGCGAGTCCTCGACGAGTCCGGCGTAGTCGAGGGCGCCGTCGGCGCCCACGATCGCCTGCTGCGCCGGGTGCTGCACGGCGGTGGAGAGCACGGTCCTTGTGATCGGCATTCCCCGCCCTTCCCGTGACGCGTGCGCGCCGGCGCGGCCGGCTTCGCCGATCCAGTCTATGACCGGGTCGTGACCGCAGGACGGGGCGCTGGCGCACGACCGCCCCAGGTCAGTCCGCGGGCGTCCCGTCCTGCAGCAGGGCGACCGCGGACGCGAGCGTGTCGCCGTCCGGGATCCGCCCTTCGGGGCTCAGCAGCCAGAGGATCCCGAGGCCCTGCGAGAGCACGAACTCCAGCTGCGCCAGGGCGAGCGCCTGCTCGGGGGTCAGATCGGGATACGCCGCAACGAGGCCCTCTGCGACGCCCCGGTAGCCCTCCTCGACGGCGGCCTGCATCCGGGTCAGCGCGGCCGGATCCCGCATCATCCGCACCGCGTTCTCCATGCTGGCCAGCAGCGTCTCGCGGTTCGCGGCGAACACGTCGGGCATGCGGTTCCACAGCGCGGCGAATCCGGCGAGGCGCGGGAGGTCCTTCGCCTCCAGGATCGCGGCCTCCATGCCGTCGCCGATCCCGGTGCCGAGCGTCTCCAGGAGGGCCTCGGTGACGAGCTGCTCCTTGGAGCCGAAGTGGTAGCCGATCGCCGCGAGGCTGACTCCGGCCGCCTGGGCGATGTCGCGGGCCGTGGCGTTCGCGACGCCCCGTTCGACGATGACGCGGCGGGCTCCGGCGAGAAGGTCCTCACGATTCCCCATGCCGCCATCCTAAGGGTGTCTTGGACGCTTGTCCTAGACATGCGTTCCAGATTCCTGTAGACATACGTCTTAGACAAACGTCTAAATCATCCGCACGGAGGAGATCGCCATGTCCGCACCCCACGTCCTCGTCTCCGGCGCCGGTATCGCCGGCATCGCCACGGCCCTGCAGCTCGTCCGCGGCGGGATCCGCACCACGGTGGTCGAGCGCGCGCCCGAGCCGCGCCCCGGCGGCCAGGCCGTCGACCTGCGCGGAGCGAGCCGCGAGGCCGCGGAGCGGATGGGACTGATGCCGGGGATCAGCGCCCATCGGCTGCACGAGAAGGGGATGGTCTACGTCGACGGTCGAGGGCGGTCCTACGGGCGCATGCCGGTCGACCTCTTCGACGGCCGCGGCGCCGTCGCGGACGTGGAGATCGCCCGCGGGGATCTGAACCAGGTGCTGCTCGACGCGCTCGCGGAGGCGGACGCTGCGGCTCCCGGTCTCCTCTCCCTGCGCTACGGCGACCGGATCGAGGCGCTCGTGCAGGACGAGGCGGGGGTCGAGGCGCGTTTCGCCTCGGGGGGTTCGGGGCGCTTCGACGCGGTCCTCGGCGCAGATGGGGTGCACTCCGCCACCCGGCGCCTGGCGTTCGGGTCGGAGGAGCGCTTCGCCACCCGGCTCGGGGGCTACGCGGCGTTCTTCACGATGCCGACCCCTGTCGGCATCGAGGACGGCTGGTTCTCGATGCGGATCGTGCCCGGCGCGATGCTCGGGATCCGTCCCGACCGGGATCCGGCGACGTCCAAGGCGATGCTCACGCTGCGCGTCGGTCGCGATGCGGCGCTGCGAGGGGACCGCGCGGCGCAGGAGGCCCTGATCCGGCGCCTCCTCTCGGATGCCGGCTGGCAGGCGCCGGCCGTGCTCGCCGCGATGAGCGCGGCGGAGGACTTCTACTTCGACGAGCTCGCGCGCGTCGACGTGCCGGACCTCGTGAACGCCCGCGTGGCCCTCGTGGGCGACGCCGGGTACTGCGGGACCCCGCTCAGCGGCATGGGCACGGCGATGGCGCTGGTGGGCGCCTTCGTGCTCGCGGGGGAGCTCGTCGAAGCGCGCGCGGAGGACGTCCCTGCGGCGCTCGCCCGCTACGCGCGTCGGATCGAGCCGTTCATCGCCGACGGGAAGAAGATCCCGTTCGGCAGCCTGGAGCGCGCGGTCCCCACGACGCGTGCGGGCGCGGCGCTGGGACGGCTCACGACGCGCGTGATGCTGTCGAAGCCGTTCCTGCCGCTGATCACGCGCGCGTTCGCGGCGAACGCGACGGACGAGCTGCCGCTTCCGGATCCTGCGTCCGCACCCCTCGCGCGGTGAGGCGGTGACGGGCGTCCTTGACCTCTCTTGCCGTGCAAGCTAGCTTGTGAAGCATGACACCGGACGTCGGCGCGCAGATGCGCAAGGGCGTGGTCGAGTACTGCGTGCTGGGCCTGCTCGCACGCGGCCCGATGTACGGCTGGCACCTGTCGGAGCGGCTGATCGCCGAAGGCCTCATCGCGAGCATCGGCACGCTGTATCCGCTGCTGTCGCGGCTTCGGCAGAGCGGCTGGGTGCGGACGTTCGAGCGGCCTTCTGGCTCGGGCCCGGTGCGCCGCTATTACGAGCTCACGGATCGCGGGGTGCAGCAGCTCGCGCAGTTCAGGGCGTCCTGGACGCCGTTCGCACGCAGCGTGGCGGAGCTGATCGCCGAGGCACCGCCGCCGGCACCGATGACCGCAGAGAGGGAAGCATGACCGGGACCGAGGCGCAGAGCCTGCGCGAGGACTACCTGAACCGGCTCGACGCGGCCATCGCGGAACTGCCCTGGCGCGTCGCGAACGACCTGCGCAGCGGCATCGCGGAGGAGCTGGACGGGCTCGACGCCGCGGAGGTGCGGGCGCGTATCGCGCAGCTCGGGGATCCGGTGCGGATCGCCGAGGCCGCGCAGGACGAGACCGCATCGGCGCCGCCCGCTCCCGTGATCGTCGTGGCGCCCGCGCCGCCGTCGGCGTTCGGCGCCAAGCCGGCGATGGTCGACACGAAGTGGTTCGCGATCGTCGGCGCGCTCGTGCTCGGCTTCGGCTCTTTCGTGTTCCCGATCGGCGGGTGGGTCATCGGCGCGGCGCTGGTCACGTCGAGCCGGTTCTGGCGGCGCTGGGAGAAGGCCGTCGCGATCCTGCTGCCGTTCGTCGCGTGGGTGCTGATGTTCCTCCTCAGCGCCCTGCTGCGCGGGCTCTCGGTCTGGTCGTCCTCCGACTCCCGGAATCCGGTGATCCCCACCGCCTATGACCTGGCGAACGTCGCTCTCGTCCTAGTGGTCCTCATCCCGGCCGGCACGTTGTGGCTGCTCTGGCGCCTGCGGGGCCGGGACGCGCCGCTGCGCTGAGGCGACCCCGCCGACGCGGGCGCTCAGCCCGCCGCGTACACCTCGCGTCCCGCGAACCACGTCGACAGCACCCGCGCGTCGATGATGGCGTCGGCGGGGCCGCCGATCGCGTCGCGGTCCAGGACCACGAAGTCGGCCGACTTGCCGACCTCCAGGGATCCGGTCTCGGACGCGAGCCCCATCGCGACCGCCGCGTTGCGGGTGAACACCTGCAGCGCCTCCTCGGCCGTGATCGCCTGCTCGGGCCAGAGGGTCCCGGGCGCGCGGCGCAGCGGATCCGCCCTGGTCACGAGACCCTGGATGCCTTCGAGCGGGTTCGGGGACTCGCTCACCGGCCAGTCGGATCCGCCGGCGACGAGCGCCCCGGCGTCGATGAGGGCGCGGTTCGGCTGGGAGTGCTCTGCCCGCTCGCCGAGCACCTCGGCGAGCATCTGCGGGATGACGCCGGGGAACCAGATGAACGGGGAGATGTCGGCGACGACGTCGAGCGCGGCGAGGCGGGGGATGTCCTCCTCGGCGAGGAACTGCCCGTGCGCGATCTGGAGCGGCGTCGTGAAGCCCTCGGCGCGCAGCCGCTCCGCGACGTCGAGCACGAGACGGGCCGATCCGTCGCCGGTGCAGTGCACCTTGGCGCCGAGACCGCGTTCGGCGACCTGCCGCAGCCAGCCATACAGCTCGTCGAAGGTCATGATGGTCTCGCCGTGGAAGTGCGCTCCGTGCGCGGCGTCGGCGACGTAGGGCTCCAGGAACGAGGCGGTGCGTGCGGGCGGCACCCCGTCGAGGAAGATCTTCACGAAGTCGGGGCGGTGGTGCGCGGTGCGGAACTCCTCGCCGCGCGCGATGAGGGGGGATCCGATGGGGTCGAATCCGAAGATCTCGTCGTTGATGAGCAGCGACGACACGACCCAGGCGTCGAGCTCGCCGTCCGCGTCGAGGTCCCTGAGGGCCCCGAGGATGTCGGTGGAGACGCCGGCGTCCTGGAAGGACGTGATGCCGTAGCTGTTCGCGAGACGCACGCCGTGCGCCGACGCCGCCCTGTGCTG
>NZ_NCKN01000286.1 GCF_002257455.1 Microbacterium sp. 13-71-7
CGGCGCCCGAGGCGTACATCCACTACTCGCCGGGCCTCATCGACGACAACGGCCGCGTCACGACGCCCGGGACCGAGGAGTTCCTGCGCCAGTTCATGGCCGCGTTCGCCGAGTTCACCGCCCGCGTGCTGACGGTCATCCCGCAGAGCTGACCCGCTCCGGGGTTCGCCTCCTGACCGCGAGACTCCAACTGGGCGACGAGACTGCGCGCAATAGCTGCAGTCTCGTCGCCCAGTTGGAGTCTCGCGGAAAGAAAAAGCGGGGCCGAGGCGGGGGTCGGGGCCGGGCCGAGGCCGGGCGGGGTCAGGCGGCTTCGAGCTCGTGCGCGTCCATGATCGTGTAGCTGTAGCCCTGCTCCGCGAGGAAGCGCTGGCGGTTCTGCGCGTAGTCCTGATCGACCGTGTCGCGAGCGATCAGCGTGTAGAAGCTGGCCGTGTGCCCGGACTGCTTCGGGCGCAGCAGGCGGCCGAGCCGCTGCGCCTCCTCCTGCCGTGAGCCGAAGGATCCGGAGACCTGGATCGCCACCGAGGCCTCGGGCAGGTCGATCGAGAAGTTCGCGACCTTGGACACCACGAGCAGCTCGATCTCGCCCTCGCGGAACTGGCGGTACAGCTGCTCGCGCTCGTCGACGGGAGTCGCCCCGGTGATCGAGGGGGCGTTCAGGGCCTGGGACAGCTCCTCAAGCTGGTCCAGGTACTGCCCGATCACGAGGATGCGCTCGCCGGGGTGCTTCGCGATGAGCTCGCGGACGGCCGTGATCTTGGCCGGCGCGGAGGCGGCGAGGCGGTAGCGCTCGTCGTCGGTCGCGGCGGCGTACTCCAGCCGGTCGTCCGGCGGCAGGTCCACGCGCACCTCGTAGCAGGCGGCGGGGGAGATGAAGCCCTGCGCCTCGATCTGCTTCCACGGTGCGTCGAAGCGCTTCGGCCCGATCAGGCTGAAGACGTCGCCCTCGCGTCCGTCCTCGCGCACGAGCGTGGCGGTCAGGCCGATCCGGCGCCGCGCCTGCAGGTCCGCGGTGAGCTTGAACACCGGTGCGGGGAGCAGGTGCACCTCGTCGTAGACCACGAGGCCCCAGTCCATCTCGTCCAGCAGCGACAGGTGCGCGTACTGGCCCTTCCGCTTGGCGGTGAGGATCTGGTAGGTCGCGATCGTGACCGGCTTGACCTCCTTCACCTGCCCGGAGTACTCGCCGATCTCCTCGGCGGTCAGACTGGTGCGCTTGATGAGCTCGTCCCGCCACTGCCGCGCGGAGACGGCGTTCGTGACCAGGATCAGCGTGGTCGTCTTGGTCGCGGCCATCGCACCCGCGCCGACGATCGTCTTGCCGGCGCCGCAGGGGAGCACGACGACGCCGGATCCGTCCTTCGCGAACGCGTCGACCGCATCCTGCTGGTAGGGGCGCATCGTCCAGCCGTCCTCGGCCAGGGTGATCTCGTGCGGCGTGCCCGGCGTGTAGCCGGCGAGGTCCTCGGCGGGCCAGCCGATCTTCAGCAGCTCCTGCTTGATCTGCCCGCGGGCCCAGGCGTCGATGACGTAGGTGTCGGGAGAGGGATGTCCCACGAGCAGCGGCTGGATCCGCTTGTTCCCGGCGACCTGCGTCAGCACGGCGGGATCGGTGGAGCGCAGGATGAGCAGGCCCTCGTCGTCCCGCTCGATCACGAGCCTGCCGTAGCGGTTCACGGTCTCGCGGATGTCGACCGACACCGACGGCGGCACCGGGAACCGCGACCAGCGGTCCAGGGTCTCGAGCATGTCCTCGGCCGTGTGGCCGGCCGCGCGGGCGTTCCACAGTCCCAGCCGGGTGACCCGGTAGGTGTGGATGTGCTCGGGTGCGCGCTCCAGCTCGGCGAAGATCGCGAGTTCGTGCCGGGCGCTCTCGGCGTCGGGGTGCGCGACCTCGAGCAGTACGGTGCGGTCGCTCTGGACGATCAGCGGGCCATCAGACATAGCGGATCAGTCTACCGGTTGCCCCAGGGGCGCAGGCGCCCGCCGCAGGGTGCGACCGCCGAGCGGCATCAGGATCCGGTGTCCTCGATCGCGCGGGTGGACAGGATCGAGCGGATGGGCAGGGTGCGCTCGACGTCGCTCGCCCGGTCGCGGCCGCGCAGGCGCCCGCCTCCGAAACCGGTCACCTCGAGCACGAGCTCCCGTGCGGTGCCGTCGGGCATCGCCACCTCGACGGCGAGCACGGCGCGCTGCTTCGCCGCGTGCTCGAGCTCGCGCTCCAGCCAGGCGGCGTCCGCGTCGCCCTCGCGGGCCTTGCGCAGGCGCGCGATGAGCGTCGCATAGCGCTGCGTGTCCGAGGGCGGCGGGGGAGCGCTCTCCGCCGTGGTGCGCACCGGACGCTCGAGGGCGCCCTCGGCGTCCACGAGCGCGGCGGGGTAGTGCTCGTCGGTGAGCGCCCAGAACACGGTGTCGCGGTTGACGCGCGTGGTCAGCACGGTGCCGTCCTCCGCGCTGTCCTCGGCGACGAGGCCCAGCGGACGCAGGGCCTGATCCACGCCGATCGCCTGCAGCAGGTGCGGGTCGCGGCTGCGCACGCGGGTGCGCCCGGTCTCCGCGTCCGTGCCCACCTGGACCTGGCCGTGCCTGTTCGCGCTCTGCGCGAGCAGGTAGCGCAGCGGCTGGGGCACCCCGGTGAGCGAGATCTCCTCGAGGAAGGCCAGGACGCCGTGCTCCGTCTCGCCGGCCGACAGTGCCGTGCTGAGCGAATCCGCGGTGAAGCGGTAGGACGAGGCCTGACTGGCCGACTCCCGCGCCGCCATGCCGCGCAGCCGCAGATCGAGGGCCGGCAGCAGCGGCCCCGGGGCGATCGCGGTGAGGTCGTTCTGCAGGAAGATCCGGTCGACCTCTGCGGGAACGTAGGCGGCGAGGGCGGCAGGATCAGGATCCGCTCCGCGGCGGGGCGCCTCGGCCCACGGCGCCTCGAGGTCTTCGGGGCCGGCTTCGTCGTCCATCACGAGGCCGAGCAGCCGCGCCTGCCGGAGCAGGGCGTCGGTGCGGGCGGGCCAGGCGGGATCCCAGGGATGCTCGTCCGCCCACTCGCGCAGCGGGATCCATCCGCCTTCCGCGGTGCGCAGCACGTCGGGGAGCGCGTCGCGGAAGCCCGAGACCAGCTGAGCCCACCGCTCGGCGCCGGGGAGCCGCAGCCACGCCGCGCCGGCGGCGGAGAGGAGCAACGTGCGATCGATCGGCCGGAGCAGGCCCGCGGCCGTGCCGACCGCCAGCACATCGTCGAGCAGCGCAGGGTCGTCGGGGAGACCGCGTTCGCTCAGACGGCGCTTCTCGGAGAGTCCGACCGTGCCCCCGGCGAGCAGCGCGAGCGGCCCCTCCTCGGCGAGGAGCAGGGCGTCGGCGAGGGTGGCGACCGTGGTGAAGGCCCTTTCGGCCGCGCGCGCCGCCGAGGCCTCATCGCCGTTCCCCGCGAGGGAGCCGGATCTGCCGCTCCCGGCGAGGGGGCCGGATCCCCGGGTCGCGTCGACTGCGGCGTCCGGGGTCTCGCGTCCGGTGACGGCCGCCGCCACCGACGGCGGCAGGGTCGTGCCCGAGGGTGAGAGCAGCGCGAGGTCGCGCAGCGACTCCGCGACCGGACCGGGATCCGCGCCGGCGACGGCCGCCACGAGACCGCCGGCCTCTGCCCTGGTCAGCCGGGGCAGGATGCGCGCCAGCGACGATGGATCCAGCAGCGCCTCCGCGGCGTCGAAGAAGTCGTTCCAGCCGGCCTCGGGGCGCACCTCTCGGCGGCCGAAGAGGGCGGCGAGCTCCTCGTCGGTGCGCGCGGACAGCGCCTCGGCGAGAAGGCGCGCATGGGTGCTCATGGGGAGAACAGCTTGCAGCGGCGTCAGGAGCGCCGCGCTGCGCGGCCTCTCCGTACGAAGCTCATGATGAGCAGCACGATGATCATCACGAACGCGATCGGCAGGCCCCAGAACGGGAACACCCCGACGACCGGCCATGCGCCGTGCGTGAAGTCGGCCTGCTTCATCCCCACCGCGGTCGCGATGATGATCACGAAGAAGCAGATCACGGAGAGTGCGGCCAGCGTCAGTGCGCCGAACGTCAGGAACCGGTCGATCCGGCGGATCTCCGGCTCTGGGGCAGGCTGCCGAGTGCTCATCCGTCCCAGCCTACCCGCTCCGTGACCGGTAGGCTGGTGGGGTGCGGGGCTTCCGCACGCGTCCCGGCCGGATCCGCACGGATCCGGCGCCCGAGTATTGCAGCGAGGTTCTCCCATGCCCACCGGCAAGGTCAGGTTCTACGACGACGAGAAGGGGTTCGGCTTCATCACCACCGATGACGGCCAGGACGTCTTCCTGCACGCCACGTCCCTCCCCGCCGGGTCCGCGGTCAAGGCCGGCACCCGAGTCGAATTCGGTGTCGCCGACGGCAAGCGGGGTCTGCAGGCGCTGTCCGTGCGAGTCCTCGAGGCTCCGGTCAGC
>NZ_NCKN01000287.1 GCF_002257455.1 Microbacterium sp. 13-71-7
GCCACGGCAAGCTCGATCTCGTCGCGCAGCTGCACGTAGGCGTCCACCCGCTCGCGGCTGGGGCTGGCGACCTGCACGAGCGTGACGTCCTCGACGGAGATCCTGCCTTCGTCCAGCAGCTCGCCGAACGCCTTGATGCGGTGCCGAATGCCTTTGGTGTAGTCGAGGCGGTCTACGCCGAGCAGGATCTTCCTCGGGTTGCCGAGCCCCTCGCGGATCTCCGCGGCGCGGGCGCGCACGTCGGGGCGGGCGGCCAGATCGGTGTACGGCGTGGTGCCGATCGAGATCGGGAAGGCGCGGGCGACCGCCGTGCGCGGGCCGCCATAGGGCACGGAGACCGTCGAGCCCTTGACGTCGAGCCGCAGCCGCCGGCGCACCGCGGTGAGGAAGTTCGTCGCATCCTGCGCGCGCTGGAACCCGACGACGTCGGCGCCGAGCAGGCCCTGCAGCACCTGATCGCGCCAGGGAAGCTGGGCGTAGAGCCCGTGTGCGGGGAACGGGATGTGGTGGAAGTAGCCGATCGTGACATCGGGCCGGCGTTCGCGAAGCATCGCCGGCACGAGCTGCAGCTGGTAGTCGTGCACCCACACCGTGCCGCCCTCGGCGACCGCGCTCGCGGCGCGCTCCGCGAACCGGCGGTTCACGCGCACGTATGCGTCCCACCACTCGCGGTGGTACTGCGGGGACGAGATCACGTCGTGGTAGAGCGGCCAGATCGTGTCGTTCGCGAAGCCCTCGTAGTACTCCTCGACGTCCTGCGCCGAGAGGGTCACGGGCAGAAGCCGGATGCCGTCCTCGGTGAACGGCTTCAGCTCCACGTCCGGCTGCCCGGCCCAGCCCACCCAGGCACCGTCGACGGACTGCATCACGGGTTCGAGGGCGGCCACGAGCCCGCCCGGTGAGCGACGCCAGATCACCTCGCCGTCGGGGCCCGGCACGCGGTCGACCGGCAGCCGGTTCGCGACGATCACGAACGAGGCGGTGGGGGTGGACGATGTCATGGGAACGCTCCTCACGGCAGCGGGGGATGCCTCCTCCAGGCTAGTCACACGAGGTGCGTCGGCGTGGTCCCCGTCCAGGAAGCGGCGCGTCCCCGCCGGGCGAGCACCGCGTTCACGACCCCGGCGAGCAGCACCAGAGCCGCCGCGCAGACGGGCAGAAGGAGCGATGCCTGCGCTCCCGCCGCGTCGGCGACCTGGCCCGTCGTCACGGCGCCGATGGCCTGCCCGACCACCATGGCGGATCCGAGCATCGTCATGACGGTGGCCGACCGATCCGCGGGCCCGAACGCGGCGCCCAGGCTGAACTGGGTCACCAGCGTGGGGCCGATCCCGCACCCCATCACGGCGAGCGCGATCAGCATGGCGAGGGGATCGTGCACCCAGAGCAGCCCGAGGCTGCCGCCGAAGAGGATGCCCGCGAACAGCAGCCAGCGGGCGGGCAGGGAGAAGCGCGCGGGCAGGAAGGCGACGCCGAGGGCGAGGATCGCGGATCCGACGCCGAGGGCTCCGTAGAGCAGCCCCGCCTCCTCCGGACGGCCGTGCTCGGTCATGAACGCGGTGAGCGAGGTGAGCATCGCGCCGAAGAACACGCCCACGCCGAGCATGCCCAGCACCACGATGAGCAGCTTCGGACGGAACAGCTCGGAGACCTGCGAGGTGGCGCGGCCGTCGGCGCCGCGCTGTGCGGAGACGTGGGCGGCCGTCGGGTGCAGCGCGAAGGCGCCCACGAAGACCAGGATCAGGCCCGCGGCGATGACCAGCGGCATCCACGGGGCGATCGCGGTGGCGAGCACGCCCACGAGGAACGGCCCGAACACGAACACGGTCTCGTCGGCTGCGGACTCGTAGGACATCGTCGACGACGTGGTGCGCGCCCTGCGGTCGGCCGGCACGCGCTCGGCGATGATCGTGACCAGCCGCGACCGCGACATCGGGGAGACCTGCGGGGCGGTCGCGCCGATCGCGAACGCGCTCAGCAGCACGAACGACTCGGGTGCCGAGGAGTACACGACGAGGGTGAACCCGATGAGGGCCGCGGCGTTGGCGACCGCGACGACGGCGAGGACGATCCGCTGGCCGCGGCGATCGGCGGCGGCGCCCAGCAGCGGGCCGAAGCACGCGGTGCCGATGCCGACGGCGGCGGACGTGAGCCCGCCGAGGGCCACCGACTCGCGCGCCGCGACGACGACGGTGAGCACGCCGACGACCATCATCGCGAACGGCAGCCGGGCGATGAAGGCGATGACGAAATAGGGCATCCCGACCCTGCGGAGCAGGCTGGGGACGGCGGGGACGGACGAGGTGTGCGAAGTGGTCATGGCGGAACAGGTCTCTGGCGTCGCCGCACGAGGGGGACGCAGTCAGGTGCCGCCGCTTTCCGCCGGAAGAGCCGGCGGCCGGTAATGCACAACGGTGATCGGCCCAGTGTACCGAGCCGGACGATTCTGCGGGCGGTGGATCCCGCGGGTGCCGATCCGCCCTGGTTAGACTCGTTCCCATGCGCAACTACCTCTTCGCGAGCGGTCTGTTCGGCGCGATCACCAGCGGGATCGCGCTGCTGCGCGGCACGCGGGACGCACCGATCACCTGGCGCGCCGTGCTGGCGTGGCTGAGCTGGGGCATCACGATCGCCCTCGCCGTCGGCGCGATCGTCGACTACCGCCGGGACGAGCGCGGCGAGAGCGTCTCCTACGACTCCCCCGTCGCCCCCGTGCAGTACAAGCGCGCGAAGAAGGAGCTCAAGGCCGAGCTCAAGGCGCAGCGCAAGGCCGACAAGGCCTGACCCGGCGCGTCCCTTCTACAGGCTCAGGGACTGGATCGCGCAGGATCAGGGACCGGGCAGGCCCGCGATCCTCAGCCGAGGTCGATCTGGTAATGGATGAAGCCGCTGCGCTCCGCGACCCGGTCGTAGAGCGCCCTCGCAGTGGCGTTGCCCTCCGCGGTGAGCCAGTAGACCTTGTCGCTGCCCGCGGCGCGCGCCGCGTCCGTGACGTGTGCGATCAGCGCGCGACCGACACCGCCTCCGCGGACGGACGGATCCACGAACAGGTCCTCGAGATAGGTGTAGCCGGTCTTCGACCACGTGGCCGGATGCGCGAACCAGTGCACGATCCCGACCGCGCGGCCGTCGTCGTCGCGGGCGATCGCCCCCTGGATGGCTCCTGCCGGATCCACGATGGTCGCGAACGTCGATGCGGTGACGTCGTCGGCGAGCACCGACTCGTAGAACGTGAGGTACGCCTGCCAGAGCGGCAGCCAGTCGTCGCGGTCGGCCGCCGTCAGAGCCCGGATCGTCGTCATGCGCCGATCTTACGGGAGCGCCCTAGGCCGCTCCCGTCGCAGAAGATGCCGCTCTGAGCGAGGCTGAGCGACATCTTTCGCGACGGGAGCGGTGCTCGAAGGCTCAGCCCCCGCGCGTTCCACCTCAGCGCGTGAGGATGAGGGCTTCGCCCTGACCGCCGCCGCCGCAGAGCGCGACCACCGCGGTGCCGGAGCCCCGACGCACCAGCTCATGCGCCATGTGCACCGCCAGGCGGTTGCCGCTCGCACCGATCGGGTGCCCGATCGCGATCCCCCCGCCGTGCACGTTGACGATCTCCGGATCCAGGCCGAGCACGGCCTCGGAGCGCGCGACCACGGCCCCGAACGCCTCGTTGATCTCGACCAGATCCAGGTCCGCGGCCGTGATGCCCTGCTTGTCCAGCGCCCGCTGGATGGCGTTCGCCGGCTGCTCCTGGAGGGAGTTGTCCGGGCCGGCGGTCTGTCCGCTGGCTCCGACCGTGACGAGCACGGGCCAGCCCTGGGACTCGGCGTTGGCACGCGTGGTGACGACGACCGCAGAGGCCCCGTCCGAGATCTGCGAGGAGTTGCCCGCCGTGATGGAGCCGCCCTCGGCGAAGGCCGGTCGCAGACCCGCGAGCGTATCGACGGTCGTTTCGGGCCTGATGCCCTCGTCCGAGGTCAGGACCACCGGCTCGCCGCGCCGCTGGGGCACGCTGACCGGCACGATCTCGCCCTCGAACACGCCCGCGTCGCGCGCCGCAGCCGCACGCTGGTGCGACCGCGCGGCGACCTCGTCCTGCGCCTCGCGAGTGAGTCCGAAGCGCGGGTTGTGCCGCTCGGTCGACGCCCCCATGCTCTCCTTGTCGTAGGCGTCGGTGAGACCGTCGTACGCCATGTGGTCGAGCACCTCGACGGATCCGTAGGCCCAGCCGTCGCGGGAGCCCATCATCAAGTGGGGCGCCCGCGTCATCGACTCCATGCCGGCGGCGACCACCGTGAGGGCGTCTCCGGTGCGGATCATCCGCGCGGCATCGATGATGGCCGTGAGCCCTGACAGGCACACCTTGTTGACGGAGTGGGACGGCACGTCCCATCCGATGCCCGCCCCGATCGCGGCCTGCCGCGCCGCG
>NZ_NCKN01000288.1 GCF_002257455.1 Microbacterium sp. 13-71-7
CCGAAGTGGGTCGTGTCGTCGATCGAGATCTCGTGCTCGACGTCGCGGTAATAGCGCTTCACGCCCATCATGAGCAGGGCGAGGAGCGGGATCGCGATGAACACCATCCACGCGCCGTGCGTGAACTTGGTGATCGTGACGATCACGAGCACCGCGATCGTCATGGACGCACCGAGCGAGTTGATCGCAAGGCCCGTGTAGGCCGTGCGGCGCACGGGTTGCGCCTCCTTCACGCTCATGACCTTGGTGCCGGCCAGCAGGCGCCGCCAGTGCCGCACCATGCCCACCTGTCCGAGCGAGAAGGACACGAAGACGCCGATGATGTAGAGCTGGATCAGGTTCGTCAGGTTCGCCTGGAACAGCACCAGCACGCCGATCGCGGCGATGCCGAGCAGGATCATGCCGTTGGAGAACACGAGGCGGTCGCCGCGGGTGTTCAGCGCCTTGGGCGCGTAGCCGTCGCGGGCGAGCACGGCGCCGAGCAGCGGGAAGCCGTTGAAGGCCGTGTTGGCGGCGAGCAGCAGCACGCACGCGGTCGCCGCCTGGATGATGAAGAACGGCAGGGATCCGCCGCCGAACACGGCGGAGGCGATCTGCGCCATGAGCGACTGCTGCGGGAGCGCGCAGTTGAAGCCGGCCAGGTCGCGGCAGGGATCCTCGGCGTAGTGCACCTGCGTGATCAGGCCGAGCGCGGTGAGGCCGGTGAACAGCAGGATCGCGATCCCGCCCATCATCGCGAGCGTCGCCTGCGCGTTGCGGATCTTCGGGATCCGGAACGCCTGCACGCCGTTCGAGACCGCCTCGACGCCGGTGAGGGCGGAACAGCCGCTGGAGAACGCCCGCAGCACGAGCAGGATGACGGCGGCGTTCGCGAGCTGGTCGCCGTGCATCGTGTACTGAGCGCTCTCGGCGATCGGGGCGTCGCCGAGGAAGGTGCGCACCAGGCCCGTGACGATCATGACGCCGACGGATCCGATGAAGATGTAGGTCGGCACCGCGAAGAAGGTGGACGCCTCGCGCACGCCGCGCAGGTTCACGACCACGATGAGGATGACGAAGCCGACGGCGAGCTCGACCCGCCACGGGTCGAGCTGCGGCACGGCGGAGATGATGTTGTCCACGCCGGAGGCGATCGACACGGACACCGTGAGGATGTAGTCGACGAGGAGGGCCGCGGCCACGACGACGCCGGGGATCTCGCCGAGGTTCTTCGAGGCGACCTCGTAGTCGCCGCCGCCGGAGGGGTAGGCCTGGATCAGCTTGCGGTAGCTCAGCACGATCACGATCAGCAGCAGGACGACCGCCGCCGCGACCCATGGCGCGAAGGCGAGGAACGCCAGACCGCCGAGCCCCAGGGTCATCAGCATCTCCTGCGGGCCGTACGCCACGGAGGAGAGTGCGTCGGATGCGAAGATCGGCAGCGCCATCCGTTTCGGGAGGAGCTGTTCGTTCGCCTTCTCTGTGCTGAGCGGCTCCCCGAGCAGGATGCGTTTGGCTACCTGCGGGGCGTCGGCGCTCTCACGGCTGTCATTTGCCACGAGCGGCTAAATTACGCCTGGAACGGGGCGGATGCAATTTCGCGCGCGGGTTGTTGCATCACTGTTCCATCACTCTTTGCCCTCGGCGGGCCCCGGGCGTGTCAGAAGAGGGTACGCGCGGGGGCTCGGAGAGCGCTCTCTCGGCGACTCGGCGGTCCGCTCAGAACGAACACACAGGAGATCCGAACTCCTTTTGCGTAGCGTCGCAGACATGAGCATGGCCCCCCTGGACGACGATGCGCTGAACCAGACCCTGTCCGAGGCGCGCGAGCTGCGCGACGAGTTCCAGCGGTTCCTGCACGAGTACGAGTTCGGGATGCGCGAGATCGAGACGAAGATCTCGATCCTGCGCGACGAGTTCACCCACCACCACTCCTACAACCCGATCGAGCACGTGAAGAGCCGGGTCAAGACGCCCGACAGCATCGTGGAGAAGGTGGCGCGCCGGGGGATCGAGCCCGACTTCGACACGATCCGCGCGCACATCACCGACATCGCCGGCGTGCGCGTGACGTGCAGCTTCGTCGCCGACGTGTACCGGCTGTTCGACCTGCTCGCCGCGCAGGACGACATCACCGTGCGCATCGTGAAGGACTACATCGCGACGCCGAAGGCCAACGGCTACCGCAGCCTGCACGCGATCCTCGAGGTGCCGGTGTTCCTCTCCTCCGGCCCGATCATGGTGCCCGTCGAGGTGCAGTTCCGCACGATCGCGATGGACTTCTGGGCGAGCCTCGAGCACAAGATCCACTACAAGTTCCAGGGCCAGGTGCCCGCGCACCTCGTGGACGACCTCACCGCGGCGGCCGACGCCGCGAGCGAGCTCGACGAGCGCATGGAGCGGCTGCACCACGAGGCGCACGCCCCGCTCGCCGCGCTGTCGCCCGTCCGCGTCGACGTCTGAGGCCGGATCCGCTCAGCGCCTCCCGCTGCCGGTCCTCCCGCGACGATCCGCACACGGTGCGACGATCCGCACACGTGTCGGCGCGGATCCGTGTGCCGATCGTCCCGGCCTGTGCAGATCGTCGCACGGCACGGCGCGATCCGGCACGGCACGGCACGGGGGGCGGGTGTCAGTCCAGGAACTCGCGGGCTGCGACGGTCAGGGCCTGCACGCCGACCTCGATCGTCGGGTGGATCTCGACCGCGAAGAACGGCGAGTGGTTCGTGGCGATCTCGCTGTCGACCGTGCCGTTCGCCACCGCGACCGCGTAGCGGGCGGGAGCGATGCCGCCCCAGAACCAGAACACGAGCGGCACGCCGGCGTCCCGGGCGAACCAGGACACGTCCTCGCTGCCGGTGAACAGGCCGGGGTCGATCACGTTCGCGTCGCCGAACGCCTCCCGGAACGCGGCCGTCGCGCGCTCGGTTGCCGCGGCGTCGTTGATCGTCGCGGGCAGCGTGTGCAGGGTCTCGATGGTCGGATCCTGGAGGGCGCCGGACGCCATCGCCTCGGCCTTGATGACGCGCTCGACCTTCTCCAGGACCTTCTCGCGCAGGGCCTCGTCGGGGTAGCGCAGGCTGAGGTCGAGCGTGGCCTCAGCCGGGATGATGTTGTTCTTGGTGCCGGCGTGGATCGCGCCGACGGTCACGACGGCGAGGTCGTGCGGATCCACCTCGCGCGAGACTACGGTCTGCAGGCGCATGACCGTCGCGGCCGCCATGACGACGGGGTCGATCGTGGAGTGCGGGCGCGATCCGTGCCCGCCGCGGCCGTGCAGCACGACGTGCAGGCCGTCCGATGCCGACATCTGCGGGCCGGGCCGGACGCCGATCATGCCGGCGGGGAAGGGCGTGACGTGCTGTCCGATGACGACGTCGGGGCGGGGGAAGCGGTCCAGAGCGCCGTCGTCGAGCATCGCGCGGGCGCCGGCGCCGTACTCCTCGGCGGGCTGGATGACGACGACGAGCGTGCCGCACCACTCGTCCCTGGTGCGGACGAGCTCCTCGACCGCGCCGATCATCGCGGTCACGTGCATGTCGTGGCCGCAGGCGTGCATGATGCCGACCTCGTGGCCCTCCGGATCGATGCCGGTCGCGGTGCTCGCGTAGGCCAGGCCTGTCTGCTCGGTCACGGGCAGCGCGTCCATGTCGGCGCGCGCCCACACGACGGGGCCCTCGCCGTTCTCGAGCACCCCGATCACCCCGGTCTTCCCGATGCCCTCTGTGACCTCCAGCCCGAGGTCGCGCAGGTGCCCGGCGGCGATCGCGGCCGTGCGCGTCTCCTGGAACGACAGCTCGGGGTTGCGGTGCAGGTCGATGAACAGCGCTTCGAGGTCGATCGTCATAGCGCCGAGCCTACGCGGATCCGTCACCCGGGCGGATCCGCCGGAGGGCGCGGGGGAGCGGTCAGCGGGGGGATGCGCCGGGCGCGTACGTCTCGAGCGGAGGACCGGGATGGAGCACGCCGTTCACGATCGCCTCGATCGCGAACGCGCTGGCCTCGGCGAGATCCACGGCCGACGGGTCCAGCAGCCACTGCAGCTGCAGGCCGTCCATGACCGCGAGGATCGACGCGGAGGCCGTGGCGATGCGCGCGGTGCCGGTCACGCCCTCCTGGGCGCACAGCTCGGCGAACGCGGCCGAGACCTCCTCCCTGAGCTTCGCGTACCGGTGCTCGAAGAACCCGCGCGCCGGGTGGTCGTCGGTCACGGACTCGCTGGAGAGCACGGTGTAGACCTGCACGATGCCCGGCCGCAGCTCGTTCACGAGCGCGGTCTTGACCAGATGCAGGAAGAGGGCGGGGCCGTCGGGGATGTGCTTCTCGGCGAGGCCGGCGACGTCGCTCTCGTCGCGGTAGGCGAGCACCTCGAGCAGCAGCTTCTGCTTGGAGCCGAAGTGGTGCAGCACGCCGGCATGCGTCATGCCGACC
>NZ_NCKN01000024.1 GCF_002257455.1 Microbacterium sp. 13-71-7
TCGACGGCATCCATGGAATCGAAGTAGCGCCCCTGAACTTCCTCGCGCTGCCTCTCCAGTTCGTAGAAGTGCGAGCTCGCCGCACGAGCCCGCGCCCTTGCGCTGATCTGCTTCGTCGTGTTCACCATCACCACTCCTCACTCCCAAACTCACGCACCACAGTATACACTTTGCGAGCAAATCGACCTATGGCACCCGCTAGAACGCGAGACATTGACAACCCGTCGAGCGCCAGCGCCAGCCGCGGGGGAAGGATCCCCCCACACCCCCTCGATCAAACCCGCGGCCCTATCGGCTACCGGCCCAGCGGAGGGTAGTAAGACCCTCTTGGTGGTTCGACGTCGAACCACCAGTTCGGGGCTACCCCTTGAGCGATCGTGCTTCGTCGACCTGCACGCAGGTCTCCGAAACCGCTCGCTGACACAAGACTTCGTCGTGTCATGTCCGTTCTTCCATCCTTCGTCGCTTGAACAGCGACGTTTTCAAGCTCACTCCGTATCGCTCGAAAACCAGGACAGAAGAACGACGCACCTCTGGCATTTGTAATGAACGAGGTATAGTGTCGATATGAACCTGTCGAGCAAACCGCTAGCTAGCCCGCCGTGCTGAGCCTGCACGCGGCGCGGCAGCACCAGCCCGCGATCACCTGCTCCTCCCCCGAGATCGGGCGCTCGATCGGCCACTGGGTGGGCAACGGTACAGCGGATCTCGGCGTCAGCGGCTTCGTCACCGACGTCGAACTCTCGGAGTACCTGCCCACCTTTCACGACGTCACGCAGTCCGCAATCGCTGCGTTCGACATGGTCTGCACGACACCATTGAGCGTCAACGGCATCTGGACCCTCACCGATGACGAGCAGCTCGAGCAGACGCTTGAGAACACGGCCGGAGTCGCCGCCCAGCACACCCTCGGCTACCTCCAGCAGAACGCTGCAGCAACCCTCCGCGGACCCGGCGGAGTGCGACAGATCGGGCTCCGCAACGGGCTCATCGGTGTTCGATTCCAGCACGGGCAGGCGTACAACGGGGCTCCCGACCTGCACGACCACATCGTGATCCTGAACCTCGCCCTCGGCGACGACGGCCGGTGGGGGCCGCTGGACGAGGACCTGCTAACCGGCAGCATCGAGGCCGCAAGCGAGCACCACACCAGGCAGCTCATTGCGGCCATCGAGGATCGCACCGGACTGCGATTCCAGCACCGGCACGATCCACGCGACCAGGTGGCTCGCTGGGAGCTCGCCCTCGCCAGCAAGCACATCCTGGAACCGTTCCGCGGTCTACCCTCGGTCCGTGATCAGGCGGTCACAACATGATGACCACAAACGTCATGTCCGCCGGCGACGGATACCGCTACTACACAGAGTCCGTCGCCACAGCCGACGTCCAACGACGTCCGGGCACGGCGGTCACCGACTACTACACCGTCGACGGGAACCCTCCCGGGGTCTGGATGGGCCGCGGTGCCGAGCTCCTCGGCATGCGGGGAGAAGTCACCGAAGCGCAGATGCGTGCTCTCTACGGAGAAGGACTGCACCCCGACGCGGACGCCATCACCGCACAGATGGGCGCCGCAGGCGCCCGCCCCGAAGACATCGAGAAGGCTATCAAGCTCGGCCGCAGCTACTACACCTACGACGTCAAAGACACCACGCTGCGGAAAGGCATCGACAAGGCCAGGGCCGAGTTCGAGCGGATCCACCGACACCGCCCCAACCGCGACGAGCACCGTCAGATCCGTATGCGCGAGGGCGCGATCGTATTCCGCGACGTCCACGGACGCCAACCCTTGGATGACGAGGAACTGGCCAAGTACGTCACCAACGCGCTCAAACCCGCCCAGCACGCCATGGCCGGAATCGACCACACCTTCTCCGTACCCAAGAGCATCTCCCTCGCGTGGGTGCTGGGCGACAAAAGGACCGCCCGCGACATTGAAGACGCCCACGAACGCGCCATCGAACGCACCCTGCAGCGCCTGGAAGACGAGGTCCTCGCCACCCGCGCCGGCGTCAACGGAGTCCGCCAGATCGACGTCAAAGGCGGCGTCATCGCCACCCGATTTCGTCACTACGAGTCCCGCGTCGGGGACCCGCACCTGCACGACCACGTCGTCATCTCCGCCAAAGTCCAGGGCACCGACGGCAAATGGCGATCGCTGGACTCCCGGGCGCTGCTGCGCAACACCGTGTACCTCAGCGAGAGCTACAACAAGAACCTCTTCGACGAACTCGACCAACTCGGATACCGCTCCACGCTTCGCACCGTCACCGACGGCAAACCCCCCGTCCTCGAGCTCGACAACGTCGACCCTCGCCTCGGAGGCCTCTTCTCCAAGCGGAGCAAGGGCATCATCCCCGCCACCGATGAGCTCGTAAAGGAGTACATCCAAGAACACGGACGCACCCCCGATCACATCGCCCGCCGCAAGATCAGCGAACAGGCCTGGCAGCAAACCCGGCAGAAGAAAGTGACCGCGCGCACGGTCACTCAACTGCGCGCCGATGTCGACCACGAAGCCCGCTCCCGCGGACTCGGCAGCCTCGTCGACCAGCTCCGCACCCCGCGAAACACTTCCAAGCTCCGCACCCTCATCGAGCCCCTGCGCGAACCGATCGAGGCGCACACCGCCGCCGCCGAGATCATGGCGAACGTCGAAAGGTCCCGCTCCACCTGGGGTGAGAACCACGTCAAAGCCGAGATCGAACGATACCTCTCCCAGCACCGCTACCGCCGATTCACGATCACCGACGGCGATCGGAAGCACGTCATCGATCAGCAACAACTCGAACACTTCCTGCTGCGCACCACCCTGCAACTCGACTCCATCCGCGTCACCCCCGAGCACATCCACGGACGCTTCCAGCCCCTCACCCGCGCCAGCGACAACGAATCCGTCTACACCTCCAAAGGGCGCACCCTCTACACCTCCACCCGCGTCCTCGAAGCCGAGGCCCGCCTCCTGCACGCCGCGCGCACCACCGCCGAACAGCCCGCCCCAGTCACCACCCAGAGCTTCGCCCTCGCCCTCGCGGCGCAGCCGAACAAGGATGCCGCCCAGGTCCGTCTCGCCCGTGAGATCGTCACCAACCGCACCCGCATCGTTGTCGGCGTCGGACCCGCCGGCGCCGGCAAGACCAGCCGCTCCCTCCGCCTCGCCGCCCACGCTCTCCGTCTGGAAGGCCAGCGAATGGTGGGACTCGCCCCCTCCAAGCACGCCGCGAAAGTCTTCCAAGACGACGTGCACGTGCCCGCGTTCACCATCGACGGATTCCTCCAAGCCCACCACAACGCCGCCGCCAAAGGTCGCCCCGTCAGCCCCCGCTACCTGGTCAACCCTGGCGACGTCGTCGTCGTTGATGAAGCCGCGATGGCCTCCACCACCCACCTCGACCAGGTCACCATTCTCGTCACCGACGCCGGCGGATTTGTTCGTCTCGTCGGCGACCATGCCCAGATCACCGCCGTCGGCGCCGGCGGTGCCTTCCGACTCCTCCGCCAAGAAGTCGGCGCCGTCGAACTCGAAAACGTCTACCGATTCAGCGACAAACACGAACGCGACGCCTCGCTCGTGCTGCGCGAGTCCGCCCCCAGCGTCGACCCCTTCGCCTGGTACAAGGACAACCAGCGCATCATCGCCGGCAGTAAGGAACGCATCGCCGAGATCCTCTTCTACGACTACATCGCCGACCTCCGCGCCGGACGTGAGGCCATCATGGGAGCCCCCACCCGCGCCTACGTGGACGAACTCAACGGGCGCGCCCAAGCCCTCGCCGTCGCCGACGGCCGAGTCCTCCCAGGCCCCGGCGCCGACCTCAACGACGGATACGAGGCGCACATCGGCGATCGCATCATGACCCGCCTCAACCGTCGCGACCTCACCATGAACCAAGGCCGCGACTCCGTCGACAACGGTGACATCTACATCGTCCACGCCGTCCACTCCGACGGCTCCCTCACCGTCGCGCACACCCGCCACGGCGGCACCATCAACCTCCCCGCCGACTACGTACGCACGCACACGCACCTCGGTTACGCGTACACCGCCCACCAAGAGCAAGGCAACACCGTCGGCGGCAACAACTCCCTTGGACAGTTCGTCGAAGGCGTCTCCCGCGGCATCGTCACCGCGCAAACACCCCGGTCCAGTGCCTACGTGCTCGCCACCAGAGGCGTCACCAACAACGTCCTCTACGTCGAGACCGAACCCGGCCAGCACCCCGACGAAGTCCTCGAGCAGATCGCCCGCAACGTCGACACCAACCTCTCCGCGCACGAAACCGTCGACGTCGAAAGTGCCCAAGCCCTGAACCTGGCACGCCTGGTCGACGAGCACGCCGACATCGCCGGGCTCGCCAACGAGGCCAGGTTCGCAACCCTCGCGTCCCGCGTCCTGCAAAGTCGAGCCGAAGCCCTCACCGCCTCGGACGGATGGGGCGCCACATCCGCAGGCCTCGTCCGCGCCGAGAAATACGGGCTGGACCCCGCTCAACTGCTCACCGAAAGCTGGGCGAAACGCGACTTCGGCGACGCCGAAGACATCGGCGCCGTCATGTCCTGGCGCATTGAGAAGCGCCTCGAGGAACTCAATGAGGAAGGCACGCTGTCGCCGCTGCCTGAGCTCGGCGACGACACCGGACGATACGGATGGGCAGTCGACCGCGACGCCCAGCAGCACCCGGACATCCCAGACACGTGGCGCGAGCACCTGCGCGAACGCGCCGAATACATCGACCAGCGGATGACGCAACGCGGCATCGAGCTCACCATCGAACGCCCCTCCTGGACGGACCAGCTCGGCCCCGTACCCGCCACCAACAAGCACCTCAAGCGGTGGATGCGCCTCGCCGCGGAGATCGACCTGTTCCGCGCGAAGTACAAGGTCCCCGCCGACGACGCCACCGCCATCCCGGAACGTCTGCGCAACGGCGAGGTCGGCCAGACCCTAGCCGCGCGCGTCACCGCACTGCACAAGTCCACCGCGCTGCTCGCCGCCCGCGGAAACGACCGCACGGTCGACGTCACCGCACAGCTGAACAAGGCAAAAGACCTCGCCCGCCGCCTCGACCAGAAACGGCCGCGATCCGACGCCGAGCGCGCCGCCGCTGCACTCGACCCCGCGCACCGAGATCAGCTCGCCAAGAAGCTGGACGACCTGCGCAAGCGCACCGCCGACCTCGCAGCGTCCGCGTCCGAGAGCACATCGGCCGCGACCGACCAGGCCGCCACAGCGGAAGCCACCCGCCGTGCCGCTGAAGAAGCCGCCCGTCGCCGCGAGAAGACCGCCGAGCCGGCCACGGTCCCGGACCTGCCCGCACCCGCCCGACAGAACCGGGGCCCGAGCCAATGACCGAGGTCCGGCGTGCACTCACACCCAATAGAAGAAACACGCCATGACGCTCACCAGCAGCGCAACGCGCATCCCTACCGTCGTGCCCTACGACATTATGCACGAAGCAGCAACCCGCGTCCGCGGCACCCTCGTCGTCCTGCAGGATCAGCACCCGGAAAGCGCCGAAAGCTATCGGCAGCAACGCGTCGCGATCGCCGACCTCGTCGACGCCGACGACCGAGCCGCGATCCAACGCACCACCGACGAGCCCGGCCGAATTCGACAAGCTCAACGCCGCATGACCGGCCCACAGCGCTGAGCGCTCCCACGCCGCGCGCATCAATGCCCGTCCCCCCTCAACCGTGCGGATTGTCGCCCTGGTCCCGGATGAAATCGACAAAGCCAGGGATCGGGGTGATCCGGACCCGGCCACGCCCCTCCGTCTGGATCAACCCTTTTTCCAGCAACTGGGACCTGACCGTGGAGATCCCCGTCGTCGAAACGCCCCGTGCGTCAGCAAGAGCGCTCCGCTCCACCCCGGACTCCCCCTCCTGGAGCCATGCCAACGCCCCGAGGAACGCCTTCCCCGACGGCGTGGTGCTCGACCATCGAGCGGCGAACAGGGCGCGCATGTCACGGTCCACAAGATGCCGCGCCCGATCGACGTGCTCGTCCATGACGACGCCGCCCGGATCCGGGCGGTCCGCGGCCGCCCACGCGCTGTCCCCCACCAGCTGCAGCGCATACGGGTAGCCGGCCGCGAGTTCTGCTGCCGTCGACAGTGCGCTCGGCGTCCACGACACGCCGAGCGCAAGTGCCGGTTCGGTCAGCGCGGTCACCTGAGCACCCGTGCTCAGCATCTCGAGCGGCCGATACGCGAACCGCTCGGAGAATGTCACCGCCCCAGAGATGTGCTCCGGAGCATTCGACAGCCCCGCTGCGAAGACCGCCGCCGGCAGATCCGGGCCCTCGGCCTGAAGATGCTGCCAGGCGTACGCGAGCGTGCGAATCCCCTCCGCATCCGCCGACTGGATCTCGTCGACGAACAGGATCAGAGCAGGAACCCGGTCCCGGTTCTTCAACACCGCGCGCAGCACCTCTTCCAGCTCCCGCGCCTCGAGGTCGGCACGTTCCTCGGCGGCACCGCCAGACTTCGTCACAGACGCAACACCCGGAACTCCGACCGTCACCGTGAGGGAGTCGAGCAGCTTGCCTACCGATGCTGCCGCGGAGCGCGGCCATGTCGTCGTCTCCCGGCGGACCTCCCGAAGGAGCTGAGCGATCAGACCGGTCTTCTCCCCAGCGGTCACCCAGATGCACAGAACGTCACGCCGCTCCGCGATCCGCTGGTAGGCGCGCAAGAGCGACGTCTTCCCGATCCCCCGCTCGCCATGCGCCACATGGATCCGTCCAACGAGTCGTTGCAGGTCCACGAGAAGCGACAGGCGCTCCTCGAACTCGGCGATGAGGTCCCCGCGGCCAGGAACGCCGCGCGAGATCTCCCCCGGCGTGTACGGGCTCGGCTGCGCCATCAGACCTCCAGATAATCCCAGATAAACAGATCTCTATTATCTCCTTCTATCTGTAGAGATAGAGCCCTAATGCAGGGCCGGCCCCTCACGACGAGCCGGCCAGGTGTCGGCGCGATTGAAGTCAATTGCTCTCCCTATCCTCCAGATGCGCCTGAACGTCGGCGTCGAGCCACCCGTAGAAGCGGCTGCTGTCGTGCCGCGTGTTGCGCACTTCGGGACCGTCCCAGTCCTTCTCCTCGTCTTCACGCTTGAAGAGGCCGAGAGCTTCCATTCGCGCGAGTGTCGGCCAGAGCGCCCGCTCATGCCAATCGACCAGGGCGAACGAGGGCGGTGCCGCTTTCTCGCGGTAGGCGGCGAAATGCGCGACCATCAGTGCCGTGAGCATCTCCACAGCGACGGGGTGCCGGTACCAGTCCGCGTGGAGGGCCGGGATGCCCTGCCGGGAGACGGACAGATTCCGCAGGTACCGATCTTCCAGCCAGGTCACCCAGTCGTAGAGCCGGCGCCACAGCATCTCCCGTTCCAGGCCGCGAAGCTCCGCCCAGGCGAACGGGCCATCAGGCGCTGCAGCCAGAGAGGCCTGGAGATCGTCCATCTCTTTCTGCTGCGCCTCGATCGCGGACTGCTGATTCTGCACCGCCTCATTGAGCGCGTTCAAGCCTTGCTGCTGAGACTGCTGGGTAGCGGAGACCTGTGTCAGCATCTCGAGGATCTGCTCGAGGACGTCCTGATCCTCGGCCGCCGCACCAGCGGCTGGCGGCGGCGCATCCTCGACGCCGCGGGCCCAGTCGGGATACGATCCGTGATCTTCCGGTGGCGTGGTCGACCAGTACGGCTCGTCGTCTTCGTGGCTCATGCTGCCCTCTCCTCGATCCGACCGGTGAACTGCTCACCGGTGATGTAGCGGTCGCGCTCGGCCTTCGCCCAGGCGAGGGATGCTTTGTACTCGCTCTTCTGCCTGCTCCGCCACCAGGGAACGAGGGTGATCACTGCCGGCGGCTGGTTCCGGTAGAAGAAGAGGGCGCGCCCGTCCCACAGTGTGCGAATTCGCTCCGGCGCGAGAACCTGCTTCGCGAACCCGCGCCCGAGGTGGTCCAGGGATCCGGCGAGGACGGCGATCTTCTGCAGGTAGTCAGCGTCCTTCAGCCCACCCATGACGAGCAGCTCCGTGGCGTTGTTCACGATCGTCGTGGCGGCTGACTCTCCGTACCGGTCCACGATTTGCTGGTAGTCCTGGGCGATGACGGTCGGAACGATCCCCTCGCCGCGCCCCGTGGACATCACTCGTGGCAGGGAAGGGATGGAGCAGATGTTCATCGCCTCGTCGAGCACCAGCTCGAGGGGCGGGACGCACAGCCCGTTGCGGGTGATGTCATCCGAGGCCATCAGGTACAGGGACTCGACCAGTGCGGTGAAGACGCTCGCCGCCGGTGAATCTTCCCCCTTGCAGATCAGGTAGAGGCTGTCGCGGGTGCGGTGATGACCGCTCGCGTCGATCACTCGATCGTCGTCGTTGGGGCAGACCGCCTCGAGAATCGCTTCGATCGAGAACGCGTTGAGGATGCCGCTGGCTGACATGTCCGTGCTGCTCACCGTCTCATCGGCTTTCCCCCGGCAGTACTTCGTGAGCAGCTGCTCCCAGTGGCGGATCGCCCCGGGTCGCTCCCGGAGGATGTTGTAGGGGGTGTCGTCTTCGAAGTCGCCCATCCAGCGCATGACGTCGCGCATCGTTCGGCCGTCGATCGCGGCCGCGTGCAGCATGCACTGCAGGACGATGGTGACCGCCTGAGTGAAGAATCCTGAGTTCGATGACTGTGTGCCGTCGATGGGCCGTGCGGCAACGATCGCGGCGGCGCGCTTCATCGCCATCTGCCCGTCCTGGCAGCCGGCGACGATGTTCCACTTCACGCGCCGCTCCCCCATCCACGGCACCATGCCCTCCGGGTCGAAGACCATCACCCGGGCGAAAGGATGGCGCACCATGCGAAGCCAGGCGGTCAGCTGCAGCACATCCGGTTTCGTCGACGTCGCCACGATCGCCCCGCGTGCCCGGAGGATCAGCCGAACGACCAGGCGCACGGTCTTTCCGGCGCCGGACGGGGCGATCAGGACGCGAGTCTCCTCGAGCATGTCCGTGAACCAGCGGATCCCGAAGAACCCGAACCAGCCGACGCGTCCGAGCGGCTCAGCAGCGCGCGCGGTCAACGGCGATCGCCGCGGCCGCGACTTCCACGCCACGATCAGTTTCAACCGGAGGATCGTGGCGCGACCATTGGACTGCCAGCCCAGGTTGCCCGATGTGACTCCCCAGATCAGGGCTGCCAGGATGACCAGGATCCCGACCGCGCAGAACACGGTCGAGGCGGGCATCGGGGTCCGCTGCAGCACTCTCGTGAGCAGCTCCGGCAACGTCCACGGGTAGTCCCACACCCCGGTGGGAGTGAACAGTGCGCCCACGTGGACGGCGAGTGGGATCCCGATCCACAGCATGAACACGACCGCCGCGGCAGCCAGCACGTACCGCATGAAGTGATGAGCCATCATCGTCCTCTCCGGCGAAGGCCCCGTCGGCCCCACCGCTCGTTGGTGTCGTGCAGGCTCATCTCCTCGTCGACGAGGACGACCTGAACCGCGATGCCCGTGGCGCCCTGCACCTTGATCAGCGCCTTTCCCGCACCAGGCGGAGGCTTGGGGCGCCCGTTCGGGGCCCGACGTGCCCGGAACGACCGAGGACTCCGCCAGGACGCGACGCAGCGACGCTCTTCCGCGTTCATCGACACGGTCGTTTCATCGAGCGCGTCGACCGCGTTCTTCGCCAGCCCGAACATCACGACCATGCCGGCGTTCTCCGCCAGGCCCAGGGCCGTCTCCCGGTCCTCATGCGTGGGCAGCTTCTCCGCGTCCTTCGGGGAGTGCGTCACCCACACCTGGCCGATGCCCTCCGTGCGGTTCGTGCGTGACAGCTGGTCGATCAGCCCCGCCATGCCCGGTGCCAGGCTCATCGGCTTCCACAGCTCGTCGCCGACGACGAAGGGGTTCCGGAACTCGGCGAGGCCAGCCATGGCGAGCTCCCACTGGGCGTCGATGGCGGAGAAGCCATGCGCCCACGTCGCGATCATCACCGCGGCGAGCACTTTCTTGTCCGCGCGGCGCATCTTCGCCAGATCCACCGACATGCCGCCAGGGTTGTCGACCCGGATCTGAACCGTCGTTGGGCCGTTGAAGATCACGCCCATGGGGCCCTGCACGATCGACCGCAACGTCTGCAGCAGGCGACGCACCGCCTTGCGGTAGTCGGCCCTCGTGTAGGACACCGACGCCGCCATCAGCTCCCCGATCGCGGTCCCCTCGTCGAGCGCGCCTTCCTCGAGCAGGTCGATCAGGTCGCTGAGGATCGGCGCGTCCGTTCGATCATGCACGAGCCGTGTGGCGACGGCGATCAGCGTCTCCTCGAAGTCGGCCAGAGCCGCCCCGCGGACCAGGCGCGCAAGGCCGATGATCAGCGTGGACGCCTGCTGCAGGGCAAGCTCGCGCAGCTCCGCGGCCACCTGTTCACCGGGCTTGCCGCCATCCGGGTGATTCGGGTCCGGGATCCAACCGACAGCAACGATGCGCTTGGCAGCGTCGAGCAGCGCCCCAAGATCGAGGGGGTTGATCGTGTGGAGGCCAGGAGCGATCTCGATCACGTCGCCGCCGAGCTCACGGATCAGAGGAGAGTGCTCCCCCTTGATATCGCCGAACACGAGGGGCGGATAGCCGCGATCGCAGAGCCCCGCAATCCACCTCGTCACGAGCGACGACTTGCCCATCCCGGGGATGCCGAACACCATCGCCGACGGGTTTGAGATCAAGCCGGCCAGGAACCAGGTGATCGGATCGCAGTACACCAGCGACCAGTTCGTGAGATCCGGTCCCAGCGGTACACCGAGCGCCGGCCGGGCCGAGCCGATCGCGAACGGATGCAACCCGGGAACCTGCACCGACGAGGAGACCCACGTCGCCAGCTGCGGCATCAGACCCCATTTGCCGCCGTACTCCCCCACATAGCCTCGGGGCATCAACGGCTTCGGCTTCGTGAAAGCCGGACGGTTCCGGCGAGCGTAGGCCACCGCCTCCGGGGTCAGCGCACTGCGATTGCTGCGTCGATCACGCCGTTCCGCGCGCTTCAACGCGTGTGCGTATGCACGGTCCTGCTGGCGACGCAGTTTGCCCACCTTGCCCGTCATCATTCGCCCTTATGCCCTTTCCGATCCCTACGCTCCAAGACGCGGATGAGGACCAGCGAGACGACGCAGAAGGCCAGGAAGATGGCGGAGACGGTCAGCGCGCCATTCAGGAGCGCGGCATCGTCGCCGGTGAGCGGATGAAGAATTCCCATCCGGGCAGCCCCGAAAACGAACGTGAACCACCCGGCGACGGCGGTGAGCGCCGCGGGAACACTCCGCTTGACCTTGAGGGAAGACATGAACTCAGCTCCTATTTCTTGAAGGGGTTGTCGGCGAACTCCCACGGGATGAGCCCGAACGGGAGAGTCATGTGGAACAGTGCGGCCTGCAGGCCCTTCGAGCGGCGCACCTTCATTCGTGAGGAGGTCATCAGCGCCAGCAGGGTGTTGCGCGCACGGCGACTGGATTCTGGGTCGTCGTCGTAGGTGCCGGTCATGAGCATCGCGAACGGGACGAGCGCTGCGCCCTCGGCGATCTCGGCGTCCAGCTTCTCTGCGACACGGATCCCGCGTCGGGTCGTCGCGGTACGGCGGCCCTTCTTCTGCCCCGCCACGAAGTCCTCGGCACGGACGGCGTTCTCGGCCTGCGTCTGTGCCTTGTCCGCCGGGACCGCCTGGTAAAAGATCGCGACCCGCTTACGGAGGAAAGCGCCGTTGGGCTGCAACATGCGCAGGAGATGATTGTCGAAGACGACCCCTCGCGGAGGGCGACGCATCTCGACCGTCTCGGCCGCTCCACCCGGCAGCAGCAGACACCCTCGCCGCTCCGCGAGGAACGAGGGGCCTGCCGCCGCCCAGTCGAGCTCCACTGCCTGGTCCCGTGCACGCAGCAGGTCGAAAGCGATCGCGGTCTCGGGGTCGTAGGCGACCTGGGCGACCTCCACCAGGTCGGGTTCGGTCATCGGCACCGGATCGCCGGCGCCGCCGGCGCTCAAGGCGGCGGCATGGGAGGGGAGCCGCTTGGCGATCTCAACCACCGCGTCTGCCGCGTTGCCCGCCGAGCTCGCCATCGCGGCCTGCTTCCAGACGACGGTCACATATCCGGTGACGTCGGACGAGTGGTTCGGGAGGTCGGTGACCAGAGCATCCATGATGCGAGACGCTGCCGGCGGCGCATCTGGGTCCCGTTCCCCGCGCACACTCTCGCCGAGCTCAACCCCGGTGCCCGGCGCCGAGTCGATGATGACCGACGCCCCGATGACGCCCTCTTCGACGGACAAGGTTGCGATCCACGCGCCATACTTGGCGACCATCATGTCGATGAGGTCCTGGTCCTCCATCCCATGGCCGTCGGGCTCACACCGGAAAGAGACGGCGAACAGGTTCTTGGACGGGTAATGAATCGCGTCGAACGCGTTGCCGTACCCGTCGACCCCGCGCAGCAGTTTCGTCTGGGCGAGGATCCCCGGCAGCGGGTGTCCGCCTTCGTTGTTCGCGAGGTTCGACATGGCGCCCGTGATGTAGTCGGACTCGCCGTTGCGGGTCCGCTTCGTGATCTCCCGCTTCTCGGCGAGGCGGCGGGCCATCGTCTTGCCGTCGTACTCCCAGCCGTAGAAGAACTCGGCGAGCACCAGCGCGGTAACGCTCCCCGCGGTGACCCAGCCGTTGTCGACCTTGCTGACCATGAACACGATGACCGCGATGCCGGCACCCAGGATCAGCGTGCCCGGGAGCGTGAGGATCGAGATCCCAGGGCTCTTCTTCTCGAACCAGTTGCCGTAGGTGATGCGCTCCTCAGTCATGCTTTCCTCCGATGGTCTCGTCGATGTCCTCAAGGGCCTGACGGGTGGCCCGGTTCACGCTCGCGCTGGTCACCTGCGCGGCCTGCGCCGCCGCCTGCATGCGCCGCGTCATCGCTGCGGCGTCCTGCCGCTCGGAAGTTGCCCGCTGCGGTGACCGCGCCGGGCGCGAGGCCGGAGGGGTGGTCGACGGGTTCGGGGCGGGACGGTTCGGACCCGGTGCCGCCGGCGGAGTCTGAAGATCCGGAGCTGGTGCCGGAGCTGGTGCCGGTGTGGGCGGCGCTGCGGGCGCGCCATTGCCCGCGTCCACCGTCGACGCGCCGCCACCGCTTTCGGCGGGCGGTGAGATGGGCGGACGGGTTTCGCCGCCGCCCTGAGGCGCGCCTCCCGCATCCGGTCCGGCGCCACCGCCACGGCCCACGTTCTTGGCGGCCTGCTGACCCGCCTGCTGGGCGGCCGCCTCCGTGGCCTTGGAACCGACGGTGGTGCCGAGCTTCGCCCCCAGCAGGCCGGCAGCTGCGCCCGCCGTCACCACGGCGGCGCCGACGGCGACCGCTGTCTCAGCAACCGCGGCCGCGGTCTTGAGCGCAACCTCGCCGCCGTACGCCCGACCGAGCGCCTGCACCTGCGGGGCGATGATCCGCATGACCGCGGGGAGGACGAACAGCGCCATCATCTCCAGAGCGAACCCGTACAAGATGCCGCCCAGCCCGTCGGAACCGGACTTGAGCTTGAACGCCGCGGCGTACACAACAGCCGCAGGGAACGGGTAGATCACGAATGCCAGCAGCCAGGACGTGATCTTGTCGAAGGAGTCGGTGCCCTTCTTCACGCCCAGGGTTGCGGCGGCCGCGGACAGCGGCCACAGGCCCACCAGCACCATCACGAGAGGACCACGTCCGATCATGATCGTGTACTGGATGAGCAGCCCGAGCGTGGCGATCGCGCCGATCACCAGCGGCAAGGCGGGAGAGATCGAGAGGACCGCGTTGGTGGCCAACGTGGTCCCTGCATTGACGCCCACCATGGTCAGCAGGCCGATTGCGAGCAGATGCGCCAACTGGTCGAGCGCGGCAACGATCAAGCCTCCACTCGTGCTGATCAGCAGGAGCACCGCCATGCGCACGGTCATCTGCCGGATCTTCTCGGCGCGCAGCTTGAAGAATGTCCACCCGGCGCTGATCACCGCGCCGAGGATGGCGAAGAACCAGGTGACCTGGGCCAGCGAGTCCTGAAGCCACCGCACCACCCCGTTCGGATCCGTGAGACTTGCCAGCAACGGAATCGCCACCCATGAGGCGAAGAACATCATCTCGAGCTGCGCCCACCCGTTCATGAACACGCTCGCCCAGTGTGCGGCCGTCTCGTCGGCGACAGTCTTGATCGCGCCATCGATGATGGCCGTGTTGACGCAGATAGGGTCCCACCAGTTGCAGCCACCGGCTGCCGCCGCTGTCGCGACGAGATCGACGATCATCCGGCCGCCTCCCACGGGGTGAATCCGTTCGGGTCCACGGTGATGTCGGGCGTGCTGGAGAGCTGCCCAGACGGTTCGAGCAGGATCTTCCAATCCGCGTCGACCCACCGGAGCGTGACGGTGAACCCGGTGTACTGACCACGCTGCGGCCAGTTCTCCACCAGCAAGATCTGCGCCTGCGCGTCGGTGTAAGACAGCACCTTGAAGCCCATCGTGCGGGCCCACTGCCGGCTCTGCGGTGGCTGGGCAGCGTAGGTCTTCGCAATGCCCGCCGAAGCCTTGACCAGGCCTTCGTTCTGCACATACCGGGATCCGAGGATCTTCTGCGCGGTCGCGGTATCGGCTGCACGGACTGCTTGAGTGGCTCCCACGGCGGCCATGGCTGCCCCGGCCGGGGAGTGCGCGAAGCACTGTGCGAGCCCGTCGACGGTCTTCATCGGCCCCGTGGACGCGCTGGTCGGCCAGCTGTTGCCGTACGCCACGGTCCACGACAGATCCGACGGTGCGGCCTGATCGGAGGGATTCGACGGCGAGTTCGAGCAGACAGTGGTCGACGCGGGCTTGGTCGACGACTGTGGGGTCGACGTGGACACGGGGGCCTGCCCCGCACTCATCCAGGCTTTCGGCAGGAGGATGAACGCGCTGCAGCCCAAGAGGAGGACGAGGATGATCCCGGAGGCCCACCCGGTCCATTTCTGACCGGGACCCCCGGCGAACACCGAGACATCACGCCAGGGCCGGCTCCCCGGCTCATGCTGCTTCTGCTTTGCCATCGTGAACGCTCCAGCTCAGGGGGTCGGTGTCGCGGTGGGGAACATCGTGAGCACCGCGGGGAAGAACGCGCCGGCGATGTTGGTGGCCAGGGAGGTCCCCAGCGCGGCGACAATCCACCAGAAGAACTTGCTGATGAACTCCTGCACGCCGTCGTTCTTGAACGCGATGAATCCGCTGACGGCGAGGAACAGCAGGGCAATGAAGGCGATCCACTGAATCGCCCACACGATGTTGCCGATGATGTCCTTTACCGGCCCGTCCATCCCCGGGATGGCGACAGCGACAGCACTGTTCGTGAACGCCGGGAAGAAGATCTTGACGATGTCTTTCGCGTAAGCCCCGACCGCCGCGGCGATGACCCACGCCTTGGCCTTCTCCATGAACGCTTCGCCCTGATTGTGCCGGTACGCCTCGAACCCGGTAGCGAACAGCACCAGCAGACCGACGAGGGAGAGGACGGAGACGCCCCAGAGCGTCCACCCGATGATCAGGTTCATCGCGGTGTCGACGCCGGGGATTCCCTTGGGCGTGATCGCCGGGAGAAACGAGAACGAGGGGTCTGCGCTCGTGGTGCGGGTGACGACGTTCATTGCGTGCCTTTCAGGAGTGTCAGGAGTGGTCGGCCGTCAGCTGAGCGGCGAGCGTCGGAAAGAACTTCGTGAAGGTCTCGGTGGCGGCACCGGGAGCCCAGCGCCAGGCCTCCATCCAGGGGATCCGCGACGACGGCGTTGGCCCCGCGATGACCAGGACTTCATCGGCGAGCGGCTTGGGGAGCTTCCCGGGCGCATCCGGTACGAGCAGCAGCCGGGCGACGTGGCCGCTGGATCGCCGCCGGGCCAGCTCACGCCGGGCTGCTTCCAGCCCGGCGTGATGAGTGCGGGCCACCAGCAGCCGCAACGCCCGATCATGGTTGGACGCATACGGGGACTCGTTCCCATCGCGGAAGCCAGTCGCGGCCGCAAGAGTGCTTGCTCCACAGCCCGAGTGGGCCGGGATCAGCACCGGGATCGGTGAAGCGCACTCACCGCAGAACGCCCGCTCCGCCGGGGAGAGGTTGTGCCCACACCGGTAGCAGACGAACCCTGCCTGCGGCATCACTGCGTCACGGGGAGAGAACATCACGCCACCTCCTCGAAACACACCAGGCGAGGAACAACCTGGATCGTGGTGCCATGACGGGTGGGCCGGCCTGCGATCACGAACCGTGAGGAGAGCTCGTCCAGCTCCTCAAGCAGGGACACGACAGGAAACTGAACGGGGAGTAAGCCGAACAGCCGGTGGATCCGGGCCGAGAACTTGCCTGACTCGTCCGCGGCCCACACGTATACGTCGGCATCCACCTCGGCGCCCACCGCGGCGAGCATCTCTGCGGCGACCCGCAGCGAGAACGCCGACGTGATCCTGTGCGCACACGTCACCTCGAGCGCTTCCGGATGCTCCTCGAGCGCGCCGAACCACTCCCGTGCGAGGCCCGCCGTGCGGAACAGGACGGGATCCGGACCGACATAGCCATCCGCGTGACCGGCGCTGAGCTCCCGCAGCCATGACGGGATCGGCGCGCTCGGCGTGAACACCTGGTGCCAGGGGGATCCGGTCATCGCAGCACGCACACCCCGGACCTGGTCCCACGCTGAAGCACCTGCAGCAACCGACGTGCCACGAAGCCTGGTGATCGAATTCATGAGGACTCCGTTCAGCTTGAGAGCGAGATAGAAACCGGGCCGACCGACGCGGCCACCGGCACGCTCGGGAGACTCCCCGCGGCCGCGGGGCGCAAAGCATTCGTGATGCCGAGGACCATCGCCAGGACGAGGAACACGACCGCGACCGCTGCGATCGCCGTCACGACGAGATAGCCGACCGGCTTGCCTGCGAATGGCAGCCGATTCCGCAGGGACGACCACCGCGGGCGGTCGACGACGACCTCGGGATGCGGTTCCTCAGGCGCAGGGGCGCCTATGACATCGGCAAGGAGACGCTGGACGCCGAGGGGAGCCGACGCACGAGACGGTCGTTCGGCAAGCGCCCCGGGTGCCAGAGGCAACCCGCATTCGCCGCATACACGCAAGCCAGCCGGCATCAAGGACGCGCAGTGCGGGCAAGTTGCCGTTACCGCGGCGCGATTCGTCGCCGTCCGCCCCTCCGCCACGCGTGCGCGTACCGGATCGAGCATCGACGTGAACCGGTCCGACGGCGAGGATGGCGTCCGCGCTTCCACCGGTGTCATCGCACCGCGTTCGTCGACATGGAACAGGCGAGGTCCGTCCTCCTTCGGGTCCGTGACCGCAACCAGGATCGGAACCCCGTGCTGATCAGCCTCGGCCGCAAACCTGCGCAGGGCGTTCGCACGATCCTCGGGAGCGCCGTCAACCAGGACCACTCCCGACTCCTCCACCACGATGTCGTGGGCCATCTCACACGCTCCTTCAGCTGCCGTGACTCGACCGGCGCCTTCACCTAGAAGGGGTGCTTGAAAGCCACCGGAACCGATCACTCGGCACGTCGCGGCACAATGGAGGAATGCCACGCGAGCGCAAGCCCCCCAAGGACATGCCCGACGTCGTGGTGCACGCGATCCGTGCGATCTCTCCACACGCACGCGCAGAGATCGTCAGGTTCCTACGGGCGCACCCCGGCTCGACGGCCGGGGAGATCATCGACGGGACTGAGATTGACCGCGATGCACTCAAGAAGACCTTGCCGGTGCTCGAGGAGACCGGCTTCCTTCGCGTCGACATCAACGGCGATCGTGCGCGTCGTACCGTCCGATACTCGATCGATGAGGCGAGCTTCGCTCAAGCCTTTGACCTGCTCGGAGGGTACCTCCGTAGCGATACCGGGACCCCGTGAGACGGCGGCGCCTCAGAAGCTCACGGCGAGCAGCAGCACGCCGATGCCGGCGACAGCCAGCGACGATCCGTGTGGGTGCCGTGGATCCGCTCGACGAGCCTTGCGCGCGATGATCCGCACCGCGCTGACAGTAAACGCCAGTGGGACGAGATAGACGGCGAGCAGCCCCGCCACGCTTCCGACCGCCAGGGTGAGCGCTGCGGCGAACTTCACATCGCCGAAGCCAACAGCCCCAGCAAACCCCAAGGTCGCGTAGATCGCCGCGGCAATCGCAGCCGCACTGATGGCGCCCAGCTCTGGGCCGATGCTGACCTGAGCAAGAGCGGCGCCAAGAATCTGCGCACAACCGAACGCTGCAAGAGCGCCAACCCATCGATTCGGCAGCGCGAACGTGCGCTCATCGACCCACGACAGCCAAACGGACAGCACTGTCACGATGGTGGCCACGGCCCATTGATACCGGTGGGCCCCGATCATCGGCTCGAGCACGACGAGCAGGACGCCGATCGTTGCCGCCCCGATCGAAGGAATCCACGGCCGCCCCCAAGAAACCCGGGGGGAGGGTGTGCTCTCAAGGGCGACCATGGAAGGGTGCATGCCGCTCATCAACCAAGCAGTTTGGAACGGGCCTCGTCGATGAGCCGTTGAGTCTCTTCGTCCGCGTCGACGTCGACCCCGATGACCTCGAACATGGCATCGACGATCTCGTTGAATCCGTCGACGTCGCCCGCGGTCATCGCCGTCTCGATCTCCAACCGCCACCCGGCCTCGTTGAGCGGATCCGCGGACTGCGCGATGCGAGCTCCCAGGCGCGCGTTGCTGAACTTGCCCGTCTGCAGCGCGCGATGCGTGAGCTCATCGGCAGCATCGAGGATCGCGGCACGCATGATCTCCTCATGCACGGGCCGCCATGTCCACCACCCCTTGCGGCGGGAGACACCGTCGAACGGCTGCCCGCGCACCAAGCGGATCGCGCTGATCAGATCATCGTTCGGAGTCAGGCTGAGGTCTGGGCCAATGAGCCGGCAGAAGTCCAACCAGTCCATGCCGGCCTGCGGCATCGAGAATCCGCCGGAGCTGCGCCCCTCAGGAAGCAGCGGGGTCCCATCCAGGGCATTGCCTAGAGCGGCCCGAACCTGAGCGGCCAGTTGGCGGGCGTTGTTGTTGTCGGCCGAGAACGTGTCCGGCCACAGCTTCTTCTGCAGCAGAGCCCCTGACACCATTGCCGAGCCCTGCAGCAGCAGGAAGGTCAGGAACTCAACACCGCGGCCCGGAAGTTTCCCGTCGACGTTGAGGACATCGACCGGGCCGAGAACTCGCACATACGGAACCGGCCAATCGGGCACGGGGTCCGCCTTGGTCGCGCACCCACCCGGGATGTCACGTTCCCCAGCGGGAACAGCCACATCGCCAGAATCCACGATTTCAACCGAGACCACCATCCGTTCCGACGGCGCCGCGGCCGTCTCGAACTCGTCCGCCGGTTCCGTGTCGAGGGCAGCATCACCATCGTCTGCAACCTGCCCCGCTGCGATCGCGTGCTCGAGCGGGAGATCTGCGAGCTGCGCCGGCTGCTGCGTGGTGGCGAACAGCTCAAGCAGCAGCGCCAGTTCGTCGCCGGCGAGGATCTGCGGCCGGAACGGGAGCGGCGGCACAACACCTCCGGAGCGGTATTCTGCCGACCTCTCCGAAGAGACTTGAATCGTCGCCCCAGCGACAAGCTCGCCACCCTGAGCGATCGTCGCAATGCCGAGACGCGGCATCCGCGCGACCAACTCCGCAAGTTCCTCACGAATCGAACCGAGCGGCATCTCGGCCATGATGACGACATGCGGCGCCCAGCTCTCCAGCTCGGTCGCGCGCGATCGCGCTTCCAGGACGCTACCGACCCCATACGAGTCGAGAGCCTCCCGGCGATCCTCAAGATCCGCGCGGAGGTTGCGAACCAGCGCCGGGACGTCCTGAACTTCACGGATCCTGTACCGGTCGAGGTCGGGCGGCAGCTGTCCCTCCATGCCGACCAGCGTGACCCGGATATTGTCGGACCAAGGGTTCCTCGCGAACTCACCAGCGAGCGCGTTGAGCATCCCTCGAACGATCTTCTCGTCGCCCGTCACATTCAGCGACCCGATCTGCTCCAGGTCCAGCAGGAGAAGCCCTCCCTGAGCGTCTGCGCCTATCGTCGCGAGAGCAGGGTACGGGGAGACAGTCGCCCGCTCCGGAGCTCGCACGGTGCCCGTACGAACCGTCCATACCGTCTCATCGTCGAACACGGACTCGAAAGGTGCGGGGAGCGTCGAAGAAGTTGCCAGGTAGAACGAGATCTCGTCCGTCGAGACCCGGACCGCGAGAAGCTCCGGCAAAGGGCTGCCGCTGTCCTCCGCCCACGCCTGCAGTGTGCGAAGTGCAGCATCGATTTCCTCGACACCGATCGGGTCTTCCACCATCCGCATCGACAGCTCGAGGTTCTCCGCCTCCCGCTGCGGGAGGGCAATGCGTTCCCCCTTGCCACGCCGCCGACGCTGCTGCACCCGAAGCGCACCCACCGCGCCGAGCAGACCCGCGGCGAGGATGCCACCGATCCCACCCGCGGTCATCAGCGGGACCTCAACGGACGATTCCGCAACGGGCGCGGGGGCCAGATCCTTCGGCTCTGCCACGGGCAGGGGATTCTGCCGAGGTGAACTCGTCGGCTCGGCATCGCTAGGAGCCGTTACCTTCACGGAGCCGCCGCCAGCGCCACCAGGCCCCGAGTCAACGGCACCCACATGGGGCGTGGCAGGTGCGTCGACACCCTCGGAAGGGGTCGGGGCCTGCGGCGCGGACGGCGGCGTTGCGGTAGCCGGGGCAGGGGCGACCGGGGTTGCGGCGTCTGCCACGGGCACGTTCACCACCCAGCCAGGCTGGATCAGATCCGGATCCGTGAGCACCTGACCATCCGGCTGCACACCCTGCGTGGCCTCGACGATCTCCGGGTAGTTATTGCCGTCCCCGGTGACACGCTCAGAGATCCCGAAAAGGGTGTCACCCTCCTGCACAGGAACCTGCTCGACATGCATCGACGGAGGAGTCTGCGGCTGCGAAGGCGCCTGTTGGGCCGGCCTCTGCACCACCGTCGGCGCCGCGACCGAACCCACCGACACCGACTGCACCGCGGCCGCGTTCGCCGGCATGGCACCGCTCAGACCACTGAACCCCGCAAACGTGAGCGCGACGGCGCCGATGAGGCCCGCAGCGACCTTCTGCTGAGCGCGGAATGCCCCGACACTCTTCCGCGTCGTGGCGCCCCTGAACGACGCGAACAGCTCAACCAGGAACGGTCCGGTAAATGCGGCCCAAAGCGCCCAAACGATGAGCGGAAGCACCTTCGTGAAGAGAATCTGGTTCCCGTAGTCGGGAACGAACGTGACGATCGCGTGCCACTGATCGGCAGTGGGAAACGGGTTCCCCGCGAAGTAGATCAGCACCAGGGGCATCCCGACGACGAGCGCGGCGATCGCGAGGAGTGCGCCGAGCCCCTTGAACAGCTTGTTCATGAGCAGCCTCTCTTAGTGGTTGGTGTCGCCAGCAGGAGTAACGACGTTCACCGACTGAAGCTCGCCAACCCGGAGGGTCGTCGACGTCGACGTCGTGGGCATCTGGATGTTGCCGGTCTGGCCTCCGCCGCTCCACTCGACGACCCAGTTCGTGGTGGCGCTGACCGTGAACGTGCCGCCCTTCGAGGTGTGCTGGTAGCGGAGCCCGCAGGTCGGCGAATCGACGGCGGCCGTGTTGGCGTAGGCCACGGCGTTGAACGGAGTACCCGCGCCACAGGTGACGTTCTGTCCATCACCCGAGTTCCAGGTGAGCGACTGCACCTTGGCCGTCGCAGTGACAGTGACGCCTCCGAGGGTCGCGGTCTTAGGCTCCGGGCCCCACGAGCTTGGCGTCGGGTTGTTGACCCATAGCCAGACGGGGATCCCCACCCACGTGCGCCGATATGCTGCGGTCCCAGCCGGATCGTCGGTGTGAACCTTCTCCTCGGGCGCCATGCCGATCTCAATCGCGGTCAGCACGAACGTCTTCGCGAGCCTCCCGGCGACCTGTGCGGGCGTGTACCGCTGGATGCCCGGAGGCGGTGCGTCAAGCCACTGCGAGATCCCGAAGCAGGCTCCCACCGGCACCGAGGCGCAGAAGCTCGGCAAGGGGTCGCAGCTGTAGAACGCCCCCACCGACGCGTCGCGTCCGGGCGCAGACCGCTGCGGGTCGTCGAGCGTCCAGTAACACTGCCGGGTGTTGTCCCACCAGCCCTTCCCGTTGCTACACGGAATCTCGGCCGGCGCCGGCTTCGCGAACTTGTCGACGCACTGGGTTGGCCCTGGAGTGAAATCGGCTGGTCCCGCCCCGGGGCTGGGATTGGTTCCTGGAGTACCGGGGGTGCCAGTCTCAACGTCGCAGATCTGGTTGCCCGCATCATCGGTATGGCAGGTGTTCGCTGCAGCTGGCCCAGCTGCGCCGAGTACCACGAGGCCGATGGCCATCAAGACCGTAGCGACGACGCTCAGACCACGGTTTGAATTCAGCATTGCGGAATCTCCCCGTCCGAGGCCGTCAGAGATTTGTCTTCCTGGACCATCCAGGCGTGCGCGTCAGGCACAAAGACGAGAACCGCTCCCACAGGAAAGCTTCCCTTGGGGACGTCGGTATTGGCGAATGTCACGTTCGTGTTGTCCCTGCAACCGAACAGGTGAACAGCGCCGTTCTCGATCTTCTGGCCGTTGGCGCCGTTGGTCGACGAAGATGCGTAGGACATCGCCCCGTTGAGTGTCCACCCGAATGCTCCGTCCTTGATCGGCGAAGTTGGGCTCTTCTCCGCCGTGTCGGTCAGAACGGTCCAAGCGGGGCTGCCCTGCAGGACGTACCCGCTGAGGTACTGAGCTCCGAGTGAGATGTCCTTCTTGAAAGGGATCTGGGCCTCGAGGTAGGCGACATAGGTCTTGTTCGCCGCGGCAACAGCTGCGTCTCGGTCCTTGGGCGCGTCTGCCTGGGGCGGCTTCGGGCGATCGGTAGCCGATGCAGTCAGCGTGCTCGCAGCAGTTGAGGACGGGGTGCTGCTTCCTGTGGGCTTGGGCATGCCCGGGTCGCACGCGGTCAGCCCGAGCACCGCGAACACGGCAAGCGTGGCGACGGTGATGGTGGTGGCGGTACGGCGGGTCATGTCAGTTTCCGATCAGTCGGGCGGATCCGGTGGCGTGGACAGGGATGGGCGGGAGCGGGATGGGCCCGAGGATATGAGGGAGGTAGGTCATTTCGACGGTGACGGTGACTGTGTCCCCTGCGACGGTGGCCGTGCCGTGGACCCCGGCGGAGGCGAGATAGTTCTGCGCCGCCGTCGCGGCCATGGGTCCGGAGATGTTGAAGGCATCACCATTCACACTGGCTCCGGTCGCCGCATTAGTTCCAGCGCGAGCGGCCGATTGCGCGGTCGCCTGTGCCTCCTGGAACATCTGGACCTTCCTGAAGGAGTCGACGACGAAGCCCATGAAGATGAAGCAGATAACGAAGAGGCCCAGGAACCACGTGAGGAACTTCATCGGTTCACCTCTCCCTGTAGGGGTCGACCGGACTGGTGGCTGTCTTCTTGACGGTGAAGAACCCGGGCAGATTCATGCCAGGGAAGACGAGGTCGCCGTACGACACGGTGCACGTGACCTCTGCGGAGACCGTGCCTGCCTGTCCAAGCCCGGTGCTCAGGCCGTTGCCGTAGACCCCGACGTCGAGTGACGTGCAGGTCACGTTGCTACCCATCGCGATCCGCGCGGCGGAGATAGCGTGAGGGACGGCATCCCCGTCGCGGGACAGCGATGCATCGCGGGCCGCCGCGGCGGCCGCGGCTTGGACAGTCTTCTCAACGACCCCTGCTCGGCCGAACACCAGGATGGCGCTCAACAGTGCGATGCTGATGATCGTGAGGATCGTCCACGCCGGGAGGTCCTCGATATCTCCTCTTTCGTCACGGAGGAGTCGCCTGAGTCGGGTGATCATTGTGCGGGCACCCACCTCTCGACCGGTCCCGTCAGCGTGGACGTGACCGGCGGCAGTTCGACGCCAGGCATGACCGTCGCGACACGGCCCGTGACCGTGACGGTGACCGTGTCCGCGGTGCGGGTGATTGTGATCTTCGCATCGCGCAGGGACCCCCGGAGCTCGTCGAGGAGCTGCTGCGCCGCTGCCACACCCGCGTCATCGTTCGACTCGTACGCGCGGGCGACTGTGTAGCCGGACTGCGTTGCGGCCTCGGCTACGTTCTTGCCGTTGAGCCACAGCGTCGCCTGAAACCCGATGAGCAGCAAGAACAGGATGCCAATGATCATGACGGGCGTACCCGCCCACCCCTGGTCGTCCACGAGGCGCTGCAGTAGCCGCCTTGTGCGTTCATGCTGCTGACGGGTTCCCATGATCAACCGGGGAGGTGACCCGAGATGAACGCCTGGCCCCATGGGCTGAGGATGGCGACGATTGCGAGGGCGAGAACAGCTCCGCTTACGGAGAGGATTGCCTTCCAGGGGAGATCTTCCAACATGATGTATTCCTTTCGATTGGTCTTACAGGCTGAAGAAGCTGAACACTGCGGGGAGCATCACGAGGCTGATGATCGGGATCAGCGTCATGAACACGGGTGTGTGGGTGCGACGGGTGGCCTTGGCCGCGGCCGCCTTGTCAGCGGCATCGACGAGCTTCCGTAGCTTCTCGTCAGCGGCGATCAGCTGGTCACGTAGGCCGACGCGTGCTTCGGAGAGTCGCATCATGCGACCGAGTTCGCTGAGAGATTCGATCTGCACCTGCTCGCCGAGTCTTTCGATGGCATCCCACTTGCTCGTGCGGGTGATTTCGGCCTGAGCGTATTCGCGGCGGATCCGCTGGAATACCCAGGTGTCCGACACGGTCGCGGCGTTGCTCAGGGCGCTGTCGGCCGTGGAGTTGCCGAGTAGGGCAACGGCGACCAGCTTGAGGTAGACGCTCACGAATCGGGTGAACTCGCGGCGGGCGTCGGTCGCTTTCGCGCGAACCTGGCTGTCGGTGGCCATCCACATGATGAAGCCGGCGAACGGGCTGGCGAGCAGCGGAAGAGTCACGGGCCGGCGTACGAGCAGCTGTAGGAACAGGGAGAGGACGACCGGCGCGAAGAGACCGAATAGGGCGAGCTGGATCTTGCGTGCGTAGAAGCGCGACACGGGGATCTCGAGCAGCTCGAGGTCGCGGGCGGGCGGGCCGAGGAACTTCACCTGTGGGATGTGCTGGGCGAGCCAGCTGCCCGCACGGTCCCACCGGGACAGTGGCGCCGTCTTCGTGGGCGCGATGACAGCGGCCTGTCCCAGACGTGCGAGCGCGTCGCCGGCGCGCACGGTACGTGGCGCGTACATCAGGACCAGCAGCGCGAGTCCGATACCGACAAGAAGGCCAGGAAGAGCCAGCAGGAACGGGTTCACGAGAGCTCCCCATGCTGCAGGATGCGAGGAAGGACGATGGGGCGCGCCAGGACTTTCGCCCAGATCATCAGCAGCAAGAACACCCCGAGAACGACCATGAGCGCGACGGCGCCCACCGGAGTACGGAAGAACTGCATCTGCGGGCTCGAGGCGGACAAGAGGATCCAGGCGAGAGCCAGCCCCATGATGGCGGTCATGGTATTCATGGTCTGCCGGGGCTTGGCGAGCTCCGCCTCAGTTTCGAGCTTCTGCTTTGCCTGCGAGCTGAGGTTGTCCGCCACGCTCGTGAGCGCGACAGAGAGTCCGCCAGCATTGAACTCTGCCGCCTGGATCAGGTAGATCACGACCTCATCGGAGTAGATGCTGTCCAGATCATCCGCGAAGGCGTGGAGCGCGTCGGCGGTTGACCATGTGGTGCTCAGTCGCGCGACAAGCCGGTTCACGGGCTTCTGCAACATCGGCGGGGCGCTGCCCTGGGTGATCGTGATGATCTCACGCAGGGTGAACACCCCGGTCTCCGAGGTGCTCGCGAGTGATCTCGCCCACGTCTCGAGGGCGAGCACCAGGTCCCGCTCATGAGTGGACGGCTTGCCGAGCAGTGCGGGGAGACCGACCATCGCAGCGGGTCCGAGAAGAGCCATCACCGGGAAGCCGGTGATCGCGGCCGCCAGAACGCCGAGGACAAGCCCGATCATGAAGTTGGTGCGGGTCGTCTTGCTCAACCGTTTCCAGCGTGTCGTGAGGCCGGGCTTCTTCGGCTTTGGAGGCTTTGGTGGCGCCGGCCGGAAGTAGGTGATGAGCAGCACGATCCCGAGGGCGGCGATTCCGCCGGCGAGTGCCGCGAGGAGGTTCATCCCAGCACCTCCTTGTTCCAGTCGTAGCCGACACGACGTAGCGGCTTGGCGAGGCGCGTTGAGGGCTTATCCGGGTTGGTCCAGTCGTCCAGGTCAGGGTCGTACTCGAAGAGCAGGGCTGCCATCGGTTCCCGCGCGTCATTCGGGACGACTTCGGCAACCTCAGTGACGACCCGACGACGGGTGCCGTCGGGGTTCTCGATGAAGTCGATGTAAAGGATGAGGTCAATGCAGCGGCTGATCTGACGCAGCGGGACGACGTCGCTGGAGAGCCCGAGCTCTCCCATGAGCACGTCCGCGAAACGATGGATCGCATCGTCGGCGCTGCGGGCGTGAATGGTCGACATCGACGCCCGTCCGGCCTCCATCGCCTGGAGGGCGATCGGACCCTCAATGCTCTTGATCTCGGCGAACAAGATGACCTGAGCAGAGGCACGCAGGGCCATGTCGAGGCACTTGGCCAGCGTAAATCCCGCGATGCTGTCGGCGCCAGCGGACTGGGGTGGCACGTACTGCAGATCCTGCACCTGCCAGTGCCGGTGCTCAACCTTGCCCAGATACAGCTCGTGCTCGGTCTCGATCGTTGCCACCTTCTCCTCCGCGGGGAGGGTTGAGGCGAGCGCGCGGAGCATGGTGGTCTTCCCCGCGCTGGGGTATCCGGCGACGAAGATGCAGCGATGCGCGCGAGACGCGGCAGCGAGGAACTCCGCCATCTTCGCTGAGATGGTCCGCTTCCTGACCATGTCATCGAGGGTGACGTCAACCAGATTGTGCATGCGCAAGGTGAGGTTGGTGGCGGAGGTGATGCCGACGCCTGTTGCCGAGAGTCGGGCGCCTCCGATGTCGAGGTCGATGTGCCCAGAGGGCTTGGCGAACGTGCGTCCGCGGTAGGAGGCGATCTCCGCGATCATGTCCTCCAGGTCTTTGTCACTATCCGCGATCGGGGCACGCTTCTGCTTCGCACCATCGGTCTTGGTGACGACGACGTTGTTGAACCCGACGGCGGAGACGTCTTCGATATCGGGCTCGCGCAGGTACTGGCTGATCCGACCGTATCGGTGCGCCTGGTCGAAGATCGCCTGGGCGTAGTGCGCCCGCTTGGACTCGCTCCAGTCGTGATCAGCGCCCTTGGCCGCGGTGTCGCTGGTGCTGCGTCGCTCGATGATGCGCTCGATCTGAGCCCAGGTTCTCTCCTCTGCCTGGGTCTCGGGGGCCGCCGAGGCGACCGCAACATCGAAGGAGCTGCGGGGTCGACCGGTGGTGTCGTCGGTGATCTCC
>NZ_NCKN01000289.1 GCF_002257455.1 Microbacterium sp. 13-71-7
CGGGCACCGCATCCGGATCAGGCCGCGGCGCGCGCCTGCGGTGCGGCGACCTTCTCGACCACGCGGGCGATGACGGTCTCGGGGGTGGTGCCGGCGAACTCGGCCTCGGGGTCGAGCAGCAGGCGGTGCAGCCACACGGGGCGCGCGAGCGCCTTCACGTCGTCGGGCAGCACGTAGTGGCGTCCCTGCGCGGCGGCCCACACCTTCGCGATGCGCACCATCGCCAGCGCCCCGCGCACCGAGACGCCGAGGCGGATCGCGGCGTCGGTACGGGTCGCCTCCACCAGCTCGGCGATGTAGCGCAGCACCGCCGGCTCGACGTGCACGGCCGCGGCGAGGTCGGCCATGTCGGCGACGGCGCTCGTGGTGATGACCGGGGTGAGCTTGGCCGAGGGGTTGCGCTCGGCGGCGCCCGCGAGGATCGACGCCGTGACGTCGAGGTCGGGGTAGCCGATCGAGGTCTTGATCAGGAAGCGGTCGAGCTGCGCCTCGGGCAGCTTGTAGGTGCCCGCCTGCTCGATCGGGTTCTGGGTGGCGATCACGAGGAACGGGCGGCCCGCCTCGTGCGCGACGCCGTCGACCGTGACCCGCGACTCCTCCATGACCTCGAGCAGCGCCGACTGCGTCTTCGGCGAGGCGCGGTTGATCTCGTCGGCGAGCACGATCGAGGCGAACACCGGACCACGGTGGAACTCGAAGGTGTGCGCGTTCTGGTCGTAGATCGTCACGCCCGTGACGTCGGAGGGCAGCAGATCCGGGGTGAACTGGATGCGGTTGTTCGTGCCCTGCACGGTCGCGGCGAGCGCCTTGGCGAGGCTCGTCTTGCCCGTGCCGGGGGCGTCCTCGAGGAGCACGTGCCCCTCGGCCAGCATCGAGGCCAGCACGAGGCTCACCACGTCCCGCTTGCCCTGCAGCGCGCGGTCGACGTTGTCGACGAGGCGGGTGAAGGTGCCCTGGAACCAGGCCGCCTGCTCGGGGGTCATCGTCATTTGTGGATCCTCTGGATTTCGTTCAGATCTGATGCTGTCGTCAGGCCGCGGCGTCCGCCGCGGCTAGGCATGTGGCCAGTAGTTCTTCTCGGTGTCGACGGATCCGCCCCAGCCGACGATGTCGACCCACACGTCGACGCCGTCCCGGCCCTTCCAGCAGCCGAGCTGCTGAGAGCCCGCGCCGTTGAAGTTGATGCGGTAGCTCGCCGAGCCGATCTGGCCGTCGACGTTGGAGTGGCAGGTGACGGTGTAGCTGCCGATGCCGAGGTTCTGCCAGTTCACGACGAAGTAGCGGCACCCGTTCACGCAGCCGCTGCCGGCCGGGTCGCCCTGAGTCACCCACACGCGCGGCGGCGGCGGGTCGTTGGTCCGAGCGGAGGCCACCGCCTCGGAGGACCACTGCCCGGCCGAGTCCTGCGCGCGCACCTTGATCGTGTGCGTGGTGGAGTAGGCCGAGCCGCTGGTCTGCGTGCCGCTGCGGCCGACGTTCTGCCAGCCGCCGCCGTCGATGCTGATCTGCATCACCTGGATGGGGCGGCCGTTGTCGGCCGGTGCCGACCAGCCCATGGTCACGGTCGTGCCGTTGTTCGTGGCGCTCGCGCCCGGTGTGTTGACCGGGCCGTACGGCCGGACGCCCGCTTGCGATCCCGCCTGTCCCGGCTGCGACTCCTGCCCGCCCACGACCGAGTAGGCGCGCACCTGCACCGTGTACGTGCCGTTGTTGGCCGCGGGGATGTCGGATCCGTTCCAGCTGCGCACCCAGCCGTTGCCGATCGAGTACTCGTAGTGGATCTCGCCGGAACTTGCACCGTTGGAATCCGCCAGGCTGTACGCCACGTGGATGTTGTTGTTCTGCTCCTGCACGCTCGTCAGCGTCGTCGGGCCGGGCTGTCCGAACGCGCGCCGCGCATTCGAGACCGCCGACCAGGCACCAGGGCCGGCCTTGTTGTTGCCCCGCACCTGGAACGTGTAGTCCGAGGTCGAGTTGCCCACGGTGACGTTCTGGCTCTTCGCGGTGCCGGGGACGCTGATCGTGTTCACCACTGTCGAGCCCTGCATCACCTGCAGGTCGTAGCTCGAGATCGCGTCGCCGTTCGGCCCGGCGGCCGTCCAGGTCACGGTCATCTGCGACTGGGGGCCGACAGAGGGCGCGCTCTGCGCGTTCGGGGTGCCCGGTGCCGTCGGTGGTCCGGCCGGGATCTCCGACGCCGACCAGCCCGACCAGGTCGAGGGTTCCGGCGCGTCGTTCACGGCCTGCACGCGCACCTGGTAGTTGGCGCCGTTCTCCAGCCCCTCCCACTTCAGGCTGGTGCCGGTCACGCCGGTCTTCGTCGCGACGCCGCTCGGCGGCGCCGGCGAGATCTCCAGGTTGAACGACTTCACCGGCGAGCCGGGGGTCGTCGGGGTCTGCCAGTTGACCTGCAGCGACTTGTCGCCGAACTTCAGCGTCGGCGGGTTCGGGGTGTCGGGCCGCGCGTCCGGGCGGGCCTCCTGCGAGACCGGGGAAGGCTTGCTCTCGCCCACGCGGTTCGTCGCCGTCACCGCGAACGTGTACTTGACGTTGTTGGTCAGGCCGTCCAGCGTGCAGGTCGTCGACGCGCACTGCTTGGTGTAGCCGCCGCCGCTCGTCGCCTTGACCGTGTAGCCGGAGATCTCGGCGCCGTTGTTCGACGGCGCAGACCAGGTCAGCACCACGGTGCGGTCCTGCACGCTCGTCACCTGCGGCGCGCCGGGCGCGTCGGGGATGCCCTGCACCGTCACGACGATGCGGCCGTCGACCTCACGGTCCGGATCCTTCGTCGCATCCTGCACCCGGTAGGTCGCCACGACCTGCCCGACGAAGTCCTTCGACGGGGTGATCACGACGTTGTCACCCTGCACCGCAGAGGCCGCGGAACCTGTCTGCACGCCGACGGAGAGGACCTTCAGCGGCTTGTCGGGGAAGGGGTTGACGTCGTTCTGCAGCACGGGGATCGTGATGGGCTTGCCCTGGTCCGCCTGTGCCACCGTGTCCTCGTTCGCGACCGGAAGAGAGCGCGTCGACGCGGAGACCGTGACGTTGACCGTGCCGGTGACCGGCTCGGTCTTGCCGTCGGTGACGGTCAGCCGCACGGTCGTCGCCGTGCCCTTGGGCGCGTTCGAGTCCGCCTGCACCTTCAGCGTCGATCCGTCCAGGCTCGCGGTGACGCCGTGGTCGGGCTGTCCCGTGATGGCGAACTTCAGCTTCTTGGCGTCCTCCGGATCCGGATCCTTCGCGAGCGCGGCGAGATCGACCTTCTGCTCCGGCTCACCCGGGGCGACGGAGACCTGCGCGTTCGTGAACGTCGGCGGCTGGTTGGCCGGGGGAAGCACCGTGATCGGCAGGCTCAGCGTGGACTTGCGGCCCTTGGGGTCGTCGGGACCCGTTCCGTCGGTCACTTCGAACGTGATCGCGTCGTCGCCGAAGTAGCCCTGCTTCGACGTGTACACCAGCGTGTGCTCGTCCTTGATGAGGGCGGCGCCGTTGCTGTTCACCGCGCTGACCTTGTCGGCCTGGGTGATGCGCACCTCGCCGCCGCCGGCGACGGTGACGTACTGGGAGAGCGGGAGCTCCTTGGTCTCGCCGCTCTTGACCTCGACCGGCTTGGTGCTCACGAGCGTCGGCGCGAGCTCGGAGAGCGCGGGGACGAAGATGAACGCGGAGGCGGTCAGGTTGTCGCGGTCCGTGACGGTGTACTGCACGAGCTGGCGCTGCTCGCCGACCGTCACCTGGATCTTCCGGTTCGGCAGCACCTTCGCGTTCGGGTCGTCCGTGGTGAGCTTGAGCTCGTCGACGACGCCGTCGGGATCCTCGTCGTTGTCGAGCACCGGCACCTCGACCTGCAGGCTCTTGCCCTTCAGGTCGCTCGCCTGCACCCGGTCGTCGCGGGCGATCGGCGACACGAGCGGCACATCCTCGGCGACCGTGATCTGCACCGGAGCGGTGGCGGTCGCGCCCTTGTCGTCGGCGACCGTGTATTCGACCGACGTCTGCAGCGGCTTGTCGGGCGCCGTGATCAGCAGCCGGTCGCCGGAGACCTCGGCCTTGAGCCCGTCGACGCCCTGCGGCAGCGTGACGCCCTTCTTGAGCAGGCCGATCGGGTCGCCATCAGGATCCGAGTCGTTCGCCAGCACCGCCACGCCGACCGTGCGACCGGGGCGGGTGACGATCGAGTCCTTCAGGGCGTACGGGGCCTGGTTGGTGCCGGCGCTGGGAGCGATGCCGACGCGGATGGTCGCCGTCGCCTCCTTGCCGAGCCGGTCGCGCACCCGGTAGGTGAACGCGTCGATGCCGTTGCCCTTGTCGAACGCCTGATA
>NZ_NCKN01000290.1 GCF_002257455.1 Microbacterium sp. 13-71-7
ATTGCTCGGAACCTGGGCGGGAGTTGTTTCCGACTCCGCAACTTTGGGTCGTGCGCAGGAGAATCTTCTTGACGCTTCGGGGCGGCTGGAACTGTGGAACGGCGCGTGGACCGCATTTCAAGAATTGCCACTATTCGGGTGGGGTCCCGGCGTATACGGAACGTTGTTCGAACCCGGAGGGGTTCCGGCTCATTCCTGGGTTCTAGAGATCCTCGCGGGCGTGGGTCTGCTTGGGGCCCTCGTCTTTTTCCCGCTGATCCTGCGCGCGTATCTCGGCGGCGTGCCGTTGTGGCGGCGTTCGGAGGACAGAGCATTCGGAACGCAGTCGAAGGTCTGGAATGCCACGACCGCACTTGCGATCATGCCAAGCATGTTCCTGTCGACCCATCAATGGAACGTGTGGGCGTGGGCCGTCATCGGTCTGTGGACGTGTTCGCTTGCCCTCGACGATCCAGACGACAGGAGTGAGAAGGTGCGCCTCGAGGCGCCTTCCAGCAGTCGACGGAGGTTTGAACGTCAGGTTTGATCGGCGAACGCCCCGATCACGGCCGTCCCATCCCGAAGTAGGCCCATCCCGCAGCGCGCCATGATGTGGGGTCTAGAGCGTTTCTGCCGTCGACGATGACCCTGTCGCGGACGAGGTCGGCCGCATGCTGGGGATCGAGCTGGCGCCGGTACTCGTCCCATTCCGTCACGAGGACGACAGCGTCCGCGCCCTGGAGTGCCGCGTCGCGGTCTTGTTCGTAGTGCAGCTGCGGATGAATCCTTCGCGCATTCTCGATCGCGGCCGGATCCGTGATCACAACGTCCGCGCCCAATCCGTGAAGGCGTACTGCAACGTCGAGCGCGGGGGAGTCTCGTACATCGTCGCTGTGAGGCTTGAAGGCAGCGCCGAGAACAGCGACGCGCTTGCCGAACACGACTCCGCCTAGGCCTCCGACCACGAGCTGGACGGCGCGCTCACGACGTCGTAGGTTGATGGCGTCGACCTCGCGGAGGAAGTTGACGGACTCGCCGCGACCCAGCTCTTCCGCTCGGGCGGCGAACGCACGGATGTCCTTGGGGAGGCAACCTCCGCCGAACCCGATTCCGGCGCCGAGAAACTTGCGGCCGATGCGCGTATCGTGTCCGAGAGCATCCGCCAGTTGCGTGACGTCTGCGCCGGTGGCTTCCGCGATTTCAGCCATTGCGTTGATGAACGAGATCTTTGTCGCGAGAAACGCGTTTGCCGAGACTTTCACCAGCTCTGCGGTCGCGTAGTCGGTGACGATGAACGGCGTCAGCTTCTCAATCGACGGGTGGAACACTCGCCGAAGTGTGTCGACAGCACGTAGGCCATCGGATCCTTCTTTCACGCCGACGACGATTCGATCAGGGTCGATGGTGTCGTGTACCGCCCACCCTTCGCGGAGGAACTCGGGATTCCAGGCGAGTGTTGCGCCGACGCTCTCAATGCTCGGCGCCAGCCGTGCAGCAGTCCCGACCGGCACGGTCGACTTCCCCACGACGAGGTCGCCCGGTTCAAGGTACCTGACCAAATCCTCGATCGCGGCGTCCACGTACCTGAGGTCTGCCGCATCTCCCTCCGCCTGCTGGGGAGTTCCGACGCCGACGAAATGCACGTCAGCGCCGCGGGCCTCCGACATCTCCGTAGTGAAGGAGAGCTGTCCCGATGCCAGACCGGAAGCAAGAAGTTCGTTGAGACCCGGCTCGAAGAAGGGAGCCTCGCCGGATGCGAGAAGGTCGATCTTGCGGTGATCGATATCGATGCCGACGACCTCATGCCCGATAGACGCCATTGCTGCCGCATGCACCGCTCCGAGGTACCCGCAGCCGATGACTGACAATCGCATTAATTCTCCTGGAGATTGGCGGACGACTAGACAGATCCTCGTTGCGGTTGCCTCGAGCCCCATCGTAGTCAGTTATCAGTCTGGCGATGATCACGTGCGACGTCTGAGAGAACGGGTGCCAGTATGGTTCCATGACGGACTGGGCGGCGACGGCGTATGGCGCGCTAGATCTGCGCACCCACGAACTGGCCGACCAAGGTTTTGAGCTGATCGTCATACCGACGCGCGCGGGAGAACCGCGGTTTCTGTTCGGAGCTGGCGCCGCGCTTTGGCGGAGGTTGGTTGACGGATCGGTGACGTCCCGCGTCGGTCAGGAGCCAGCTACTCAGGCAATGCTTCTGGAGATGGCCGAGGCGGGATTTGCGTCACGTTCGCCGTCCGAGAACTCCGTGGTTGCCCACCTCTCTGGCCCGTGGATGTCGTCCCCCCTTCACGAGCTCGTCTACGCGTTGGTGGAGCATGTCGCGCGCGAAAACAGTATCGACGTTGTGTTCATCAAGGGACCGCTCTTGTATGCGCAGGGATTGCGCGTGCGCGAGCACTCCGGTGATGTCGACTGCTGGACGCGCCCCAAGGACGCTGGGCGCCTCAGCTCGGCGCTCGAGGCTTGGGGGTGGGCGCCGCTGCACGTACCGTTTGAGGGCACAATGGTTTCGCACTCCATAACGATGCAGAGCGATTCCTGGGGCTGCGAGATCGACATCCACACACGATTTCCCGGTATCGCTGCGGCACCGGTGGACGCTTTCGAAGAGGTGCTCGCGGCTACCGACCAGCGGCAGTATGCCGGGGTCGAGGTCAACGTGCCGACGGTGCCCCTGCATGCCGTGATCGCGTCGTTGCATCTGCTCAGACCGCTGGGGGGCGACGTCCAAGAAACCGATATCGAAGAGGCCTCGCGGATATTGCGCGCCGGCGGGCCGGACACAATCGGGCTCACTCGATCTTTGAATGCCGGCTATGTCCTCGCTCGACCTTTGGCGATGGCTTTTCCTGAGGCCGATACATCGATGCTCGACGCCACTGTTCCCGAGGACTGGGCGTGGCGAAGTGCCGACTCGGTGTTCTCTGGTCAATGGAAGGCGCTCTCGCTGGTCCCGTGGCGACAGCGGATCAGGGTTGCGTTCCGCCTGCTGTGGCCGAGCCGGGCGCGCCTTCGAAGCTCCTACACCGATGCCGGTACAACCTGGCGCGAGATGACTGCGTTCAGGATCCTGCGGCTCAGAAGCGCGATAAGAGGCTTGTTCCGCCGTTCTTGAGTCGACGCGGTCTTTCGATGAAGCGGAACACGGGGACCTGAGCATCCCGTGACAGTTCATCAGCTGTCCGACTGATTGAATTGAGTCATGATGAGCACGCCTCCCTCGCGCCGCGAGCTCCGCGCACAGAAGACGGACGCGGGCCCGTCGGATCCCGCGGCGCGGAAGCGTCGGATCTGGCCCTGGATCGTCGGCGGAGTGTTCCTCCTGCTCGTCGTGGTGGCCGTCGTCGGCGGGCTCATCGGCAAGCAGGTCTACGACAAGGCGATGTCTGCCAGGGGGCATCTCGAGGCCGCGATGACCGGCGTGCAGCAGGTGCAGAAGTCCGTGCTGGCGGGCGACCTCGATGCGGCGGCGAAGAGCGCCGGCACGGTCTCGGCCCAGACGGCGGCGGCCGTCGCCGCGACCAAGGGATGGCAGTGGGAGTTCGCCGAGAAGCTCCCGATGGTCGGCTCCAACCTCTCCGCGGTCCGCACCGTCGCCGAGGTGACGGACGGACTCGCGAACGACGTCGTGCGGCCCGCGGCGAGCGTGAAGCTGAGCGATCTGAACATCGCCGACGGGCGGATCGACCCCGCGTCGATCACTGCGCTCTCGAAGACCTTCGACTCCGTCGAGGCGGGGATCCAGAAGGCGACGGCCGCTCTCCGCAAGGTGGACAAGGCTCAGCTCGTCGGCCAGGTCGCCGACGGCGTCACCAAGCTCGACACCGAGCTGACCAAGCTGAGCCCGACCATGACCACGGCGCGCGAGGTGCTGAGCGTGCTGCCGGATGCCCTCGGCGCCAAGGGCCCCCGCACCTACCTGCTGATGTTCCAGGGGAACTCCGAGGCGCGGAGCCTCGGCGGCAACGCGGCCCAGTTCCTGCCGATCACCGTCGACAACGGCACGATCACGCGTGGCACGGTCGTGAGCAGCGCCGACTTCAAGCGCCAGGGCAGCCCGGATCCCGTCGTGGATCTGGATCCGCAGGCCGTCAACATCTTCGGAGACAAGATCGGCCGGTACACGCCCGACTTCACGATGGTGCCGAATCTGCCGGAATCGGTCAGGATCCTCCGTGCATGGTGGGCGAGGGACGTCGGGACGAACTTCGACGCCGTGCTGTCGATCGACCCGGTCACGCTGTCATATCTCCTCGAAGCGACCGGTCCTGTGACGCTCGCGACGGGCGATCAGCTGACCGCGCAGAACGCGGTGCCGCTGCTGCT
>NZ_NCKN01000291.1 GCF_002257455.1 Microbacterium sp. 13-71-7
GACACCGGCGGCCTTGGCCACCTGGTCTGTCGTCGCGCCCTCGTAGCCGCGCGAACCGAAGACCGTGAGCGCGGCGAGGATGATCTGCGCGCGACGCTCCTGGGAGGAGAGCCGGCGACCGGTCTCCTCGCCGACGTCGGGGTCCGTGCGGGCTGCGGAAGTCATGTCGAAAGGTTATCAGCGAATGACTTGACTTTGTAATCATTCGATTACTACATTGTCGTCAGCGCTAGTAATCATCCAATTACAACTGGAGCTTCCCATGACCGTTCCCTCGCCCGCACCGGCCGCCCGCCGGAGCCGGTCCGCCCTGCCACCCCGGCGTCCGCGCCCGGTGGCGCTCATCATCGCCGCGGCCTCCCTGCCGATGTTCATGGCGACGCTCGACAACCTCGTCATGACCAACGCCCTCCCCGTGCTGCACCGCGAGATGGGCGCCACGATCGAGCAGTTGCAGTGGTTCGTGAACGCCTACACGCTGGCATTCGCCGGTGCGATCCTCGTGGCCTCCGCGCTCGGCGACCGGTTCGGCCGCCGCACCGTGTTCGTCCTCGGCATCGCCCTGTTCGGCGCGGGGTCGCTGTTCGCCGCGCTCAGCGCCGACCCCGGCCAGCTCATCGCCGCCCGCGCGGTGCAGGGGCTGGGAGCGGCGGCCGTCATGCCCCTCTCACTCGCACTGCTCACCGGAGCGGTGCCGGCCGCTCGACGCCCGCTCGCGATCGGCATCTGGGGCGGCGTCTCCGGCCTCGGCGTGGCCGTAGGGCCGCTCATCGGCGGAGCGATCATGGAGGGCTGGAACTGGCAGGCGATCTTCTGGATCAACGTGCCCATCGCCGTGATCGCGATCCCCCTCGCCCTGATCGTGCTCCGCAACGACTTCGGCGCCAGGGTGCGCATCGACGTGCCGGGCGCCGTGCTCGCGGCCGGCGGTGTCCTCGCCCTCGTGCACGCGATCGTGCGCGGTAACGACGACCGCTGGGACACGGTCGGCGTGATCGCCGAGCTCGCCCTGGGCGGCGCTCTCGTGATCGCCTTCCTCGTCTGGCAACTGCGCTCGGCCGCACCGCTCGTGCCGCTGCGGCTGTTCCGCGACAGGTCGTTCTCGATCACGAACGTCGTCGGCTTCGCGTTCAGCTTCGGCACGTTCGGATCCGTCTTCATCCTGATCCAGTTCCTGCAGGTGGTGCAGGGGGCGACCCCGCTCGAGGCCGCCGTGCAGACGACGCCATGGACGCTCGCGCCGATGTTCGTGGCGCCGCTCGCTGGCCTGATCGCCCCACGGGTCGGCACGCGGGTGCTGCTCGTCACGGGCCTGCTGCTGCAGGGGGTCGCGCTGGGCTGGCTGGCCGCGCTGCTCGCCACGGACGTGCCCTATGCCGAGCTCGTCGCGCCCTTCATCCTCGCCGGCATCGGCATGGGACTCGTCTTCGCCCCCTCCGCGACGGCGCTGCTCGCCACGCTCGGCCTCATCGACCACGCCAAGGCCTCCGGCGTGAACTCCACGCTCCGCGAGCTGGGCGTCGCCCTCGGCACCGCCGTGATGACGGCGATCTTCGTCGGCGCCGGCGGACAACTGCTGCCCGATCACTACGTCGACGCCGCCCGCCCCGCCGTGTTCACGGGCGCCGCGGTGCTGCTGGTCGCCACCGTCATCGCCCTCTGGCTGCCGGCAGGCAAGGGCGGCCATGCGGAGGACGAGGCCGCCGTCGAGGCGGCGCCGACCGAGGCGCAGCCCGTCGCGGCCTGAGGAACGACGAAGGCCCCGGAACCGCAGGGATCCGGGGCCTTCGTGTGCAGAGGTTCGGGTGTGGGAGGTCGCGGCGCGGTCGCGTCAAGTCCGCTTCGCGGCCGTGCCCCGATCCGCCTCAGCGCTTGTAGTTCGGCGCCTCGACCACGATCTGCACGTCGTGCGGGTGCGACTCCTTGAGCCCGGCCGCGGTGATGCGGACGAACTTGCCGCGGGTCTTGAGCTCCTCGATCGTGCGCGCCCCGACGTAGAACATCGACTGACGCAGGCCGCCGACGAGCTGGTACGCGACGGCGGACAGCGGGCCGCGGTAGGGCACCTGGCCCTCGATGCCCTCGGGGATGAGCTTGTCGTCGCTGGGCACGTCGGCCTGGAAGTAGCGGTCCTTCGAGTAGGACGTCTGCTTGCCGCGGGTCTGCATCGCGCCGAGCGAGCCCATGCCGCGGTACAGCTTGAACTGCTTGCCGCCCTGGAAGACGATCTCGCCCGGGGACTCCTCGGTGCCGGCGAGCAGGGAGCCGAGCATCACGGCGTCGGCGCCGGCGACGAGCGCCTTGGCGATGTCGCCGGAGTACTGCAGACCGCCATCGGCGATGACCGGGATTCCGGCCGGGCGCGCGGCGAGCGACGCCTCGTACACGGCCGTCACCTGCGGGACGCCGACACCGGCGACGATGCGCGTGGTGCAGATGGAGCCGGGGCCGACGCCGACCTTGACGGCGTCCACGCCGGCGTCGACGAGCGCCTGCGCGCCCTCGCGGGTCGCGACGTTGCCGCCGATGATGTCGATGTGCGCGAAGGACGGATCCGCCTTGAGCCGCTTGACGAGGTCGATCACGCCCTGGGACTGACCGTTGGCGGTGTCGACGACGAGCACGTCGACACCCTTGTCGCGCAGCGCCTCGGCACGCTCCCAGGCGTCGCCGAAGAAGCCGATCGCCGCGCCCACCCGCAGGCGGCCCTGGTCGTCCTTCGTGGCGAGCGGGTACTTCTCGCTCTTGTCGAAGTCCTTGATCGTGATGAGGCCCGCGAGCTTGCCGTCGTCGTCGATGAGCGGGAGCTTCTCCACGCGGTGCTTCGCGAAGAGCGCGATGACCTGCTCGGCGGCGACGCCGACGGGCGCGGTCACGAGGTTCTCGCTCGTCATCACGTCGCGGGCGAGCGTGGTCTGCTTGGCGGATCCGGAGACGAAGCGCATGTCGCGGTTCGTGACGATGCCCACCAGGCGTCCATCGGGATCGACCACGGGCAGGCCGGAGATGCGGTACTTCGCGCACATCGCGTCGACCTCGGCGATCGTCGCGTCGGGGGTCGTCGTGATCGGATCCGTGATCATGCCGGACTCGCTGCGCTTGACGCGGTCGACCTGCGCGGCCTGGTCGGCGATCGACAGGTTGCGGTGCAGGATGCCCAGGCCGCCCTCGCGCGCCATGGCGATCGCCATGCGCGCCTCGGTCACGGTGTCCATCGCACTGGAGAGCAGGGGCGTCGCGACGGAGATGCGGCGCGTCACGCGCGACGAGGTGTCCGCCTCGCTCGGGATCACATCCGTATGCCCCGGCAGAAGCAGAACGTCATCGTAGGTCAATCCGACAAAGCCGAACGGGTCGTGCTGCTCCATGGGTTGCGGGGCTCCTCTTCTCGCGCGCGTGTATCGATTCTAAGCGCCGCCAGGGGTGCGGTATTCCCAGGAACGGGCCGCGTGGAGCGGACCCCCAGGAAGGCCGTCCGTCAGGGCACGGGGATCGTGTCGGTGCCGGGATCGGACTCCGCGATCGCGCCGCGGCCGGAGCGCATCCGGCGGGCGGCGAGCGCGAGGTCGATCAGGAACACGGCGATCGCGATCCAGACGATGCCGAAGCCGATCCACCGCTCGATCGGCATCGGCTCGTGCATCACGAGCACGCCCACGAGGAACTGCATGATCGGGGTGATGAACTGGATCATGCCGATCACAGTCAGCCCGATCCGGCGGGTGCCCGCGGCGAACAGCAGCAGCGGCACCGCGGTGGCGACGCCCGCGAAGGCGAGCAGGCCCGCGTGCAGCGGGCCGTTCGCGCCCATCGTGATCCCGGTGGTGAGCCCGACCGCGATCAGCTGCACGACGGCCACGGGCAGCAGCCAGAACGACTCCAGGGTGAGGCCGCTCAGGGCGTCGACCGAGGGGCCGATCTTCTTCTTCACCAGTCCGTAGATGCCGAAGGATGCGGTGAGCGACAGCGCGATCCACGGGAAGGTGCCGTGGGCGAAGACGATCACCAGGACGGCGATCGTGGCGATCCCGATCGCGACCCACTGCAGCCGGCGCAGCTTCTCCTTCAGCACGAACACGCCGAGCAGCATCGTGCCGATCGGGTTGATGAAGTAGCCGAGGCTGGTCTCGACGATCTCGCCGTTCAGGGTCGCGAGGACGAACACCTGCCAGTTGATGTAGATCAGCACGCCGGCGAGCGCCGTCAGGGCGAGCAGCCGCGGCTGCCGGACGATCGCCATCAGCGGCTTCCAGCCCCGGGTGATCGCCAGCAGGAGGAGACAGAACACGAACGAGAGCGCGACCCGCCAGGCCACCAGCTCC
>NZ_NCKN01000292.1 GCF_002257455.1 Microbacterium sp. 13-71-7
AGCCCCACGCCACGACCGTCCGACCTCGTGCCCACCCCGACGCCGACCCCCACCCCGGCGGGCTGAGCGATGGCCGCACCGAGGATCGTCTCGATCGATCTCACACACCTCGTGGAGGCCGCGCTGCGCGGGGAGCGCCCGGGCGGCGCCGTCGAGGCCTTGCTCGAGGACGAGGAGCCGGGCCAGGCTCTGGGAGAGGCCGGGATCCGCTGAGTCTCAGCCGCGCGCGGCCCACCAGTCGCGCAGGCGCTGCTCGGCGGCCTCGGGGCCGATGAGACCCTCGTCGAGGCGCAGCTCGAGCAGGAACCGGTACGCCTCGCCGACCTCGCGCCCCGGGGCGATTCCGAGGATGCGCTGCACGTCGTTGCCGTCGAGCTCGGGGCGGATCGCGTCGATCTCCTCCTGCTCGCGCAGGGCCGCGATCCTCGCCTCGATGTCGTCGTAGGCGGCGGCGAGGCGGCCGGCCTTGCGCTTGTTGCGCGTGGTGACGTCGGCGCGGGTGAGGATGTGCAGCCGCTCGAGCTGATCACCGGCGTCGCGCACATAGCGGCGGACGGCGGAGTCGGTCCACGCCCCCTCGGCGTAGCCGAAGAAGCGCAGGTGCAGTTCGATGAGCTTCGCCACGGCGTCGGTCGAGTCCTTGTCGAAGCGCAGCGCCTGCAGCCTCTTGCGGGCGAGCCGGGATCCGACCACGTCGTGGTGGTGGAAGCTCACGACGCCTCCCGGCTCGAGCTTGCGGGTGCGCGGCTTGCCGATGTCGTGCAGCAGCACGGCGAGACGCAGCACGGCGTCGGCCGGCTCGTCGGGGTGCCGGGCGTGCTCCAGCGCGATCGCCTGCTCGAGCGCGGTCAGGGAGTGCTCGTAGACGTCCTTGTGGTGGTGGTGCTCGTCGATCTCGAGTCGGAGCGCGCTCACCTCGGGCAGGAACTCGTCGATGAGCCCTGTGTCGACGAGCACGCGGATCCCGCGCACCGGGTCGTCGGACTGCAGCAGGCGGATCAGCTCCGACTGGATGCGCTCCGGGCTCACGATGCTCAGCGTCGACCGCAGCTCGGACATCGCGGCGAGCGTGCCGTCCTCGATGCGGAAGCCGAGCTGCGCGCTGAAGCGGGCGCCGCGCAGCATGCGCAGCGGGTCGTCGCCGAAGCTCACCTCTGGTGCGGTCGGGGTGCGCAGGAGTCCGGCGAGCAGATCCTCCACTCCCCCCGTCGGATCCACGAGCTTCTGCTGCGGCACCAGGAACGCCATGGCGTTGACCGTGAAGTCGCGGCGCACGAGGTCGCCGTCGATGTCATCGCCGAACGAGACGACCGGCTTGCGGGTGACGCCGTCGTAGGCGTCGGCGCGATAGGTCGTGATCTCGACCTGCTCCGAAGGTCCATCGGGGGACGGGACCTTGGCGCCGATCGTGCCGAACTCGCGGCCGATGTCCCACTGCGTGGTCGAGATCGGCTTGACGATGCGGAGGATGTCGTCTGGGCGGGCGTTCGTGGTGAAGTCGAGGTCGTGCGTGGGACGGCCGAGCAGCGCATCGCGCACCGGACCGCCCACCACGGCGAGGTCGAATCCCGCGTCGGCGAACGCCGTGGCCAGGGTCCGCACGACCGGATTCTCGGCGAGGGCGCCCAGGCGCGCGAGGGAATCGGCCATGTTGAGCATGGTCTCCAGGGTACCGGGGCGGGCTCGGCCGGCGCCGTCAGAAGGTCGGGCCGGTCGAACCGGGGAACGGCGTGCCTCCCGCGTCGCGGATCGCCTGCTGCTGGGCCCTGATCTGCTGGATGATCATCGTGCTGAGCACGAGGGATCCGACCAGGGCGAGCGCCACGAGGATCCACACGCCGACGTTCGGATCGACGAGCTTCAGCACGAAGACCACGATGACCGCACCGGCCAGCATCGCGCCCTCGATGCACGCGAACGCCACGAACATGCGGGAGCGCTTGCGGGCGGACTCTTCGGAGATGCGGCGCACCTGCGCCTCTGTCGAGTAGTCGGTCATGTCGGACAGCGTAGGCGACGCCGCACGGCCGCCTCCACGGACCGGCCGCCGGGGCGCCGCTCACGGACGTGCTCGACGTTCAGGGAGCCCCCGCCCTCACCGCGCGAGCCAGCCGCCGTCGACGACGAGGGTGTGGCCGTTGACGTAGGCGGCGTCGGGACCCATCAGGAACGCCGCGGCGCCGGCGACGTCCTCGGGTTCGCCCCACCGGGCTGCCGGGATCCTGGATCGGATCTCGGCCTCCCTCGCCTCGTCATCGCGCAAGGCGCTGGTGTTGTTGGTCGCGATGTACCCGGGCGCGATGCAGTTCACCGTCACGCCGTGCGGCGCCCACTCGTTGGCCAGCGTCTTAGTCATGCCCACGACCGCGTGCTTCGTCGTCGCATAGGACACCACGTTGATGCCCCCCTGGAACGAGAGCAGGGAGGCGATCGTGACGATCCTCCCGAAGCCCCGCCCCACCATCGCTGCACCGAGCGGCTGGGTGAGCGCCCAGACCGACCTGAGGTTGATGTCGAGCACGCGTTCCCACTCGCGCGGATCGTGGGTCTCGGCCGGCTCGCGGTAGATGATCCCCGCGTTGTTCACTAGCATGTCGATCCGCTCCTCGGCCGCCAGGCGGTCTCCGACCTGACGCGCGGCCTCCACGTCGGCGAGGTCGCACTCGATCGCATCGACGTTCAGGCCCTCGGCGCGCAGCGACGCCGCCGCGTCGACGGCGCTCGTGCGGCCGATGATCGTCGTCCGCGCTCCGTCCTCGGCCAGGCGACGGGCGCAGGCGAGGCCGATCCCCGATCCTCCCCCCGTCACCACCGCATGATGATCCGTCAACGGCCGCATCCTCGCGATGCGATCCTTGTGCTCCACCGTGTCCCCGTTCTCCGACCTCACGTCGATTCAGAAAAGTTCCGTCGTACAGAAAAGGCTTTCCTTTCAGGGAAACTATTGTCCAAGATGGGGCCAAGGTCAATACGTCAATTGGCCCGGAGACCACCCACCCGGACGAGCATCGAAGCTCGCCCCCCACCCAAGGAGGAACCGTGGCACGCCTACGTTCGCGTCTGCTTCCCCTCATCGTCGGACTCAGCTCTGTCGCGCTTCTCGCCACGGCGTGCGCACCGGGGCCCTCGGAGAGCGATGCAGCCCCCGCCCCCGCGCATTCGGTCGATCCCAAGGACTTCGCGGGCAAGACCCTGAACTACGTCTACTTCACCGACGGACCCGACGAGAAGGGCACCCGCGATCTGATCGCGAAGTTCGAGAAGAAGTACAAGGTCACCGTCAACCTGGAGATCCTCGCCTTCGGCGACCTCATCAAGTCCGTCCAGGCGCGCCTCACCGGCGGCAACGCCCCGGACGTCGTGCGCCTGTCCTCGCTCAGCGAGTTCCGCGACGATCTGCTGCCGCTGGACGACTACGCCGGCGCGGCGTTCAAGGACGAGTTCCTGCCCGGACCCAGGGCGGCGGCGACCAACGCGAAGGGGCAGCTCATCGCCGCGCCGTCGGACCTCACGATCAACGCGCCCTTCATCAACGTCGACCTCTTCAAGAAGGCGGGCGTCGCCCTGCCGGACGAGAAGAAGCCGTGGACGTGGGACGAGATGCTCACCGCCGCGAAGAAGGTGCAGGCGGCCACCGGGACGCCCTACGCCTTCGCGATGGACAAGTCCGGCCACCGGCTCTCCACGATCCTCAGCCAGTACGGCACCACGATGGTCGGCCCCAAGGGCAACACGCTCGACACGGCCAAGGCGGAGAAGGCGCTCAGCCCGATCGTCGACCTGATGAAGGACGACAAGATGCCGCGCGACTTCTGGCTCGGATCCGGATCCAAGTACAAGGGCGCGAACGAGATCTTCCTGACCGGAGACACCCCCGTGTACCTGTCCGGCAACTGGCAGGTGGGCCAGTTCGTCCAGAACGCGAAGTTCGACTGGGCGGCGGCGCCGAACCCCTGCGCCAAGGAGTGCGGCGGTTTCCCCGGCGGCAAGTTCATGGCCGCGTTCAAGGAGTCGAAGAACCCCGCGCTGGCCGCCGAGTTCGTGAAGTTCATGAACTCGCCGGAGAACCAGACGACGTTCGTCACCGCCGCAGGAGCGCTGCCGACCCGCGCCGATCTCGCCAAGTCCGGCGTGAAGTACGGCGATGCCAAGACGCAGGCCGCGATGGACGTGTTCAACGCCGAGCTCAAGCGCACTCCGGAGACCGACTTCAGCACCAACGGCGACCCGGCGTTCAGCGGATCCGCGACCGAGCTCGTCAACCAGATCTCGGCGGTCGTGGCAGGGCAGAAGGATCTGTCGACCGCGATGAAGGACT
>NZ_NCKN01000293.1 GCF_002257455.1 Microbacterium sp. 13-71-7
CTGCTGCTGCCGTACCGCAAGCCCTTCGATGCGGAGGGTCTGTTCGCATGGATGCGCGCGCGGGCGCTCCCCGGGGTCGAGGAGGCGGGGGAGCGCCGGTTCTCGCGGCACCTGCGTCTCGACGGCGGGCCCGGCTGGTTCGAACTGAGCCTCGACGACGCCGATCGCCTGCACCTGCGCGCCCGCCTCGCGCAGCTCGGCGACCTCGCGCCCCTTGTCGCGCGCGCCCGGCGCCTGTTCGATCTGGACGCGGATCCGCTGGCCGTCGACGCCGCGCTGTCCGCGCACGAGCCGCTCGCGCCGCTGGTCGCCCGCATCCCCGGCATCCGGGTGCCGGGGGCGGCGGATCCGCACGAGATGCTCATCCGCGCGATGATCGGGCAGCAGATCACGGTCGCCGCGGCCCGCACCGCGCTGACCCTGCTCGCCCAGGAGCTCGGCGAGAGGGTCGGATCCGCCGGCGACGCCCAGGGGGAGGGGATCCTGTTCCCGTCCATGGCCGCGATCGCGGAGCACGGGCACGAGGTGCTGCGAGGGCCTGCGGCCCGGATCAGGGCCGTCACCGGCGCCGCGGCGGCCCTCGCCGACGGCTCCCTGCGGCTCACACTCGGCGACGACGGCGAGGCGCAGCGCGCCGCGCTGCTCGCGATGCCGGGGATCGGGCCCTGGACGGCCGACTACGTGCGGATGCGCGTGCTCGGCGATCCCGACGTGTTCCTGCCCGGCGACGTCGCGGCCCGCGCGGGCGCCGGCGGCGCGGGGCTCCCCTCCGAGGCCGGACCCCTGGACGCCTGGGCCGCCCGCACGGCGCCCTGGCGCAGCTACCTCACCGCGCACCTCTGGCGCGCGGTCCCGCCGAAGATCCCGAAGACGACCAGGATCCCGAAGACGCCCCAGACCATCTCGATCACGGAAGGCTCGAAATGACCGCCATCATCCAGACCATCGACACCCCGGACGGCCCGTTCACGATCCTCGCGGACGACCAGGATCGCGTGCTCGCATCCGGCTGGACCGCCGACCACGAGGCGATCCTGCACCGCCTCGCCGAGAAGAACCGCCCTGCGGAGGTCGCCGAGGGCGCCACGGCCGCAGCGGACGCCGTCGCCGCGTACTACGCGGGCGACCTCACGGCGATCGACGCGGTCGAGGTGCACCAGTTCGGCACCGACATGCAGAGCGCCGGATGGGAGGCGCTGCGACGGATCACGCCGGGCGAGCCGCTCACCTACACCGAGTTCGCGGTCGCCCTCGGCAAGCCGGGCGCGGTGCGCCCCGCCGCCTCGATCTGCGCACGCAACGCGCCGGCCCTGTTCGTGCCCTGCCACCGGGTGCTCCGCACCGACGGCACCCTCGGCGGCTTCGCCTGGGGAGAGGACGTCAAGCGCCGGCTGCTCGATCGGGAGGCCGCGCACGCGATCGCCGCGTGAGCGGTCTGGCCGCCGGCACCAGCCGGCGGCCTCGTACTGGTGCCGATCGACGAATCGAGACGCCGAGCCGCGCTCTAGCCTCGACGTGAGTCGACGTCGAGGAGGACCATGCCGCAGCTCGCCACCGTCCAGACCTGGGTCGAGGAGCACATCCCCGCATTGATGGCGCGGCACCGCGTGCCGGCCGTCTCGCTCGCGATCGGCGTCGGCGACGCGACGTTCGCCTACGCCGCGGGGGTCCTCCATCGCGGCACCGGCGTCGCGGCGGACACCGGATCCGTCTTCCAGATCGGATCCGTCACCAAGGTGCTCACCGCGACGCTGGTCATGCAGCTCGTCGAGGAGGGGCTGCTCGACTTGGACGCTCCGGTGCGCCGGGTGCTCCCCGGCTTCCGGGTCGCCGACGAGGAGGCCTCCGCCGCGATCACGCCCCGGCATCTGCTCAGCCATACCGCGGGCTTCGAGGGCGACGTCTTCGTCGACACCGGCGACGGCGACGACGCGCTGGCGCAGTACGTCGGAATCCTCGCCGGGACGCCGCAGCTCTTCGCCCCCGGAGAGATGTTCTCCTACAACAACGCCGGCTTTTCGACCCTCGGCCGCATCGTCGAGGTGCTCCGCGGCGCCCCCTACGAGAGGGTCCTGCGCGATCGGTTGCTGAACCCGCTCGGACTGCGGCACGCGGCCGTGGACGCCTCGGAGGCGATCCTGCACCGGGCGGCCGTGGGCCACCTCAGGCAGGACGACGGCGAGGTCGTGCCCACGACCGTATGGGCGATGGAGCGCGCGGGAGGGCCCGCCGGCTCCCGGCTGGCGATGAGCGCGGGCGATCTGCTCGCGTTCGGCCGGCTCGCCCTCGCCGCCGGGCTCGCGTCCGACGGCTCCCGCGTGATCTCCCGCGCGACGGTCGAGGCGATGCGGGCGGCGCAGATCGCGCTGCCGGACATCGATCAGGGCGCCGCCTGGGGTCTCGGCTGGGAGCTGTTCGCCCGCGGGGGTCGCACGATCCCCGGCCATGACGGCAACACGATCGGGCAGTCCGCGTGCCTCAGGGTGCTGCCGGAGGAGGGCGTGGCCGTCGCCGCTCTCGCGAACGGCGGAGAACCGCATCCGGTCTTCGCCGCGCTCGTCGACGCCGTGCTCGCGGAGTTCGCCGGGATCGGTCCGGCGCCCGCCCCGGCCCCGACCGGCCCCGCACCCTCGCACGCCGATCGCTTCGTCGGCCGCTACGCGTCGAGGACGGCCCTGACCACGATCAGCCGGACGGCCGAGGGGCGGGTCTGGCTCGATCGGGTCCCGCACGGCGTCGTCGCCGACCTCGGCGATCTCCCGTACCGCACCGAGCTCGTCGGCTGGCGCGGCGACGTGCTGCTCCCGGTCGAGGCGGACGGCGGGATCCGTCAACCGGTCGCCTTCCTCGGCGACGACGGCGCGGGCAGAGCGCTGTTCCTGCACACCGGACGTGCGGATCGCCGGGTGTCCTCATGACCGCGCTGCCCTTCGCGGGCGCCCTGCATCGCCGCGCCGTGGTCGCGGACGCCCACAACGACCTGCTCTGCGCGGTCGTGGCGCGTCCGCCCGGGCGCTGGGGGAGCTTCTTCCGGGAGCGGTGGCTGCCGCAGCTCGAGGCGGGCGGGGTGGACCTGCAGGTGCTGCCCGTGTTCATCGAGGATCCGTACCGCCCCGAGGGCGCGCTGCGACGCACCCTGCGCATGATCGAGGCCGCGCATCGCCTCGCCGAGGAGAATGCGGGCCGCGTCGCGCTGTGCCGCTCCGGCGAGGACGTCGACCGGACGATCGCGGACGGGCGGATCGCCCTCGTGCTGGCACTGGAGGGCATGCCCGGTCTCGACGCCGACGTCGAGCTGATCGCGACGATGCACCGCCTCGGAGTCCGGGTCGGGTCGCTGGCCCACTTCGGCCGCGGCGCCTTCGCGGACGGATCCGGCGAGGACGCCGCGCGCAGCCGGCTCACCGGCGCCGGCGTCGCGGCCGTGCGTGAGATGGAGCGGGTCGGCATGCTCCTCGACCTCAGCCACCTGGGTGCTGCGGGCGTCTCGCACGCGCTGGAGATCGCGACCCGCCCCGTCATCGCGACGCACTCCTCGGCGCGGGCGCTGCGCGACCACCATCGCAATCTCTCGGATGAGCACCTCGCCGCGATCGCGGCGGGGGGCGGCGTGATCTGCGTGAACTTCTTCGCGCCGTTCCTGGACGAGGAGCCCGCCACGATCGACCGGCTCGTGGATCATCTGGAGCACATCGCGGCGATCGCGGGCAGCGAGCACGTCGGCCTCGGGCCCGACTTCGTCCGAGAGGTCATCGCCGAGACCACGCCGCCGTGCTGCGTGGTCTCCGAGGTGCAGGGCGTCCCCGCGGACGTGTATCTGCCGGGGCTCGAGGGACCGGAGGGCCTGCCTCTGGTCACGGAGGCGCTGCTGCGGCGCGGGTGGGCCGAGGCCGATATCCTCGGCGTGCTCGGCGGGAACGTGCAGCGGCTGTTCCGGCAGCAGCTCGGGCGGCCCTCGGTCCGCTGAGACCGCCCCTGACCGAGCGAATCGTCCCGGCGGACGAACAGCGAGTGCTCCGTTCGATGGAGCGGACGAACCCGGCGCGACCCCGGTGTCGCAGGATCATGGAAGAACAGGGCCGGCCGCGCGGAGCGGCGGGCGCAAGGGAGCGCGCAATGCTGACGATTCGAGACCTCTCGGTCGAGATCCGCACGGGAGAACGGACCGTGCGCCCGATCACCGGCGTCGATCTCGACCTCGCCCGCGGCGAGACGCTCGGCGTCGTCGGCGAGACCGGGTCCGGCAAGTCGATGACCGGTCTGTCGATCATGGGGATGCTGCCGAGCGGATCCACGATCACGGGCGGCTCCAT
>NZ_NCKN01000294.1 GCF_002257455.1 Microbacterium sp. 13-71-7
AGCGTGCGTCGCGCGCGGTCGATGCCACCGAGCGACGGTTCTCGTCCACCGAGGACGCCGCGATCGCCGCGCTCCGCAAGACCTCCGAAGGCGAGGCCGGGCAGTGACCGTCGTCGCGATCACCGGCCAGATCCGCTCCGGCTCGTGGGCCAGCGGGCTGCCCGCGCAGGGTCCCGGCGGCGGCTGCACGGACATACCCGGCTTCGCCGGATTCCTCCTCGGGCACGTCGCCCCGCTCAGGGAGTGGTTCGACGGTCTGCTCGGAGACCCGGGGACGGTCTCGGCGTTCGCCGGCCGCTGGGAGGACTCGGAGCAGGCCCTGAACGCCCTGGCGAACGATCTGCGCGCGGCGGACCGCGCTCTCGCGCAGCTCGACGGGCGCACGGTCCGCGCGCTGCACGCCCGCTATCGCGACCTCATCCCCACGGCGCAGGACGCCGCCGAGTGGACCGGCGCCACGGCGGCCGCCACCCGTCTGGTGTCGCAGCTCGTGCAGGCGGCCCGGGATTTCATCTGCGACTTCCTGGGTGCGCTGAGCCGCTTCGCGCAGAGCCTGTTCCACTTCACGCTGAACCCGCTGAAGAAGCTCGACGACATCAAGCGCTTCGCGGAGTCGGCCGCCGAGTTCGTCGCCGCCGGCGGCCGGCTCGTCAAGGACCTGACGAGCGCGATCGGATCCCTCGTCACGCTGCTGCAGAAGCTCGGTCCCCTGATCGCCGAAGGGCTCGAGAAGCTCAAGGACGTGCTCGCCGACATGGCCCCCTACGCCGGGATCCTGACCGGGGGCCCGCTGCTCGGAACGATCTTCGGCAACGTCGCGCACGACTTCCTGCACTCGGACGCAGGGGTCGAAGAGCTGGATCCGTCCACACTCACCGGCGACAAGCTCAAGGCGTGGAACAACGCGAACTCGGTGACGCAGCTCGACTCGCTCGCCGACCTCGTCGCGGTGAACGGCACGACGGACGCGATGGGCGGCGAGGACGCGACGGCCATCGACATCAAGAAGGTCATCGGCCCCGACGGGAAGGAGCACTGGATCGTGTCGCTCCCCTCCACACAGGCGTGGGAGTTCACCGGGCCCAGGGGCGCGATGAACGACCGGGACAGCAACGTGGCGCTCATGCTCGACAATCCGCTGCTGAAGACGCAGTACGAGCGCGCCGTGCTGCAGGCGATGAAGAACGCGGGCATCCCGCAGAACGCTCCCGTCGTGCTCACCGGTTTCAGCCAGGGCGGGATCATGGCCGCGAATCTCGCGTCGGACCCGTCGTTCCCCTACAAGCCGATCGGCGTCGTCACCAACGGCTCCCCCATCGACTCCTTCACGGTTCCCTCGCACGTGCCCGTCTACGCGTTCCAGCACGCGACCGACGTCGTCCCGATGCTGGACGGGACCGTCGCGCGCGTCCCCGGCGTGCCCGGCATGCCGTCCCTCGGGGTCCCGGGGATGCCGGGCGTCTCGGTCGGCGGCTCGAACGTGCACCAGATCACGCTGCCCGACCCCGGCGGAGAGCACCTCTTCGGCGCGCACAACAACACGCTCTACACCCAGAGCGTGAAGAACTGGGAGCAGGCGAACAACCCCGGCGACCGTCTCGGGATCGCCGGTCTCGGCGGCACGGTGGTCGAGCACCAGGTGTACACGACGCACGAGTGACCGGCCGCCGCGCAGCGGGGCCTGCGGGCGGCTCGCCGCTCCGACCCCGGCTAGACTGTCCGGAACCCCACACTCAGGCACGCTCACACGGTGCCGCACACATCGCACGAGGAGATCCATGTCGTCGTTGAACGCGATTCCCGACAAGCCCGCGCTGGAAGGCCTCGAAGCGAAGTGGGGTGAGCGCTGGTCGACGGACGGCACGTTCCTGTTCGACCGGATCCGCGCCGCCCAGACCGGGCGCGAGGGCGTCTACTCGATCGACACGCCCCCGCCCACCGCGAGCGGCAGCCTGCACATCGGCCACGTGTTCAGCTACACGCACACCGACATCAAGGCGCGCTTCGAGCGCATGCGCGGCAAGAACGTGTTCTACCCGATGGGCTGGGATGACAACGGCCTGCCCACCGAGCGCCGCGTGCAGAACTACTACGGCGTGCGCTGCGATCCGTCGCTCCCCTACGACCCCGACTTCACGCCCCCGTTCGAGGGCGGAGACAACAAGTCCTCCCGTGCCGCGGACCAGCTGCCCATCAGCCGCCGCAACTTCATCGAGCTCTGCGAGAAGCTCACGGAAGAGGACGAGAAGCACTTCGAGGCGCTGTTCCGTCAGCTCGGCCTGAGCGTCGACTGGACGCAGACCTACCGCACGATCTCGAACGAGTCGATCCGCCAGAGCCAGCTGGCGTTCCTGCGCAACATCGAGCGCGGCGAGGCCTACCAGTCGCTCGCGCCGACCCTCTGGGACGTGGACTTCCGCTCCGCGATCGCACAGGCCGAGCTCGAGGACCGCGACCAGCAGGCGTCGTACCACACCATCGATTTCCCGTTCGCGGACGGATCCGGTCACATCACGATCGAGACGACGCGTCCCGAGCTGCTGCCCGCGTGCGTCGCGATCGTGACCCACCCCGAGGGCCCGCACAAGCACCTGATCGGCACGAAGGTGCGCACGCCCTTCTTCGACGCCGACATCGAGATCCACGGGCACCACCTCGCCCAGCCCGACAAGGGGACGGGAGCCGCGATGGTCTGCACCTTCGGCGACGTGACCGACATCGTGTGGTGGCGAGAACTGCGCACGACGGACGGCCGGGACCTGCCGAACATGACCACGATCGGCCTCGACGGCCGCTTCCTGCCCGACGCCCCCGCTTCGGTGCGCGACACGGACGCCGCCGGCTGGTACGTCGAGAACATGGCAGGGAAGACGGTCTTCTCCGCGCGCAAGGCGCTCGTCGAGAAGCTCCAGGAGACCGGGGCGATGACCGCGGTCGGCAAGCCGTTCAACCACGCCGTGAAGTTCTTCGAGAAGGGCGACCGCCCGCTCGAGATCGTGTCGACCCGCCAGTGGTACATCCGCAACGGCGCCCGCGACACGGACCTCCGCGATCAGCTGATCACCCACGGCACCGAGCTGAACTGGCACCCCGAGTTCATGCGCGTGCGCTACGAGAACTGGGTGGGCGGCCTGACCGGCGACTGGCTGGTCTCCCGGCAGCGCTTCTTCGGCGTGCCGATCCCGCTCTGGTACGCGCTGGACGAGAACGGCGAGCGCGACTACGACCGCGTGCTGACGCCCGATCACGCGAGCCTGCCGATCGATCCGACCAGCGACGTGCCGGCCGGCTACACGGCCGAGCAGCGCGGCGTGCCCGGTGGCTTCGACGCCGAGGCCGACATCCTGGACACCTGGGCGACCTCCTCGCTCACCCCGCAGCTCGCGGGCGGCTGGGAGCGCGACGCCGAGCTGTGGGATCTGGTCGCGCCGATGGACCTGCGTCCTCAGGGTCAGGACATCATCCGCACCTGGCTGTTCTCGACCATGCTGCGCTCGACGCTCGAGGACGGCCGCGCCCCCTGGCGAAACGCCGCGATCAGCGGCTTCATCGTCGACCCCGACCGCAAGAAGATGTCCAAGTCCAAGGGCAACGTGGTCACCCCGGCCGACATCCTCGACACGCACGGATCCGACGCAGTGCGCTACTGGTCGGCCTCCAGCCGTCTGGGCGCCGACGCCGCCTTCGACCCGCAGAACCCGACGCAGGTGAAGATCGGCCGCCGCCTCGCGATCAAGATCCTCAACGCGGCGAAGTTCGTGCTGTCCTTCCCCGTCCCGGAGGACGCCGAGATCACGCACGCGCTCGACGCGTCCATGCTCGCCACCCTGGACGGCGTGGTGCGCGACGCGACGGCCGCGTTCGAGAACTACGACCAGGCCCGCGCGCTCGAGATCACCGAGGCGTTCTTCTGGACGTTCTGCGACGACTACCTCGAGCTCGTCAAGGAGCGCGCCTACGACCGCACGGACGTGGGCCAGGCCTCCGCGGCGCTCGCCCTGCGCCTCGCGCTCTCGACCCTGCTGCGCCTGCTCGCCCCGGTCGTGTCGTTCGCGACCGAGGAGGCGTGGAGCTGGTTCGAGGACGGCTCGGTGCACACCGCGGCCTGGCCGGAGCCGCGCGGCGGCGAAGGCGACCCCGCGATCCTCGCGACGTCGAGCAAGGCGCTGATCGGCATCCGCCGCGCGAAGACCGAGGCCAAGGCTTCGCAGAAGACCCCGGTGTCGTCTGCGACGATCGCCGCCCCCGCCGCCGACATCGCGGCGCTCGAGGCCGCGGTCGACGATCTCCGCGCC
>NZ_NCKN01000295.1 GCF_002257455.1 Microbacterium sp. 13-71-7
GGCAGATACGTGCCGACCGAGGCGGCGAGCTTGCCGAGGTTGAAGTGCGCGTTGCGGCGGATGAGCGGATCGTAGGTCCAGGTGATCGTGTCGACGTCGCGATGCAGGGCCCAGGCGCGCTGGTGCAGCTTGAGGGCGAAGCCGAGGTGGCGTCCGCGCGCGCGGGGGATCGTCCCGGCGATGTGGCTGTGCAGGGTGCGTGCGGCGGGCGGGCCGAAGAAGCCGAAGCAGGCGCCGACGAGCTCCTGCCCCTCCGTGGCGTCGTCGAAGGCGCCGGCGACGTAGTTCCCCGCCTGCACGAGGGCACGGAGCATGTCGGCGGTGACCGGAGGGTTCGTCGCGCCCGTGTCCCAGATGCCCTCGTACAGGGCGCGCACGGCGGCGAGCTCGCGCACGTCGTCGAGCAGCCGGATGCCGACTCGCGACGCCGCCTCGGCGGCCGCGGCCGCCCGGTCTGCGCCCTCGGCCGCATCGTCCTGCTGGTCCACGACCGCGGAGGAGATCGCCCTCATCGTGCGGAAGCCGTCGTCGGAGCGGGCGCGGTCATCGTGCCGGCCATCGGATCCGGTCGGCCGAGCGGCGCGGAGCGGATGTCCTCGATGAGGCCGGCGAGCAGCCGCGCCCGCGGCTCCAGCTCGGCGATCAGGACGTGCTCGTGCGCGGCGTGCGCGCCGCCGCCGACCGCGCCGAGGCCGTCGAGCGTCGGGGTGCCGACGCCCGCGGTGAAGTTGCCGTCCGAGGCCCCGCCGACGCTGATGCCGGTGAGCGGGGCCAGCGCGAGCCGGTCCGCGACCCGCTGCGCCCGCCGGAAGAGCTCGGCGGAGGAGTCCGCGGCGAGCGGGGAGCGGTTGATCCCGCCGTCGACCACGACGCGGGCGCCGTCGATCCGCGGGACGAGTCCGAGCATCCCGGCGTGCACGCGGTCCTGCTCCGCCGCGGAGAGCGCTCGCACGTCGACCGAGAACGAGCCCTGCGCAGGGACCGTGTTCGTCGTCGTGCCGGAGGTGGTGCGCGTCGGGGTGACGGTGGTGCCGGCGCCGGCGTCACCGAGCAGCGCCACGGCCTGGACCTGATGCGCGAGCTCGAGGGTCGCGTTCACGCCCTGCTCGGGGTCGAGTCCGGCGTGCGACGCGCGCCCGTGCACGGCGATCTCGTAGCGCGAGACGCCCTTGCGGGCGATCTTGAGCGCGCCTTCGGGGCCTGCGGCCTCGAGCACGAGGGCGGCGACCGAGGCGCGCGCCTCGTCCTCGATGAGCGCCCTCGAGGTCGTCGAGCCCGGCTCCTCGTCTCCCGTCACGAGCAGCGTGATCCCGGCGAGGTCGGTCAGCCTCGCGAGGGCGTGGAACGCGATGACGAGCCCGGCCTTCATGTCGAAGCATCCTGGACCGGTCAGCGCCTCCTGGTCGGCGCGGGCCGGCAGCTCCTCGAGCGAGCCGACGGGCCAGACGGTGTCGTGGTGGCCGAGCACGAGGATCCGCGGCTCGCCGGGGAAGCGCCAGCGCAGGTGGGTGCGGCCGTCGATCACGATCCGCTCCGGCGCCGCGCCCAGGCGGGTCGCGCCGAGCTCGGCCACGGCGTCGGCGCTGCGGGCGACGGCGGCGAGGTCGTCGGACGGCGACTCGCAGCGGACGAGGCGCAGGATCTCCGCGACCATCGTCTCGACGGGTTCCGGCATAGCGGCTCCTTAGGAATCGGATCGTCCTCCCATCCTGCTGAGGCCGGTCCCGCGGCCGACTGTCCGCTCCACCGAAACCCGATGCCCCGGTTGATCCGATTCGACGATCGCGAGGGGATCCGCCCGCCCGTCATCTCGTCGACGCCCCCTCGCGCGATCCACGCCCCCTCCTACGCGCGGTCGCCAGAGGGGGCGCCGGTGCGCAGAGGGGGCGTCGACGTGCCGGCGGAGAGCCGGATCGGGCGGAGGGCCAGAGCCGGGGGAGAGCCGAATCCGGCGGATCGGGAATGACGCGGGGACGGTGCGCGCTGTGTCCAGCACCGGGGAATCGCCCAGGCGTGGGAGCCCAGGCCGGTGTCACGAGGAACGTGAGATCGGTTTCGGGAAAACGCTTGCGTTCAGGCGGTTCATAAACATAGGCTGGACGGCTGTCGCGTCAACCGACCCGGCGGCCGTCGAACCGAGGAGGACACCATGCCCACGATCAACACTGCGTCGTCGATCAGCGCTGTCGCCGGTTCGCCCCTCGTCCCGGCCGAGGACTGACCGCTCCGGTCCTCCTCGGCCGCCACCGGCCGCTCATCGCACGGATGCATCGCATCCGCTCTTTTTCGTCCCCTGCCATCCCCTGATGCGATACGTCACTGCTGAGAATCATGCCTAAAGAATCCTCGTCATCGTCCACCGTCCCCCTCTCCACGCCGCGGGCGCTCGCGCGGCTGGCTCCCTTCGTGAAGCCGGTCGCCTGGCGCCTGATCGGCGGCGGGCTCTCCGCGCTCGCCGCGGCCGTGATCGCGCTGTGCGTGCCGCTGCTGCTGCAGGTCGTGCTGGAAGGCCCCATCGCCACCGGCGAGATCGGCGCCATCATCTGGGGCGCCGTCGCCGTGACCGTGCTCGCCCTCGGCGAGGCGCTCATGGTGTGGCTGCGCCGGCAGTTCGTGCTCAACCCGGCCACGCAGGTGGAGTACCGGATGCGCACGCAGCTGTACTCGAGCCTGCAGCGCCTGCCTGTCGCGTTCCACGACCGCTGGCAGTCGGGCCAGCTGCTCAGCCGCATGATGCAGGACATCGGCCTCATCCGCCGGTGGCTCGCGTTCGGTCTCGTGCTGCTGGTCGTCAACCTGCTCACCATCGTGATCGGCGCGGCGCTGCTGTTCCGCTGGCACTGGCTGCTCGGCACGATCTTCCTCATCACCGCGGTGCCGCTGTGGATCTCGGGCTTCCTGTTCGAGAAGCGCTACGGCGTGCTCACCCGCCGCAGCCAGGACCAGGCCGGCGATCTCGCCACGAGCGTCGAGGAGAGCGTGCACGGCATCCGCGTGCTCAAGGCGTTCGGACGCGGCAAGCACGCGCTCGTGAAGTTCGCGCGCCAGGCCGAGTCCCTGCGCGAGACCGAGCTGAGCAAGGCCCGCTCCGTCGGCTGGATCTGGTTCTGGCTCGTGCTCATGCCCGAGATCGCGTTCGCGCTCAACCTCGTCGCCGGAATCTGGCTGATCGCGCAGGGTGCGCTCAGCGCGCCCGAGCTGTTCGCCTACTTCGCGATGGCGACCGTGCTGCGCTGGCCGATCGAGTCGATCGGCTTCCTGTTCTCGTTCATGCTCGACGCGCGCACGGCCACCGACCGCGTGTTCGAGATCTACGACGAGCAGAACACGATCACGGATCCGGAGCGCCCGGTCAGCATCGCGGCCCCCCGCGGCGAGCTCGCATTCGAGGGCGCCCGCTTCCGCTACCAGGACGCCCGCCCGCACGAGCGCGACCTGCTCGACGGCATCGACCTCGTGCTGCGCCCCGGCGAGACCATGGCGCTGGTCGGCATCACCGGGTCAGGCAAGACCACGCTCACGACCCTCCCGACGCGCCTTTACGACGTGACCGGCGGGCGGGTGACGCTTGACGGCGTCGACGTGCGCGACCTGACCCTGGCCGAGCTGCGCACGCACATCGCGATGGCGTTCGAGGACGCGACGCTGTTCTCGGCCACCGTGCGCGAGAACGTGCTGCTGGGCCGTGCGGATCTGGACGTCCACAGCGCCGAGGCGGAGCAGGTGCTCCGCGAGGCGCTCGACGTCGCCCAGGCCGGGTTCGTCGACACGCTCCCCGAGGGCGTCGAGACGATGATCGGCGAGGAGGGGCTGAGCCTGTCCGGTGGACAGCGTCAGCGGCTCGCGCTCGCGCGCGCCGTGGCGGCCAAGCCCAAGGTGCTCGTGCTGGACGACCCGCTGTCGGCGCTCGACGTCGACACCGAGGCGCTCGTGGAGGAGGCGCTGCGCCACGTGCTCGCCGAGACCACGGCGCTCATCGTCGCGCACCGCCCGTCGACCGTGGCGCTCGCCGACCGTGTGGCGCTGCTGCAGAACGGGAAGGTGACGGCCGTGGGTGCGCACTCGGAGCTGCTGCGCACGAGCGCGCACTACCGGCACGTGATCTCGAGCCTCGAGGCCGAGGAGGCCGCGCGCACGGGCGCGATCCCTGTGGTCGCCGACGCGGCCCAAGGAACACCGTCGCCCGACGGCGCGGCGGACGATACCCACGCCGAGAACGAGGAGGTGCAGGCATGAGCGTCATCGGAACCCAGGACGAGGACCGCTCCGACCTCACGCACGAGGAGAGCAGG
>NZ_NCKN01000296.1 GCF_002257455.1 Microbacterium sp. 13-71-7
GCGCCCCGCGGCGACCGAGGGTGGGATCGTCCCGTCGCCCTCCGGAGACGGCTGGGTGACCCTGCGGGTCCCGGTCGCGGACCTCGACGCCGTGATGGACGCGCTGCGGCAACAGGGCGCCGTGCTGGCGAGCTCGATCGGCACGAACGACGTGACCACGGCGACGACCGATCTGCGCGCGCAGATCGACTCGCTGACGGCGTCCGTCACGCGCCTGACCCAACTGATGTCCCAAGCCACCTCGGTCTCGGATCTGCTCACGGCCGAGACCGCGCTCACCGACCGCCAGTCGCAGCTGCAGTCCGCGCAGCAGCAGCTGAAGGATCTCGAGTCCCAGGTCGCGATGTCCTCCGTGCAGGTGACGCTCGTCCGCGAGGCGCCGGCCGCGGCGGATCCCGCAGGCTTCGGCGACGGTCTCGCGGCAGGCTGGAAGGGGCTCATCGTCTCGCTCAACGCTCTGGTGATCGCGCTCGGATTCCTCCTGCCCTGGCTGGCGCTCGCGCTCGTCGTGGCGCTCATCGTGTGGGCGATCGTGCGGACGCGCCGCTCTCGGCGCCTCCGCGCCGCGGTCGCAGAGCGCACGCAGAGCGTCGCGACCGCCCTCGCCGAGGATCAGAAGCCGTAGGACATCCCCATCGCGGCGCGGACCTCGTCGAGCGTCTCCGCGGCGATCTCACGGGCGCGGCCATTGCCCGCGCGGATCGCCGTGGCGGCGTCGTCCGGCGTGATCCGCGCACGGCGCTCCCTGTGCGCGCGCAGGAAGTCGTTGACGGCGGTCGTGGTGACGCGCTTCAACTCGGCCGCCCCGCCCGTCCCGATCCGGGCCGCGACGTCCTCCGGCGCCAGGCCCAGACAGGTCGCGGCCGTCGTGAGCAGGCCCGCGACGCCGGGGCGGCGCACGGGGTCGTACGCGATCCTCCGCTCCGAGTCGGTGCGTGCGCGACGGATCGCGAGCGCCGTCTCCTCCTCGCTCATGCCGAGGGTGATCCCGTTCCCGTGGCTCTTCGACATCTTCCGGCCGTCCAGGCCCGGCAGCTCCGGCGAGTCCGTCACGAGCCCTTCCGGCACCGGGAACACCGCTCCGTACCGCTCATTGAAGCGCCGGGCCACCGTGCGGGTCATCTCGACATGCGGGAGGTTGTCCTTGCCGACGGGCACGAGCGTTCCCTTGCAGAACAGGATGTCGGCCGCCTGATGCACGGGGTAGGTCAGCAGCAGCCCGCCGAGCGCTCGTCCCGAGTCCTGCGCCTCCGCCTTCACCGTGGGGTTGCGGCGGAGTTCGGCCTCGGTCACGAGGCTGAGGAACGGCAGCAGCAGCTGATTCAGCTCCGGGATCGACGAGTGCGTGAAGAACACCGTGCGCTCCGGATCGAGACCCGCCGCGAGGTTGTCGCGGACGGCCTCGAGGATGTTCTCGCGCACCTCCCCCGGGCTCTCCCTGTCCGTGATCACCTGATAGTCGGCGAGCACGACGAAGGTCTCGACGCCCGCGGCCTGCAGGCGCACGCGTTCGAGGATCGTCCCGAACAGGTGGCCGAGATGCAGGCGCCCCGTGGGACGCTCTCCCGTCAGGATCCGATGCTGCTCCGGGTGCGCGGCGATCTCGGATCGCAGCGGCGTCATGCGGGCGTTCGTCGCGGTGAAGGTGTCCATATCTGCTCCAGGGTTCGGGAGCCGCACGGACGCACTGCGCGCAAGAAGAACGCGGGCCGCCATGCAGCCCGCGTGAATGAGAGGTCTTTCGTGCGCGTACGGCTGCTAGAGCAGCCACCACCAGGAGTTCGTCACGCGCATGGCCCCATCGTACGCCGGTCCGCGACCGCGGCTCGCCGACCTCGTCCGATGCCGCGCGCGGCATGCCGGCGCCGCTAGGGTCATCGCCATGAGCAACGCCGCCGTCTCGCCAGCCAGCGCCGTCCGCGAAGGGCGTGATCTGACGCTCGATCTGACCCGCGTCTCCTGCGTCGTCCTGGTCGTGTTCGTGCACATCCTGTTCACCGGCGTCGGCCGGCGTCCTGACGGCTCCCTGCTCATCGAGCGCACGGTCGAGGGGCAGGTCTGGTTCGACGCGGTCAGCTGGATCCTGAACATCATGCCGCTGTTCTTCGTCGTCGGCGGTTACGCGGCCAGAGCGGGCTGGCGGTCCGCACAGCGCCGCGGCGACGACGCCGTCGGCTTCGTGCGCCTGCGCCTGGCGCGGCTCGCCCGCCCGGCGATCCCCGTGTTCGTCTTCTTCGCCGTCGCCCTCGCGGCGACACGCGTGCTCGGTGTCGATCCCGCGCTCGTCGACACGATCGCGATCGGCGTCGGCTCGCCGCTCTGGTTCCTCGCCGCGTATCTGCTCGTGCAGGCGCTCGCTCCGTGGATGATCGGATTGCATGCCCGTTTCGGAATGTTCGTGCCGGTCGTGCTGCTCGCCGGCGCCGCGGCGACGGATGCGCTCCGCTACCTGGTCGCCGGCGGGCTGCTCGGGCTCGGCCACGTCCCCTCCACCGGCTACGGCATCGGTGCCGAGCTCTTCGGCATCCCCAACGTGGCCTTCGTGTGGCTGTTCGCCCAGCAGATCGGCTTCTTCCTGTTCGACGGGTGGTTCGCCCGTCGCCGGTTCTGGCAGCTCCTCGGCCTCATCGCGGTCGGATATCTCGCCATCTGGGGCCTGGTGTCCCTCGGCGGATACTCCTGGAACATGCTCAGCAATCAGTGGCCGCCGACGACGCCCCTCGCGATCCTCGCCGTCGTCCAGGCCGCAGCGCTGACCGTGCTGCATCGCCCGCTCGCGGCGCTCATGCGCACCCGCGCCGCGCAGGGGGCGGTGCTGCTGATCGGCTCGCGCCTCATGACGGTGTACCTCTGGCACCTGCCCATGATCATGGCGCTGATCGGCGTGGAGCTGCTGCTGCCCGTGCCGATGCCCGCGCCCGGCAGCGCGATCTGGTGGTGGACACGAGTGCCGTTCCTGATCGTCGTTCTCGCGGCGGTGTGGCTGCTGTCGCTCTGGCTCGTGCGCTTCGAGAAGGCGCCGCCCATGGTCGAGGAGCCTTCCCGCGGTACGACCGCGGCCGCCGTCGTCGTCTTCGTGCTGCCGATCCTCGCGATCACGGCCTACGGCCTGGATCTCCCGCTCGCCGTCTGCGCGCTGGTCGGATCCGCGCTCGCGCTGCTGCTCGTCCGCGCGTACCGCGCGCCGCTCACGCCTGCGGGAGCCTCGGCACCGCGTCGATGAGCGCGCGCGTGTAGGCGCTCGCCGGGTCCGAGAGCACGTCGGAGGTGCGTCCGGCGTCGACGACGCGTCCCCCCTGCAGCACCACGATGTCCGCACAGAGTTCGGCGACGATAGACAGGTCGTGCGAGACCATGACGAGCGTCATGCCGTGCTCGGCCTGGAGGCGCGCGAGCAGCCGCACGATGTCCAGCCGGGTGGAGAGGTCGAGCGCGCTCACGGGCTCGTCCGCGAGCAGCACCCGTGGCCGCGTGATCAGGGCGCGCGCGATCGCGATGCGCTGCCGCTGACCTCCGGAGAACTCGTGCGGATAGCGCAGCAGGGCCTCGTCCTCGAGCTCGACGTCCCGCAGCGCCTCGACCAGCCGCTCCCTTCGCGAGGGACGCCCGCCCCGGTCGCCGCGCGCGGCGTCGGGATCGCCGAGCCACCGCAGGGGCTCGGCGAGGAGGGAGTCGACCCGCTGGCGCGGATCCAACGAGGCGAACGGATCCTGGTAGACCGGCTGCACCGCGCGCCGGAAGGCGTGCACGGCGTCGCGGGCGCCGGAGGCCGGAGGTCTGCCCTCGAACAGCACCGTTCCCGAGGTCGGCCGCCGCAGTCCGAGCATGAGGGAGAGCGCGGTGGTCTTGCCCGATCCGGAGGCGCCGACGATGGCAAAGCTCTCGCCCTCGCGCACCGAAAGGCTCACGCCGCGCAGGATCGTCAGCGTGCCCTCGGGGCCGCTGACCGACTTGCTAACATCGATCGCCTCGAGCACCGGACCGGATGGATCACTCATGCGTCGTTTCCTCTGCACGTTGGGCTTGCTGCTGTGGGGAATGGCCGCCGCCCATGCGGCGCCGACCCGGAGCGTACTGGTGCTCGGTGACTCACTCTCCGCTGCGCACAACATTCCGGTCGAGTCCGGCTGGGTGAGCCTGCTGTACGCGCGTCTGGCCAAGATGGAGCCGCCGTGGCGCGTGGTCAATGCCAGCATCAGCGGCGAGACCTCGCTGAGTGCGCGCAACCATCTGCCGGGCCTGCTCGCGCGTGAGCGCCCGGCGGTGGTGGTGATC
>NZ_NCKN01000297.1 GCF_002257455.1 Microbacterium sp. 13-71-7
GTGCAGCAGCCAGCCGATCGCGAGGATCAGGAGCACCGCGAAGGCGAGGACGGTCAGCACGGTGAACCGGCGGCCGATCGGCCGGCGGGTGCGGGCGCGCACGGCGCCGGGGACGACGAGGGTGCGGGTCGCAGTGGTCATCGGGCGTCCTTCCGCCGACGGGTGATCAGCGCCTGCACGACGCCGAGGATGATGATGATCGCGAAGAACACGTACGAGATCGCGGCCGAGTAGCCGAACCGGTAGCCGACGAAGCCGGTCTCGTAGATGTACTGCACGATCGAGCGGGTGGTGTCGCTGGAGAGGCCGCCGAGCATCTGATACGCCTGGTCGAAGAGCTTGAGCGACGCGAGGATCTGCAGCAGTCCGATGAGCGTCGTCGCCGGGCCGAGCTGGGGGAGCGTGATCGAGACCAACTGCCGCCAGCCGCCCGCGCCGTCCAGCGAGGCCGCTTCGTACTGCTGCTGCGGGATGTTCTGGAGGGCGGCGAGGTAGAGCAGGAAGTTGAACCCGACCGTCCACCACACGGTCGCGATGACGATCGCGAGCATGTTGACCTTCGGATCCTGCAGCCACGCGATCGGCTCGAGCCCGAAGGCCTTCAGCACGTTGTTCGCCGCGCCGATCTGCGGGTTGAAGATCCAGATCCAGATCTGCGAGATCACGGTGGAGGCCAGCAGGTACGGCATGAAGAACGACAGCCGCCAGAGCCACTGGCCCGGCAGGCCGCGGTCGACGAGCACGGCCATCAGGAGGGCGATCACGACGAGCGGGATCGTGGACAGCAGCGTGAACCACACGGTGTTGCCGAACGAGCCCCACATGACGGGGTCGGTGAGGGCCTCGGCGTAGTTCGCGAACCCGACGAGTCCTCCGCCGGATCCGGTCAGGGACTGGTCGGTGAAGCTCAGGTAGAGGCCGTGCAGAATCGGCCAGACGAGGAACAGCGCGAACGCGATGAGGAAGGGCGTGAGGAACACCCACCCGATCAGCTGCTCGCTGCCCTGGGATCCGCCCGCATGCCGCCGCAGCGCGCGGGAGGCGGGGCGCACGGTGACGAGGGTCGTCGTGGTGGGGGAGGCCGTGGCGGTCATCTCCGTGCTCCTTCCGGATCGGCGGGATTGGGTTGGCCGAGGAAGCGCTGGACGGCCTGCTCGAAGCGGTCGACGGCCTCGGCGGGGCTGCCGCCGGTGAGCAGCGCGGGCTGGGCCGCGGCGCCGAACTGGCCCTGGAAGTTGGATCCGGACCCGGTGAACCACGCCGGAGGGTCGTACCGCACGTACTTCGCGGCCTCCGCGTAGTGCGCCTGGGGCACCAGTTCCGCGTACTTCGCGGACTCGGTGACGGGGAGGTACGCGGGGACGTGCCCGGCCTCGGCCCAGCCGAAGGATCCCTTCAGCATGTCCGCCACGAACCGGTAGACGAGATCGCGGCTCGCGGCGTCGGGGTGCGACTGGTGCGGCAGCACGAACGAGTGCGAGTCGGCGTACACGGCTCTGGTGCCGAAGAGCGGGGGGATCATCGCGACGTCGAAGGGGATCTTCGCGGCCTGCATCGTGCGCAGCTCCCACACCCCGCTGAGGAACATGCCGCTCTTGCCCGTGGCGAACTCCGCCACCGCCGTGCCGTAGTCGGCCTGCTTGGCGGCGCGCTTGCCGTCGAGCAGGTTCTGCATGAAGGTGAGCGAGGCGACGGCGGCATCCTTGTCGATCACGGCGGATCCGCCCTGCGGCAGCTCCATCTCGATCCCGTGCTGCGTGTACATCGTGTAGAACAGGCGCCACATCTGGGCGCCGTCGCCGAGGTAGCCGTAGGAGAGGCCGTGTCCGCCGGTGACGGCGGCGATCGCGTCGACCATGGCGAGGAACTCCTCGGGGCTCGTCGCCTCCTTGAGGCGCCCGTCCCGATCCAGCACACCCGCCTTCCGGCAGATATCGGTGTTGTACATCAGCACGAAGGGATGCGCGTCGAGGGCGATGCTGAGGCGCCTGCCGTCGACCTCGCCCTTCTTCCAGATCGGATCCGGGAAGGTCGACGCATCGACGCCGAGGTCCGCGAGACGGCCGGTGTCCCAGGCGTCGAGGAGACCGCCCGGAGCCCAGCCCAGCACGCGGGTGGCGTGCATGATCGCGACGTCGGGAGCCCGCCCGCCGGCCGCGGCCATCGCCAGCTTCGTGTAGTACGGCGTGCCCCAGGCGAGCACGGTGGGGCGGATCCGGTAGGCGGACTGGCCGCCGTTCGCGGTGTCGAGCAGGCCCGACATCGTGACGCCGTCGCCGCCGGAGAGCAGGTGCCAGAACTGCAGCGTGCGGGGCCCGGATGCGGCCGATGCGGACGGGGCGCACCCGGCGAGCAGGGCGGCGCCGGCGGTCATGCCCGCGGCGCCGAGGAACTGCCGCCGGTTCAGATCGAGAGGTGGTGTCATCGTCACTCCTTCGTGGACGATCGTGGGATGCCGAATATCATTACATCGATGAAATGAGTGGCGCAAGAGGCTTTCTGAGACCGGTCACGGCGGCGCGGCGGGTGGGCGCTCGCGCGGTGCGAGATGGGTAGCGCTGCTCGGGGATCCGGCGGGGGTGCGTTTTCCATCTTCAGGAGGGGGCTCGCTCGGTTGTGAGATGGAAAACGTCGCGCGGACGTCCGGCGGGGGTGCGTTTTCCATCTCGTCGCGGTACCGGCGCCGGCCGGCCGGCACGCGAGTCAGGACGCGGGCGTCCAGCCCCGCGGGGAGGCCGCGGTGCTGTCGCGCACGATGAGCCGGTGCGGCACCGTGATCGTGCGCGGGGTGCCGGTCGGATCCGCGATCCGCTCGGAGAGCAGGTCGACGGCGGCCGTGGCGAACGCCGCTCGGTCGATCCGCACCGTCGACAGGGCGGGATCGGTGAAGCGGGCGAGCTCCACGTCGTCGAAGCCGGTGACGAGGACGTCCTCCGGCACGCGGATGCCGCGCCCGTGCAGCACGTGCAGGGCGCCGGCGGCGAGCGAGTCGGTGAACGCGAGGACGGCGTCGAACGGCACGCCGCGGGCGAGCAGCTCGCTCATCGCGGCCGCGCCGCCGCTCATCGTCCAGTCCGCGTGGTTCGCCGTCAGGCGAGGATCCGCGGGCAGTCCGGCTTCGGCGAGGGCCTGGCGCACCCCTTGCAGGCGGAGCCGGCTGGTGGCGGTCGCGATCGCGTGCTGGTCGTCGCCGCCGACGACCGCGATCCGCCGGGCGCCACGGGCGATCACGTGCCGTGTCAGCTCGGCCGCCCCTGCGACGCTGTCGATGCCGACGTGATCGGCGAGCTGGTGCTCGACCTCGCCGATGAGCACCACCGGCAGCTGGCGGTCGGCATCGGTGAGCGCGCTGTCCTCGAGTCGGATCGGGTTGAGGATCAGCCCGTCCACGAGGTGCGCGCGGGCCCGCGAGAGCAGCTCGCGTTCGCGGCGCGGCTCTGATCCGGTCTGCTCGACCTGCACCGCGAGGCCTCGGGCGCGCGCCGCCTGCACGATGTGGTCGAGGAGTTCCGCGGAGAACGATGTGGCCAGGTAGGGGAGGGCGAGGGCGATGACCCCGGAGCGGCCGTTGCGCAGACTGCGGGCGCTGAGGTTGGGGACGAAGTCGAGCTTGCGCATCGCCTCCTCGACGCGTTCGCGGGTGTCGTCGCGCACGAACACGGCGCCCGTGACGACGTTCGAGACGGTCTTCGCCGAGACCCCGGCCAGCGACGCGACGTCGCGCATCGTCGCGCGCGTGCTCCCGGCCATGCGCTCAGCCTATGCCCGGGACGTCGTGTGGGGTGGCGCGAGTGGTTCTATCGATGTAACGCGCACGTCGTGCGGGCTCCTCGCGCCTCTATGATGTGGCGATGAGCATCGGGACGAACTGGGCCGGGAACGTGACGTACGGCGCGCTGGCGATCGCCCGCCCGCGCAGCCGCGACGAGCTGGAGAGCGCGCTCGCGGCACCGGGGCCGCTGCGCCCGCTCGGATCCCGGCACAGCTTCAGCACCATCGCCGACACCGAAGGCACCCTCATCGATCTCTCCGCGATGCCCGTCGTGATCGAGCAGGTCTCTCCCGACGCGGTGCGCGTCTCGGGCGGCATCCGGTACGGCGAGCTCGGGGCGGAGCTGCAGCGGCGCGATCTCGCCCTCGCGAACCTCGCATCCCTGCCCCACATCTCCGTCGCGGGGGCGGTGTCGACCGGCACCCACGGATCCGGCGATGCCATCGGATCCCTCGCCACGGCCGTGCGCGCGGTCACGCTCGTCGGGC
>NZ_NCKN01000298.1 GCF_002257455.1 Microbacterium sp. 13-71-7
AGATGCCGACCGTGAGCACGGCCGAGTACGCGATCCAGCCGCCGAGCGCCCGCGACTCGCGGCGGGCGATCTCGACCAGGATCGCACACAGCACCGCGGCGAGCGCCGCCGTCATCGCATAGGACCGCGCCTCCTCCCCCGAGAAGATCAGCCGCGGCAGGATCGCCGTGAAGACGCCGGCGAGCACCGCGAAGCGCAGCGTCCCGAAGCGTCCGCACATCCACACGACCGCGGCGGCGCAGACGCCCATCGCGAGGGCGGAGGGGAAGCGGATCGAGAAGGCGCTGGGGCCGAACACGTCGATCCACGCGTGCAGCCCGAAGTAGTACAGTCCGTGCACCGCGTCGACGTAGCTCAGCATGTGCACGAGCGACGGCAGCGGCCGCGTCGCCGACATGAGGCTCGCGGCCTCATCGCCCCACAGCGAGGGGATCCAGGATCCGGCCGCGCTCGCGGCGACCGCGAACAGCCCGACGAATGCCGCCCACAGCCCGAGACGGCGAGGATCGGCGAGGCGCTCCTCCGAGTCCAGGGTCTCCTGGGCCGACGAACGGTGCAGGGCCTGACTGGTCACGACGCCCGAGCGTAGCGTGCGCGTCTTGGCGTCCCCTCCGAGGCCGCCCCCGGGCGAGCCGCGCGCTCCAGGCGACGACGGCACTCGTCACCGGGCCGTCATCCACCGTTCTCAGAGAATTCGCCCGGCATGCGCCTAATATCCTTGATCCGTGTCCCTCTCCTCCTCCGTGCGGCGCTTCCGCTCCACCGCCCGACGCCTGAAGCGCGCCGTCGACGCGGAGCGCATCGCCTTCTGGCGCTCCCGTCCCGTGCGCCCCGATCAGGTGCTGTACGAGTCCTTCGCCGGCAACGGCATGCTGTGCAACCCCGAGGCGATCTTCCGCCACCTGCTGGCCGACCCTGCGTACGCCCGGCTGACGCACGTCTGGGCGCTCGCCGACGACGACGCGATCGAGCGGTTCAGAGCCGAGTTCGCCGGAGACCGACGGGTCTCGTTCGTCCGCCGCGGATCCGCCTCCTACCGTCAGGCCCTGGCCGTGAGCGGCTGGCTGATCAACAACGCGACGTTCCCGACCTGGTTCAGCAAGCGGGAGGGCCAGGTGTACCTGAACACCTGGCACGGCACGCCGCTCAAGCTCATGGGCTTCGACATGCCGTCCGGAGCCGTGCAGTCTGCCAACACCCTGCGCAACTTCCTGATGTCGGACTACCTCCTCGCGGCGAACCCGTTCATGGCCGAGACCATGTACGAGGGCGCCTACCGGCTCACCAACGTCTACCCCGGCACGCTCATCGAGGAGGGCTACCCCCGCATCGACCGGCAGCGCCTCGACGCCGCCGCTGAGGCGGCCGTGCGCGCGGAGCTCGAGGGCAGCGGCGTCGTGCTCGGCGACAAGCCGATCGTGCTGTTCGCGCCCACCTGGCGGGGAACGTCCTTCGACGACCCCGAGGACAACATCGACGAGCTGGCCGCCCAGCTCGCCGCGCTGCAGGCCGGCGTCGGGAACGACAGGGTCGTCGTGCTGAAGACCCACCAGATCGTGCACGCGCACGCCTCGGCGCGCCCGGAGCTCGCACGCTCCCTCGCGCCGAACTCGATCCCGTCGAACGTGCTGCTGGGGGCCTCGGCGGGCCTCGTCACCGACTACTCGTCGATCTTCTTCGACTACCTGGCGACGGGCCGCCCCATCGCGTTCTTCACCCCCGACGCCGACCTGTACTCCTCGGGCCGCGGCACGTACATGCCGCTGGACACGCTGCCCGGGCCGGTGTCCGACGACGCGGCCGAGACCGGCCGCGCCCTCGGAGCGCTGCTGGACGGCGCGGAGCCGCATCCGCAGTACGCCTCCTGGGCCGAGCGCTTCGCCCCGTTCGAGGACGGCGGCGCGACCGCGCGCGTGGTGGACATCGTCTTCGGCGGCGTCAGGGAGGGCTACCGCGCCCGTCCCACCGCGCACGACGGCCGCAAGCGCCTGCTCGTGTACCTCGGCGGCATGAAGCCGAACGGGATCACCACGAGCGCGCTCAACCTGCTCGGCGCGATCGACCACAGCCGCTACGACGTGACCGCACTGCTGCCCAAGAGGCGACTCAGCACGGATCCGCTCACGCAGGCGAGGATCCCCGCCGAGGTGCGGCAGGTGTTCCGCATCGGCGGGATGAACGGGTCGAAGGCCGTGCACCTGCGCCGGCGCTTCGATGAATGGCGCGGCGCCCCGCGCACCCCGGGTGCGGAGCCGTGGCACGAGGCGCTGTGGACGGCGGAGTGGATGCGCGTGTTCGGCGACGCCCGCTTCGACTGGGTCGCCGACTTCAGCGGTTACGGTCCCGTGTGGACCACCCTGCTGCTGCACGCCCCCGCGGTGAGCGAGGGCGGGCCGGATCCGGTGCGCGCGATCTGGATGCACAACGAGATGGCGTCCGACCGGGAGCGCACCGTCAACGGCAAGGCCAGCATGAAGCGGGGTCTCGGCGCCGTGTTCTCGATGTACTCCGAATACGACCAGCTGGTCTCGGTGTCGCACCAGCTCACCGAGCTGAACCGCATCGAACTCGCCGAGTACGCCCCCGCCGACCGCTTCCGCACGGTCCGCAACTTCCCCGACGTCGAGCACGTCGTGAGCGGCGCGCGCCGGCCGCTGAGCGAGTTCTTCTCGGAGTCCGACGCCCAATACGAGGCGGCCGACAGGGAGATCCCGCCCCGCCCGGCGTGGTACGAGGCGCTCCAGGCCGACGAGGGCGAACTGCGCTGGTTCGTGACGGTGGGCCGCCTCTCCCCCGAGAAGAACCACGCGCGCCTGATCCGATCGTTCGGCGCCGTACACCGCGCTCATCCCGAAGCACGGTTGCTCATCGTCGGCGGAGGCCCGCTGCAGGGCGAGCTGCAGCGTCAGATCGACGACGCGGGCCTGTCCGAGGCGGCGTTCCTCACCGGCGCGCAGCGCAACCCCTACGCGCTGCTCGCCGCCTCCGACTGCTTCGTGCTGTCCAGCCTCTACGAGGGGCAGCCGATGGTGCTCATCGAGGCGGCGATCTGCGGACTGCCGATCGTGTCGACGTCGTTCGGATCCGTCTACGGCGCGCTGCCCCAGGGCGCGATCCGGATCGTGGAGCAGGACGACGACGCGCTCGCGGCGGGGATGACCGCGGTGCTCGACGGCGAGGTGCCTCCGGCATCGCTCGACACGGACGCCTATCGCGCCGACGTGAAGGCCGAGTTCGAGGCGCTGCTGACCGACTGAGCGGCGCCCTCGATAGGATCCCCGCATGACCGCCGACGCACGACCGCCCGGTCCGCCGGTGCGCGGCGTGCCGCGCAGTCTTGCGATCGCGCGGGCCTGGGGCCGGCTCGACGGAGTCGGTCCTCTCACGAACCCCACCGGCGCTCCGCTGGCCCGCACGACCAAGCTCCTGATCGACCCGCTCGTGATCCGGCCCTCCGCACGCCCTCATCTCGCCCACGCCGTGCTCCCGGACGAGTCCGCCCGTGAGCTGGAGTCGCTGCTCGACGCGGCGCAGGCCGATCTCGCCGCGACGGCCGCCTGGTTCACCGTGCTGAAGCGCGCGCGACGCCGGGCCGGGATCACGCGGGGCAACCCCCAGGACCTCTATTTCCAGCGCGCGTTCGAACTGGGCCGGCGCCACGGCCCCCCGACGCACGATGCCGAAGACATCGCCGCCGCCACGCTCGCCGAGGTGCACCACGTGATCCGCCCAGGGCTCGCCGAGCTGCGCGCGCATCTGAGCGATCCCGCCGTCGCGGCCCGGGCGGCACGGGAGATCGCGGACGCCTGGGCACGCCGGACCGCGCCCGTCGACGCGGTCGCGCAGGATGCCCTTCGCCTCCTGCTGGACTCCTGCGCGAGCGGTTCCGCAGCAGAGGAGTTCGCCGCCCTCGTCGCGTCCCGCAGCGGATCCGCCGGCGCACCGCCGTCCGATCGCCGAGGAGCCGCCAGGGCGCTGGGGCTGACGGCGAAGGACCTCCCCCTGCCACCGGAGCCGGGAACGAGCGCCACCAAGACCGCGATGCCGCCGCCGTTCGACAGGTCGCTGTTCGAGCGCCTGTTCGCGTCGTTCGCCGCCGTCGCGGACAGCCCGGACGCCCTCGAGGACGTCGTGCACGACGAGATCCGCCGGACGGCGGGCGCATGGCAGCTCGCCGAGGAGCAGAGCCGGGTGGTGCTGCTCGCCGCGGCCGAAGCGTCCGCCGTGCTCGCGGACCCCG
>NZ_NCKN01000299.1 GCF_002257455.1 Microbacterium sp. 13-71-7
GTCATGAAGGGCGGCAAGCTGCAGTTCGGCACCGAGGTGGTCGCGGCCGCCGACGGCACGATCGCGGGCCTGCTGGGCGCCTCTCCCGGCGCTTCCACGGCCGTTCCGGTCATGCTCGACGTGCTGCAGCGCTGCTTCCCCGAGCAGTACGGGGAGTGGGAGCCGAAGCTTCAGAAGCTGATCCCGACGCTCGGCGAGAAGCTCAACGACTCCGCCGCGGACGCGCGTGCGTCGATGGGCGCCACGGCGAAGACGCTCGATCTGACGGCCTGATCCCGCGCCGTGGCCAAGCTGTACTTCCGCTACGGAGCGATGAACTCCGGCAAGTCCACGGCGCTGCTGCAGGCCGCCTACAACTATGAGGAGCGCGGCCAGCAGGTGCTGCTCGCGAAGCCCGCGATCGACACCAAGGGCGCCTCGCAGATCGAGAGCCGCCTCGGCATGACCCGCGAGGTCGACTTCCTCATCGCCGCGGGGGAGAGCGCGAGGGAGCTGTTCCGGAGCGAGCGGACCCGTGCGCAGCAGGGCGGATCCGACGTCGCCTGCCTGCTCGTGGACGAGGCGCAGTTCCTGGAGCCGGAGCAGGTCGACGACCTGTTCCGCATCGCCGTGGAGGACGACATCCCGGTGCTCGCGTACGGGATCCGCAACGACTTCCTCACTCACGCGTTCCCGGGCTCCGGGCGGCTGCTCGCGATCGCGCACACGCTCGAGGAGCTCAAGACGATCTGCCGCTGCGGGCGCAAGGCGGTCTTCAACGGCCGCCGGATCGGCGACCGCTTCGTGTTCGACGGCGATCAGGTCGCGATCGACGGCGCCCTCCGCCAGGCTCAGGGACCGGTCGCATACGAGTCCCTCTGCGGCCACTGCTACCTCCAGGAGTCCCACGGCCGCCTGGGCTGACCCCACCTTCCGAGTCGTCCCCATCAGCGCACCCCATGGCGTGCGCTGATGGGGACGACTCGGTTGTGGAGGGTGCGTTGCGTGGTCTGACCACAGGGGGTATCGTGTGGTCTGACCACAGGAGGACCGATGGCCGAAGGGACGGACGCGCCCGCGCGCACCTGGCGCACGGTGCTGCAGCACGTCGAGCAGCGTCTGATCGACGGTGAGCTCGGCCCGGGGGACCGGCTGCCGAGCGAGCGCGATCTCGCGGCCGAGCTGGGCGTGGGGCGGTCCAGCGTGCGGGAGGCGATCCGCGTGCTCGAGGTGATGGGTCTCATCCGTACGTCGACCGGATCCGGCCCGCAGGCGGGCGCCATCGTCATCGCCGCGCCAGGAGGGGGACTGTCCGCGCTGCTGCGACTCCAGGTCGCCGCGCAGGGCTTCCCGATCGCCGACGTCGTGGGCACGCGCCTGATCCTGGAGCAGGCCGTCGTCGCGGCTCTGGCCGGGGGAGAGGGCGACATGGCCCAGGTCCACCGCCTCCTCGACGCGATGGACGCCGACCTCGGCGCCGCCGACTTCCTCGCGCTCGACGCGCAGCTGCATCTGGCGCTCGCCGAGGCCAGCGGGAACGCGGTGGTCGCCGCGATGATGACGGGGCTGCGCGACAGCATCGAATCCTACGTGCGGACCGGATCCGCGGGGATCCCGGACTGGGCCGGCATGGCGGACAGGCTGCGCGCCGAGCACCGGGACATCGTCCGCGCGATCGACGAGGGGCGCGCCGACACGGCGGCCATCCTCGTCCACGACCACATCACCGGCTACTACGCCGCGACCGGCCTGGCCGGCGCAGGCGCCACGACTCCCTGATCGGAAGGACCCACCATGGTGCAGCGACAGCTTCCCAACCCCGCCGAGATCTTCGACCTGATGAAGTTCAAGGCCCCGGAGCTCGACGGTACGAAGCGTCGCCTCGAGGGTGCTCTGACCATCTCGGATCTGCGCACGATCGCGAAGCGCCGCACACCCAAGGCGGTCTTCGACTACACCGACGGCGCCGCCGAGGGCGAGCTGTCGCTGGCGCGCGCACGCCAGGCGTTCGAGGACGTGGAGTTCCACCCGGGGATCCTCGCCCCGGCGCCCGAACTCGACACGTCCACCACGATCCTCGGCGGCCCGAGCGCGCTGCCGTTCGGGATCGCGCCGACGGGGTTCACGCGTCTCATGCAGACCGAGGGGGAGTTCGCCGGGGCGGGCGCCGCGGCCGCCGCGGGGATCCCCTTCACGCTGTCCACGCTCGGCACGACCTCGATCGAGGACGTCAAGAGGACCAACCCCGCGGGACGCAACTGGTTCCAGCTCTACGTCATGCGCGACCGGGAGATCTCCTACGGCCTCACCCGCCGCGCCGCCGAGGCCGGCTTCGACACGCTCATGTTCACGGTCGACACCCCGGTCGCCGGCGCCCGTCTGCGCGACAAGCGCAACGGCTTCTCGATCCCGCCGCAGCTCACCCTCGGCACGATCATCAACGCGATCCCGCGACCGTGGTGGTGGATCGACTTCCTGACCACTCCGAAGCTCGAGTTCGCATCGCTGTCGACGACGGGCGGCACGGTCGGAGAGCTGCTCGACGCGGCCATGGACCCTACGATCAGCTATGACGATCTCGAGGTGATCCGGGGCATCTGGCCGGGCAAGCTCCTCGTCAAGGGAGTGCAGACCGTCGAGGACGCGCTGCGGCTGAAAGACACGCACGGCGTGGACGGCGTGGTGCTCTCCAACCACGGCGGGCGCCAGCTCGACCGTGCGCCGATCCCGTTCCATCTGCTGCCGCAGGTGCGCAAGGCGGTGGGCGACGACTTCACCGTCATGGTCGACACCGGCATCATGAACGGCGCTGACATCGTGGCCGCGGTCGCGCTCGGTGCCGACTTCACCCTCATCGGACGCGCCTACCTCTACGGGCTCATGGCCGGCGGGCGCCGGGGCGTCGACCGCACGATCGCGATCCTGCGCAGCGAGATCGAGCGCACCATGCGCCTGCTCGGCGTCTCGTCCCTCGCCGAACTGGAGCCCCGCCACGTCACCCAGCTCACGCGCATGGTGCCGGTGGCGCAGGGCGCGGCGGCGGTCGCGGCGCGTTGACCGGGGGCGCCTCGGGCGCGACGCCGTCGCCGTACTGAGGCGTCGGCGGCTGTCCCGAGGCGCCGGAGCGCCTGGCAGCGCGGCTGCGCCCGCTGGGGCATACAGCGCGCCCGAGGGCTAGCGGGAGCGCCCGGCGTCGTCAGCGCGCGCGTGGGGCGGCGGGAGCGGCCTCCAGGACGGGCAGCAGGGCGTCCAGGTGGTCCGCGGTGTCCTCCCAGCCGTCCACGGCGACGCAGGGCACGCCGAGGGCCTTGACGGGGTAGTCGTTGCCGCCCTCGTCGAGGCGGTCGCCGAAGAAGAGCATCTCCGCGAAGGGGATGCCCGTGCGCTCGGCGAGCTCGGTCATGCCGTAGGCCTTGTCGATGCCCGCTCGGGTGATGTCGATCGAGGTGGATCCGCCGGAGCGGACCTCGAGATCGGGCACGCGGGAGGCCACGGCATCGCGCAGAGCGGCGCGGCGGGATCCGTCGGGGTCCCAGGCCTTCTTCGCATCGTGGGGCGCCTTCTGGCCGAGGGCGGAGAAGGTGATCTGCGAGCCGCGGTCCTCGAGGATCGGACCCCAGGTCTCGCTCTCCCAGAGTCCGAGGCGCCGTGCCTCCTCCTCGAGGGCGCTGAGGGCGGCGGTCTTCTGTTGCTCGCTGAGATCGCGGGCGTAGACGAGGGAGAAGCCGGATCCGTCGTGGCGCAGGTAGCGCGTGCCGCAGGTCGGCAGCAGATGGATGCGCTGCAGGAGCTCCGTGTCGGCGTCGCCGAGCCGGGCGACGACCTGTGTGCGGAACTGCTCCTCGTTGCCGCCGGAGATGATCGCGACCTCGACGCGGCGCGCGAGGGCGAGGAGGAGCTCGGCGATGCGGGCATCGATCGCGGCCTTGGAAGGGGCGAGGGTGTCGTCGAGGTCGAAGGCGACCAGGCGGGGCGTCGTCATAGCGATTCCAGCGTAGAGGATCGGGGTGTGAGCGAGCCTGGGGCGTGTGCACGTTCTGGTCGGGGTGCATCCCCAGCCGCTTCTCCACACGTCGCATGCGCGACGCGCGGAGCCTCTGCGCTGGGGGGTTATAGGCCAAAACGTGTGGATGGGATGTTGATGTAGCCGCGGGATGTTGCGGTGAAATGGGGGTGCGTATGGTCCGCGACGCTTAGGCGTGGACC
>NZ_NCKN01000300.1 GCF_002257455.1 Microbacterium sp. 13-71-7
CACGGCGGGCTTCGCGTCCGCGCACACGACGTCCTGGCGCGATCTGCTGCGCAAGCCCTTCCTCCGTGCGACGCTGTTCGTCGTGGGCCTCGGCTTCTTCGTGCAGCTCACGGGCATCAACGCGATCGTCTACTACAGCCCCCGCATCTTCGAGGCCATGGGCTTCACCGACGACATCGTCAAGCTCGGACTCTCCGCCCTGGTGCAGGTCGCCGGCCTCGTCGCCGTGTTCATCGCGCTGCTCGTGATCGACAGGATGGGCCGCCGTCCCGTGCTGCTCATCGGCATCGGCACGATGGTGCTCGCCAACCTGCTGCTCGTGATCGTGTTCGCGATCGGCGGCGGCCACTTCGACGGCGCCCTCACGATCGCCGGGTTCATCGGCCTGGTGCTGTTCACGGCCGGCTTCACGTTCGGGTTCGGATCCCTGGTCTGGGTGTACGCCGGCGAGGCGATGCCCGCGCACCTGCGCTCGCTCGGAGCGAGCGTCATGCTGACGAGCGACCTCGTCGCCAACGTCATCGTCGGTGCGTTCTTCCTCACGATGCTGAACGCGCTGGGCGGCGCCGGCGCCTTCGCCGTGTTCGGCGTGATCGCGATCCTCGCGTTCTTCTTCGTGGTCTGGCTGGCGCCCGAGACCAAGGGCCGTCCGCTCGAGGACATCGGGCAGTTCTGGAAGAACGGCGGACGCTGGTAATCCGGCGCGCCCGGCGCGTGCACCCTGGGGGCGCGCAGGTGCGACGTGAAAGGATCGACGGGTGAGCCATCGCGACCCGTCCTCCCCCGACGCGGGCACCCCGCTGTCCGGCGCGGGCGTGTCGTTCGTGATGCCGGTGCTCAACGAACGCGCGTACCTCGAGCACGCCGTGGCATCGGCTCTGGCACAGGACGTGGACGGCCCGACCGAGCTCGTGCTGGCGCTCGGCCCCTCCTCTGACGGCACCACCGAGCTCGCCGAGCGCCTGGCCGCCCGCGAGCCGCGGCTGCGGATCGTCCGGAACCCGGCCGCGGACATCCCCGTGGGCCTGAACGCCGCGATCCGGGCGAGCAGGTACCCGACGGTCATCCGCGTGGACGCCCACTCCGAACTGTCGCCCGGATACGCCGCCCGCGCCCTGGCCACGCTCGAGCGCACCGGAGCGGCGAACGTCGGCGGTGTCATGCGCGCCGACGGACGCACGCCGTTCCAGGCCGCCGTCGCCCGCGCGTACAACTCGCCGGTCGGCCTCGGCGGCGGCAGCTATCACGGCGGCACGCGCGAGGGCAGGGCGGAGTCCGCCTACCTCGGCGTGATGCGCCGCACCGTGCTCGACGAGGTCGGCCTCTTCGACGAGTCCATCCGCCGGGGCGAGGACTGGGAGCTGAACCTCCGGATCCGCCAGGCCGGGCACACCGTATGGTTCGATCCGCAGCTCGCCGTGACCTACTGGCCCCGCGAGAGCTGGACCAGGCTCGCGCGTCAGTTCCGCTCCACCGGCGCCTGGCGCGGGGAGCTCGTGCGCCGCTACGGCCGTCGCAACGGCGTGCGGTTCTTCGCCCCGCCCGCACTGCTGGTGATCCTGGCGCTCGCGGTCGTCGTCGGCGTCCTGCAGCTGACCGGGGTGCTCTCCGGCATCGGCTCCGTGGTCGCCTCCGCCGTCTATCTGCCGCTCGTCGCCTACGCGGTCCTGGTCATCGCGATGGCACTGGTCCCCGCGCGTGCCGCGGATCCGCCGCGCAGCCCTCGGGAGCGCCTGTGGACGCTCGCGGTCCTCCCGACCATGCACTTCTCGTGGGGGCTGGGCTTCCTGATGGGAGTGCTGCGCGGCGCGCACGACACGGTCGACACTTCGCGGCTGGGCACGCGGAACACGCCTCTGCCCTGACCCGCCGGCCGACCGGCGTCAGGCGTCCAGCCAGCCGAGGTCCAGGATCCTGTCGACCACGCGCGCCGAGGCGGAGCCGTCGTCGCGACCGTTGAACTGGGCCTGCCAGGCGACGTACTTCGGCGCGTGCTCGGCGACCGCGGACACATCGGAGAGTGCCGCGACCAGCTCCTGCTGGCTGCGCAGCAGCGGACCCGGTGCGCGGGCGGCGAGGTCGAAGTAGAAGCCGCGCAGCTTGCCCCGGTAGTGCTCGAGGTCTGGCACGAGGAAGTACATGGGCTTGCCCGTGGCGCTGAAGTCGAACATGACCGAGGAGTAATCGGTCACGAGCGCGTCCGCGACCAGCAGCAGCTCCGCGGTGTCGGGATAGCCGGTCACGTCGATGACGCGGGATCCGGCCTGGTCCCGCCCGGGTCGGATCGTGCGGGAGTGCCCGCGCAGGAGCACGACGGAGTCGGTGTCCGCGGCGAGCGCGTTCGGATCGACGAAGTCGACCATCTCCGAGCGATCGTCGCGCCACGTGGGCGCGTACAGCACCACACGTTCGTCTTCGCCGATCCCGAGGGCGGTGCGGATGCGGTCCGCGTCGCCGGTCGTGAGCACGTCGTTGCGCGGATAGCCGTCGACCCAGATGGGCTTGCGCAGGAAGGCGTACGCCTTGCGCAGCACCCGCTCGGCATAGGGGTTCTGAGCGAGCAGGACGTCCCAGCGCCGCGACTCGCGCACGATCGCGAGCCAGCGCCGCGGGTGCAGTCCCGGACGATGCAGCGCGAGGCGCTTGAGCGGGGTGCCGTGCCAGGTCTGCAGCACGCGCTGGCCGGGCTTGCGGTCGAAGCGCCGACGCAGCCAGTCGTTCACGACGAGCAGCCGCGCGTCGGCGCGCGCGCGCCACCACTCCGGCGATCCCTCGACCACCGCGACCGCACCCTCCGGAACCGGGACGGACAGGTCGACGACGCTCCAGTACCGGGTCACCTGCGGGGCGCGCTGAGCGAGCTCTCGGTCGATCGCTCCCGGGTTGCACCCGCTGGACTGGCCGTAGAACGACTCGAAGAACACCGCGTTCTCCCGCGCACCGGGCAGCGCCGCATAGCGGCCCTCCAGTGCGAGCCTGCCCTCGGCGGTCTCGTAGGCGGGGTCGACCGGAGGGGCGATCCGCACCGTGCGGTCCGAGGCGCTGACGCGGAGTCCGTCGAGCAGCACGGTCTCGATCGCGAGCCCGTCGGCCGGAGCGCCGTCGATGGTGAGCGCGTAGTCCCCGCTCGGCAGGGGCAGCTCCGCGCCGCCCCATCGCGCGGCCCGCAGCGGCAGCACCGCGCTCCACGCCTCCGGTCCGTCCTCGGCGATGCGCGCGGGCGCCACGGCGCGGCGACCGGCGAGCTCGACCTCGGCGGGGGCGGATCCCTCCCCGGCGATCAGCAGCGTCTGCTGCTCCTCGTCGACGCGGACGGAGCTGACGCGGGGGGTCGTCATTCGGTTCCCTTCGGAGCGGAGGTGGAAGAAGAGGTGGGAATCGTCGCCGCCGTGCCCGTGCGGGCGAGGATCGCGGCCAGCACGCGCGCGGTGTTCCGGCCGTCGCGGTGCGCATGCATGCGCGCGCTGAGCTCCCGGGAGAGCGTCGCACGACGGTCGAACTCGACGTCGTCCTCGAGCGCGGCCTGCAGCTGCGCGGACGCGGCGGTCCAGTCGGCGGCGGGATCGGGTCCGGAGACCTCGGCGTAGTCGCCGTAGAACCCCCGCGTGCGGGCGTACTCGGCGGGGTCGGGTGCGAGGTAGATCACCGGCATCGCGAGCAGCCCGACGTCATAGGCCATCGACGAGTAGTCGGTGACGAGCACGTCGACCGCCGGGAGCACCGGCGTGATGTCCGCCACGACGGCGGATCCGATCGAGCGCACCCGATCCGTCGGGACGGGAGGACGGTACTCCCCCTCGCCGAGAGGATGCGAGCGGACCAGCAGCACGCTGTTCGTCCGCTCCAGGACGTCGAGGATCCGCGCCCACTCGGCGGCGTCCGGAACGGCGGGGTCGGGCGCGCCATCGCGCCAGGTGGGCGCGTACAGCACCACACGCGCCCCGTCGGGGATCGGCCCGACCGCGGCGTCGCGCAGGGCGGACGCCCGCGTCCGGCGCGAGGACGCGTCCCCGGCCGACAGCACGTCGACGCGCGGCTCGCCGGTCACGAGCACCTGCTGCACGCCGAGCCCGAACGCCGATTCCAGGCGGCCGCGAGAGCGATCCGAGGCGGCGGGCAGCACGTCGATGCGCCGGGTCTGCGCCCGGTAGAGCAGGCCGAGCAGCTTCTGCAGC
>NZ_NCKN01000301.1 GCF_002257455.1 Microbacterium sp. 13-71-7
ATCACCAAGGACGCGACGATCCGCGAGATCCACCACCGGGTGAAGAACAACCTGCAGACGGTCGCCTCCCTGCTGCGGATCCAGGCCCGCCGCACGCACTCCGAGGAGGCGCGCGATGCGCTGACCCAGGCCATGCGCCGCGTCGAGTCGATCGCGGTGGTGCACGACACGCTCGCGGGCGGTCTCGCGCAGAAGGTCGACTTCGACGAGGTGTTCGCGCGCGTGCTGAAGCTCGTGGCCGAGGTGGCGTCGGCGCCGAACACGCGGGCGCGCACCCAGTCCACGGGACGGTTCGGCGTGCTGCCCAGCGAGTATGCGACGCCGCTCGCGCTCGCCCTCACCGAGGTCGTCACCAATGCCGTCGAGCACGGTCTCGCGGGGCAGGAGGGCCTGGTCACGATCGAGGCTCAGCGCACCGACGAGAACCTGCGCGTGATCGTCAGCGACACCGGGCACGGTCTGCCCGAGGGACGGATCGGTCAGGGCCTCGGCACGCAGATCATCCGCACGCTCATCCAGGGCGAACTCGGCGGGACGATCGTCTGGGAGGGCACGGACGGCGTGGGCACGAAGGTCACGATCGACCTCCCCATGCGCTGGGTCAACGGCTGAGTCGACACGACGCCCGTCCGCGCAGCGGATCCGCGATGCGTCGACCCCTGGCGGAGCGAGGACTGCGCAGCGGCCGGAGCCGAAGTCTGCGGTGCCGCGCGTCCCGATCCGACCCCGCGGGGATCAGCCGGCGCGGCGGGCGCGGGCGGCGCGGCGCTTGAGGGCGCGGCGCTCATCCTCGCTGAGTCCGCCCCACACGCCCGAGTCCTGGCTGGACTCGAGGGCGTACTGCAGGCAGACCTCGGTGACGGTGCACCGGGCGCACACGGCCTTCGCCTTCTCGATCTGATCGACGGCCGGACCGGTGTTCCCGACGGGGAAGAACAGTTCGGGGTCGACGGTGAGGCAGGCGGCCTTGTCGCGCCAATCCATGGGGGCTCCTCGGTGTGGAAATGTCATGGGCGCGCGAATTTCGCGTGCCCGGAAATCGAAGGCGGCGTTCGGGGGGTCGACGCCCATCGGTGATGCGAGCGGATGCTCGCCCCACGCCGCTGTGGGAGCACATGGCTGTGATCTATTCTCTTACATGAAAGGCGAACGATCAAGGATTTTCTGCACTCCGCATGAACGGGAGGCGAACCGCGAGCGAACGCCATCGTCCGAACGACCCCCTCAGGAGCCCCCATGCGCCCGTCGAGACTGACCATCGCGGCGGCCGCCGTGCTCGCACTGGAGGCGGCGGCGCTGCTCGTGGTCACGCTCGGGGAGGTGTTCGGACTGAGCTCAGGGGCCGCGGCGTCCCTGCCCTCCGCCCTCGGGCTGATCGGGCTCAGCGCGGTGGGAGCCGTCGGCCTGGCCGCCCTGGCCTACGCCGTGCTGCGCGGACGCTCGTTCGGGCGCAGCGGCGGCATGGTGGTGCAGATCCTCGCGATCGCGGTCGCGCTGAGTGCGCTGACCGTGCGGCCGTTCCCTGTCCTGTTCGTGCTCGCGCTGCTGATCCCCGGCGCGATCGGCGCGGTGCTGCTGTTCCTGCTGACGCGGCGCGCGGGGGCCGAGGCCCGCCGGAGCGCCGACGCCGAGCAGCAGGACGACTGACGCGCGCTACGCGGCGAGTCCCACGAGCTTGCGGATGCGGGCGACGTGGCCGGTGGCCTTGACGTTGTAGAGGGCGTGCGCGATCACGCCGTCCTCGTCGATCACGAAGGTCGAGCGGATCACGCCCTGGATCACCTTGCCGTAGTTCTTCTTCTCGCCCCACACCCCGTATGCGTGGTGGACGGCGAGGTCGGCGTCGCTCAGCAGCGGGAAGGAGAGCGCGTCGCGCTCGGCGAACTGCTTGAGCTTCGCGACGTCGTCGCGGGAGACGCCCAGCACCGTGTACCCGGCGCCCTGGAGCGACGCGAGGCTGTCGCGGAAGTCGCACGCCTCGGTCGTGCAGCCGGGGGTCATCGCCGCCGGGTAGAAGTACAGGATGACGTTCCTGCCGCGCAGATCGTGCAGCGAGACGGACGCACCGTCCTGGTCCTGCAGGGTGAAGTCGGGGGCGGGGGATCCGGGTTCGAGGCGCTGCGCAGTCACGCCTCCAGGCTACCCGCAAGCCAGGGCGCGGATCCGCTCAGCACTCGTCCGCTCGGAGCACGTCCGCTCAGAGCTTGTCCGCGAAGGTGGCGAGCAGCCGCTGCAGGGATTCCAGCCGTGCCAGGCCCGCCTCGCCGAGCGCCCCGTCGGCCGCGGCCTCGTTGAGCGCGCAGTCCTCGGCGTCGGCCCGGTGCGTGCAGCCGCGCGGGCAGTTCTCCGCGATCGCGGCGAGCTCGGTGAAGGCGGCGAGGATGTTCTGCGGATCCACATGTCCCAGCCCGAAGGAGCGGACGCCGGGGGTGTCGATCACCCAGCCCGACCCCAGGGCCGGGTCAGGCGCGACGTAGCGCAGGGAGACCGTCGACGAGGACGTGTGCCTGCCCCGGCCCGTCACCTCGTTCACGTGCCCGGTGGCGCGTCCCGCCCCCGGCACCAGCGCGTTCACGAGCGTGGACTTGCCGACGCCGGAGTGTCCGACGAACACGGTGGAGTGCCCGATGAGCGCGCGGCCGATCTCGTCGACCGGCATCTCGCCCTGAGCGCTCGTGAAGACCTGGAGATCCAGACCCTCGAAGTGCTTCAGGAACGCGGACGGATCCGCCAGATCCGTCTTGGTCACCACGAGCAGCGGGCGGATCCCCGCGTCGAGCGCCGCGACGAGGTAGCGGTCCACCAGGCGCTCGCGGGGTTCCGGATCCGCCGCGGCGACCACGATGAGCATCTGGTCGGCGTTGGCGACGATGACCCGTTCCACCTGATCGGTGTCGTCGGCGCTGCGGCGCAGCAGCGAGGAGCGCTCGAGGATGCCGACGATCCGCCCCAGGGACCCGTCCTCGCCCGAGACATCGCCCACCACCCGCGCGGCGTCGCCCGTGACGATCGGGGTGCGGCGCAGCTCCCTGGCCCGCGCCGCGGTGATCGTGCGCTCCTCGTCGGGGTCTCCGCCCTCGCCGAGCAGCACGGTGTAGCGCCCGCGGTCGACCCCCAGCACGCGCCCGATCTCGGCGTCGCTGTGCGCGGGACGGCGCTTGGTGCGCGGGCGATTGGCCTTCGGATTGGGGCGCATCCGGATCTGGGACTCGTCGAAGTCGTCGAGCTCGTCGTCGCCGTCGTCGTCCAGCCAGCTCACGCGCGGGCGCTCCCCGCGACGTCGACGGCGAGCAGCCGCTCCCACAGCTGGGTGAACTCGGGGAGCGTCTTCGCCGTGGTGCCGATCTCGTCGATCTCGACACCAGGCACGCGCAGGCCGATGAGGGCGCCCGTCGTCGCCATGCGGTGGTCGTGGTGCGCGGGCCAGGTGCCGGCCCGCAGTGCGGCGGGGACGATGCGGATGCCGTCCTCGAGCTCCTCGGCCTCGCCGCCGAGAGCGCGCAGGTTGCCCGCGAGCGCGGCGATCCGGTCGGTCTCGTGCAGGCGGATGTGGCCGATGCCGGTGATCACGGTGGGCGCGTCGGCCAGGGCGGCGAGGCCGACGAAGGTGGGCGCGAGCTCGCCGGCGGCGGACAGGTCGAACTCCCCGCCGCGGATGCGACCGGTGCCGCGCACCGTGAGCACGCCGTCCGCGCGGCGCACCTGGGCGCCGAGACGCTCGAGGAGATCCGGCAGCAGGGCGCCGGGCTGCGTGGAGCGCGCAGGCCAGCCCTCGACCGAGACCTCGCCGCCGGCGACGAGCGCGGCCGCGAGGAACGGCGCCGCATTGGACAGATCGGGCTCGATCGCGATCTCCCTGGACCGCGGCACGCCGCCCTCGACCATCCACTCTCCTGGCGCCGGGCGGGACACCTTGATCCCGCGCCGGGTCAGGGCCTCGACGGTCATGTCGATGTGCGGCATGCTCGGCAGCCGCTCGCCCGTGTGCACGAGGTGCAGGCCCACGTCGAAGCGCGGTGCGGCGAGCAGCAGACCGGAGACGAACTGGCTGGACGCGGAGGCGTCGATCTCGACGCGCCCGCCGCGGATGTGGCCGCGCCCGCGGATCGTGAACGGGAGGGCCCAGCTGCCGTTGTCCTCGATGTCCACGCCGAGGTCGCGCAGCGCATGGAAG
>NZ_NCKN01000302.1 GCF_002257455.1 Microbacterium sp. 13-71-7
TGTTCGCCCTCATCGCGGCGGCGTTCTGGGTCATGTACATCCGGATGAGCACCCGGGTCGGCGCGCTCACCACCGGCACCGAGGGACTCGCCGTGGCGCTGGCGGTCGCGGCGGTGCTGCTGCTGCCGTTCGGGATCCCCGCCGCGATCACGGCCGTCGCCGATCCGCAGCTGCTCGGGCTTGCGGCGCTCACGGCGCTGCTCTCCTCGGTCATCCCGTACATCCTCGAGCTCGCGGCTCTCCGCCGGCTGCCGCAGCGGATCTTCGGGATCCTGCTCAGCCTCGAGCCGGTCTTCGCGACGCTCGCGGGCCTGCTCGTGCTGGGGCAGCAGGCGTCGCCGCTGCGACTCGCGGCGGTCGCCCTGGTCGTGATCGCGAGCATCGGCGTCACGGCGGGCGCGCGGCGTCGTCGCGGCGCCCGGCCCGACGAGGAGCCGCCCTCGCCGCTGACCGGATCCATCCCCGTCGTCCCCGACTGAGCCTCGTCTCCGACTGAGCGGGCGTCCGCGCGGCCGTCGCGGAGGGCAGCCCCCGCGAAGGGCGCCCCGGTGCCGCGGTACTCGCCAGACCCGCCGCGCACGGGCGTAGCCTCGGGAGCATGAGCTCGCTGACCGACCTCCTCGGCATCCGCACCCCCGTCCTTCTCGGGCCCTTCGGCGGGCTCAGCTCGATTCCGCTCGTCGCCGCGGTGAGCGCGGCCGGCGGGCTCGGATCCTACGGCTTGTACGGCTACGACGCGGAGCGGATCCGCACGACCGTCGCCGGGATCAGGGGCGCCACGCGCCGCCCGTTCGGGCTCAACATCTGGCTGCCCCGGGGCGACGAGGTCGAGCCCGGCGCAGAGCACGACGACTACGCGGCGGCCCTCGCCCCGTTCTTCGCCGAGGTGGGCGCCGAGGTTCCGGCCCGCCCCGAGGCGTATCTGCCCCCGTTCGACGAGCAGCTCGCCGCGGTCCTCGAGGCCGCGCCGGCCGTGCTGAGCGTCGTCTTCGGGGTGCCGTCGGCCTCGCTCGTCGACGAGGCGCACCGCAAGGGGATCCGCGTGATCGGCACCGCGACGACGGTCGCCGAGGCGCGCGCCCTCGCGGAGGGCGGGGTGGATGCGATCGTCGCGACCGGCGCCGAGGCCGCGGGCCACCGGGTGTCGTTCCTGCGACCGGCGGAGGACTCGGTCGTCGGCCTGTTCTCGCTGCTGCCGCAGGTCGTCGACGCGGTCGACGTGCCGGTGATCGCCGCGGGCGGGATCTCGGACCGGCGCGGGGTCGCCGCCGCGTTCGCGCTCGGCGCGGAGGGCGTGCAGGTCGGCACGGCCTTCCTCGGCACGGCGGAGTCGGCGGCCACCGACGCGCACAGGGCGGCGATCCGCGCGACGCCCGCCGAGGGCACCGTGCTCACGCGGGCCATGAGCGGCCGGCTCGCGCGGGGCGCACGCAACCGCGTGGTCGCCGAGATCGAAGCAGCCGGATCCATCGCCCCGTTCCCCGCGCAGAACTGGATCACCGGCCGCTTCCGCACCCCCGCGGGGCAGCAGAACAAGGGAGAGCTGCAGTCGCTGTGGCTCGGTCAGTCCGCGCCGCTGGCCCGCTACGAGACCGCGGCCGAGGCGTTCGCCGAGCTGGCGGCGGGTGTGCCGGCCTGATCGGAGCGTTCCCGATCAGAGCGTTCCCGATCAGAGAGTTCCTGATCAGAGGATGCCGGCCTGCTCGGAGGGTTCCTGCTCAGATTGCAACGCCCAGGTCAGAGGATGACGGTCGAGCGGCCGTGCACGATCACGCGGTCGTCGGCGTGCCACTGCACGGCGCGCGCGAGCACGAGGCGCTCCACGTCGGCCCCGCGGCTCTGCAGCTCCGAGGCCGATTCGGCGTGCGTGACGCGCGTGACGTCCTGCTCGATGATCGGCCCCTCGTCGAGGTCCGCCGTCGCGTAGTGCGCGGTCGCGCCGATGAGCTTCACGCCGCGCTCCTTGGCCCTCGCGTAGGGGTTCGCACCGATGAAGGCGGGGAGGAACGAGTGGTGGATGTTGATCACCGGAGCGCCGAGGCTCTCGATGAACGTGTCGGTGAGGATCTGCATGTAGCGCGCGAGGACGACCAGATCCACGTTGCCCTGCAGCAGCTCGAGTTGGCGCTGCTCCATCTCGGCCTTGTCCCCGGACGGGATGTGCACGAACGGAACCCCGAACGAGCGCACCGACTCCGCCAGATCCGGGTGGTTCGAGACCACCATGGTGACGTCGATGTCGAGCTGCCCCCGCTGCGTGCGCCAGAGCAGCTCCATGAGGCAGTGGTCGTACTTGGACACGAAGATCGCCACGCGCTTGCGCTTGGACGCGTCGTGCAGCGACCACTCCATGCCGAAGCGCTCCGCGACCACGGCCAGATCCGCTTCGAGCGCCGGACGCGCGGCGGCGAGGCCGTCGCGGTGGATCACCGTGCGCTGGAAGAAGCGCCCGCCGGCCGCGTCGGTCGAGTGCTGGTCGAGCGAGATGATGTTCGCCCCGTGCGCGGCGAGCACTCCGGCGACGGCGGCGACGATTCCGGGCTGATCGTCGCAGGCGATGAGCAGTCGTGCGGTGTCGGGCTGCGCCATGACGGGTCTCCTTGCAAGGGGGGTGTCCGTCGATTCTGCCGCGCCCCGGCGCGCGAGGCGAATCGCGCGTGCAACGTGCGCGCCGGCGCGCGGGATCGTGCTCGGTGCATGCGGAAGGACCCGGGCGCCTGGCCCGGATCCTTCCGGCGAGGATCCCGCGAGGGGACCCCGTGCGTTCAGTTCCCGGAGAACTCGGCCAGGCTCAGCGTCTGGTCGCCCGGTCGGGTGAACCGGCCGGCCTGGGAGGTGCTCGACGCGCCGTGCGCCGCCGGTGCGTCCCAGGTGCGGCCGGGCGTGGTCGCAGCCGTGGACGTGTCGATGCCCAGCACGAGCCCCGAGTAGCGGTTCACCAGCCGGACGGATCCGGTCGCCTCTCCGCTCGCGGGATCCGTGTTCGGCACGATGAACCACTGCTGCCCGACGCCGGCCGAGGCCTTGTCGGTGAGCCCGAGTCCCGCGCCCCAGGCGCGCCCCGAGGTCGAGGAGGCGTCGACCCCCAGCAGCGCTCCGGCCTGCGTCGCGATCGTGTACGCGCCGTCGCCGGTCGCCGTGAACGTCCAGGCGCCGTTCTTGCGGTTCACGGATCCCGCCGTCGTCAGCTTCTTGCCGTTGCCGGAGGCCGACAGCTTGCGTCCGTCCGCGTTCGCGATCGTGTACGCCTTCGTCGTGTCGATCGCCGTCGCGGGCGACACGGAGGGACCGGCGTCGATCGTGATGTTGGCGAGCTGCGCGTAGGCGTCGCCCATGCAGCCGAAGGAGCAGTACGACCGGAACGACTTGCCCACGATCGCCGAGCTCGTCTTGTTGGCCGGGTCGACGAACCACCGGTACCAGGACGCCGTGGTGTACGCGGATCCGGAGTCGCCGAGACGGAACCACTTCTGCGTCGCGAGGTTCTTCGTGGCGTAGAACTCCTGCGGCGCGGTGCCCGACTGGTCGGGGTTCTGCGGCTGGCCGATGTACAGGCCGAGGTAGGCGTCGTAGGTGACGTCCATCACGAACAGCGGCGAGGTCGCGGGCATCCGCCCGCTCTTGATCTGCTGCTGCGCCGTGCCTGGCGTGTTCGGGTCGTACTCCTTGTCGACGGGCGTGTAGCCGGTCTCGCTGTCATCGGCGACGGGGACCATGTTGCTCTCCTTGCCGGAGATGCCTGGTTCGGTCCACGCGCCGTCGTACCACTTCTGCCACGAGCCGGTCGCCATCTTCCCGGAGATCGGAGCACGGGCGACGTGCTCGTAGAAGGCGACCCAGCCTCCGGTCTTGTTCACGACGCGGGAGCCGTAGAACGCGTAGAAGTAGCCGGAGGCGTAGTCGACGTAGAGGCGGGGGGCGCCGTCGCCGGAGTAGTACGTCTGCTGCGGGAACGCGGTGGTGTCGCCGCGGGTCGTGCTGTACGGCGAGGTGATCGCGTGACCGGGGATGCTCCAGGTCTTGCCCTTGTCGGTCGAGACCGCATAGTCGATCGCGTCGTAGTGCAGGCCGTCGCCGAAGGGCTTGGGCGTGAACTCGTTGTGCACGAGGCCGTACCAGTCGCCCGTGTCGGGGTCGACCCACATCTGCGTGATGT
>NZ_NCKN01000303.1 GCF_002257455.1 Microbacterium sp. 13-71-7
GAGCAGGGCTCCGCAGAGCAGGCCGAAGGCACCGGCGCCGATTCCACCCGAGGCCGTCGCCGCCGAGGACCGGAGGACCGTCGCGGCCTCGGCCAAGGACGCGGTCTGCGCCTTCAGGACGGACTCGTCGATGACGATGCGCTGAGCGCTCGGTGCGGCCATCAGTTCGTCCTCCCCGCTGCCAGATCGCGCAGGTGCGCCGCATCGCCGAACGAGATCACCAGCGTGGAGTAGTCGGAGACCACCTTCACCGCGGGATCGAGCTGCTTGGCGACCGTCTCGATGTCGATGTTCGATCCGGAGGGGTCGGTCACGGCCAGCTGCAGCTGTTCGACGCCCAGATCGTTGTTCTCGAGGATGACGGCGAACATCGATCCGAGCTCCTTCGGCGTGACCTTCTCGCGGTCGACGGTCACGCCGACGCTCAGGTAATGGGTGAAGCCGTCCAGGCCCTGGTCCGCCCAGGCCTCGGTGATGCCGGGATCGGAGGCCTTGAGCGCTGCCGGGATGGCGGTCCGGTAGCGGACGCCGCCCGAGGGAGCGCAGCCGGCGAGCGCGGCGGCGAGGCCGAGCACGGCGAGGACGGCGATGACCTTGGCGCGCATCAGCTCGGCCCCAGCGCCTGCTGGCCGACGAGGTCGGCATCGGCGTACGCCTGCGCGACCCCCTGGACGGCCCTGGTGATCTCGTCGATCAACCGAGCGCGCTCGGTCATCGACGCGGTGAACCGGCGCTGCGCGCCGTCGTACGCGACCTGCGCCTCGCCGGACCACGCGCCGCGCAGGGCGGTGGCGGCGGAGGTCAGCGTCGCAAGCTCGCCGTCGATGCCGCGGGATGCCGCGGCGATCGTCTTCGCGGCGGCGATCATGAGGGCGGGATTCGCCTCCAGCGTCTTCATCACGAGTACCGGATCCCTTCTCCGCCGCGCGGACCGGGGAAGGCGCGCTCCAGCTCCGCGCGCGTCTCGGCGACGAGCGGCGAGTCCGCGCCGAGGATCGCGGCCATCTCGGAGACCGCCCGTTCGGCGGCTGCCCGCTGCGCCCGCGCCACCGTCTCGGTGATCAGCGCGCCGAGAACCCTCGGATCCCGCTCCGCCGCGGACGGTCCCAGCGCCACCTCGTCGACGGCTCCGGATGGGCGCGCGCGCACCGTGACCGTGCGGTCCGACGAGGACACCTCGACCACCGTGCTCTCGACCTGCGCCGTGAGGCGTGCACTGTCCTCGGCCAGCCGCTGCGCCTGCGCGATCTGGGCGTCGATCCGCTCGTGCATGGCGGTGATCGCGCGGGATGTCGCGTCGTCCATGGTCCCCCCCCGGGTCTCTCGAACAGCACACTAATGAAGACCGAGACGATCGGGGATGGGGAGAACTCCCCATCCCCTGCGGATCGCGAGGAAAGATCCACCCTGTCCACAAACCGATAGCCTGGAGTGTCCCGCACCCTCACCACACTCGAGGATCCCTCATGCCCTCTCCGCTTCGGCGTCGACTCCTGCCCTTCACCGCGCTCGCCGCAGCAGCCGCGCTCGCGCTCAGCGCCTGCTCCGCCGGATCCGGATCCGGCTCCGGCGACGCGAACGGCGAGATCGTCTGGGGCGTCGACGGCAGCCTGCTGTCCGCCGGGAAGATGGATCCGCAGACCAGCCAGCTCGATGTGACCGCGATGGTGCAGCGCGCCGTGCTCGACTCGCTCGTGTTCCAGAAGGCGGACGGATCCTTCGTCCCCTGGCTCGCGAAGAAGTGGGAGGTCTCCGCGGACGGCACCTCCTACACGTTCCACCTGCGCGACGACGTCACCTTCACCGACGGCGAGAAGTTCGACGCCGCCGCGGTGAAGGCCAACTTCGACCGGATCGCGGATCCCGCGACCAAGTCCGCCCAGGCCGCGAGCATGCTCGGGGGCGACCTGTACAAGGGCACCGAGGTGGTGGATCCGACCACCGTGAAGGTCACGTTCGCGCAGCCCTACGCGCCCTTCCTGCAGGCGGCGAGTACGGCGCAGCTCGGCTTCTACGCGCCGAAGGTGCTCAAGGAGCACTCCGCCGATCTGGCCGCCGGCGGCAAGGGCATCAGCGTGGGCACCGGGCCGTTCCAGATCTCGTCGTACACGCCGGATCAGGAGATCGTCTACACCCGGAACGCGAAGTACGCCTGGGCCCCCGAGGGGGAGAAGGCGCCGGCCTTCAAGACGCTCCGCGTGCAGATCCTCCCGGAGGCGTCGGTGCGCAGCGGCTCCGTGTCCTCGGGTGAGATCGATCTCGCCTCGCAGCTGCCGCCGAACCTCGTGTCGCAGGTCAAGGGGTCTGCGACCGTGAAGTCCGTGCAGGTGCCCGGGCTGCCGTACTCGCTGTTCCTGAACGAGAAGAACGGCGTGTTCGCCGACCAGAAGGTGCGTGAGGCGTTCACCCGCGCGATCGACGTCGACTCCGCCGTGGACAAGATCTTCTTCGGCCAGTTCCCGCGTGCGTGGAGCATCCTCGGGCCGACGACCCCCGGCTACGACAAGAGCCTGGAGAAGAGCTGGCCCTTCGACAAGGAGCTCGCGAACAAGCTCCTCGACGAGGCGGGCTGGACGCAGCGCGGAGCCGACGGCATCCGCACCAAGGACGGTCAGCGGCTGACGGCGGACTGGATCGCGTGGACTCCGGTCTCGGACGACCACGCGGCGCTCGCGAACGCGATCCAGTCGGACCTCAAGGCCGTCGGCTTCGAGGTCACCCGGGAGACCCTGGAGCCCGGCGCGTACAACGCGAAGTACGGTCCGAAGACGTTCGACATCACCGACTGGGACTTCTCCGGCGTCGACCCCGATCTGCTGCGCAGCCACCTGGCGACCGACGGCTTCCAGAACGCGTCCTCGGTGAGCGATCCGAAGCTCGACCAGCTCCTCAAGGACGGCATCGCCACCACGGACGCGGCGAAGCGCGCCGACGTCTACGCGCAGATCCAGCAGTGGAACGCGAAGGACGGCGCGATCGTGCCGCTGTACGTCACCTCCGCCATTACCGCGGTGGGCGACAAGGTGGCGGGCCTCGGCTTCGACATCTACGGGCGGCCGCTGTTCTTCGGCGCCGGCGTGAAGTGAGCGCGGTTCGCGGTATCGTCCGCTCGTGATGGATCCTTCCCGGCGGTCGCGAGCGATCGCCTCGTCGCGATCCGGCGCGCTCGTGCGCCGGATCGGCGGTGCGGTGCTCTCGATCGTGCTCGTGCTGTGGGGCGCGGCGACGCTGTCGTTCCTCGCGTTCCGCGTGCTTCCGGGCGACCCCGTGAGCGTCATGCTCGGCCCGCAGGCCCAGGTGAGCGAGGCGGTCAAGGCCGGCATCAGGGCGGAGCTGGGACTGGACCGCCCGATCTGGCAGCAGTACCTGTCGATGCTCGGCGATCTGCTGCGCGGGGATCTCGGCACCTCGTACCAGCTGCGGATGCCGGTGGGCGAGGTGATCGGCCGTCAGCTCGGGGCGACGCTGCAGCTCACAGCCGCCGCCCTCACGATCGCCGTGCTGCTGGCGCTCGCCGGAGTACTGATCGCCCGCCGGCCGTTCGCCCGCGGGATCCTCGCGGCGGCCGAGCTGATCGTGCTGTCGTCACCGGTGTTCTGGATCGGGCTGCTGCTGCTCACCGTGTTTGCCTTCGGACTGGGCTGGTTCCCCGTGGCGGGTTCGCGGACCGGAGCCGGTCTCGTGCTGCCGGCGGTCACCCTCGCGCTGCCCGTCGCTGCGCTGCTCGGCCAGGTGCTGCGCGACGGCGTGGAGGCGGCGGAGCGCCAGCCCTGGGCGCTGACCGTGCGCGCTCGCGGCGCGGACCACACCAGGCTGACGCTGCGGCACACCCTGAGGCACGGCTCGATCGGTGCGCTGACGCTGAGCGCATACCTCGTCGGTTCGCTGCTCGGCGGTGCGGTGCTCGTGGAGACCGTGTTCGCCCGCCCCGGACTCGGCCGCGTCACGCTCGCCGCGATCACCGGCCGCGATCTGCCGGTGGTGACCGGGATCATCCTGTTCAGCGCGCTCGTCTTCGTGATCGTGAACACGCTCGTGGAGCTCGCGGCGCCGCTCCTGGATCCGCGGCTGCGCACCTCGGCCGTCGCCGTCGCCCGCCCCGCTCCTGCGCGTCCGGAGGTCGGGCGATGAGGCGGTTGC
>NZ_NCKN01000304.1 GCF_002257455.1 Microbacterium sp. 13-71-7
GACGGTGGTGCTGTCCACGACCGGACGGGCCGTGCGGGTGGATCTCGAGCCCGGTCAGGAGCTCACCGCCGCCACGCGCCGCAGCAAGCACGACGCGATCCTCGCGGCCGTCGCCACCACGACCCGCACCGAGATCGGCGCGGTCACGTCCGCCGGGCGCGTGCTGCGCTTCACCGCGATGGATCTCCCGTCCGTGCCGCCCGCGTCGGTGCACCTCGCCGCCGGCGTGCCGCTGCGCGACTACATCGGGCTGCTCGACAAGAGCGAGCGGATCCTCGCACTCGTGCGCTTCGACGATGACACGCCGATCGCTCTGGGCACCCGCTCGGGCGTCGTGAAGCGCATCGTGCCCTCCTCCCTCGCGGTCAAGCCGGAGCTCGAGATCATCGGCATGAAGCCGGGCGATGCGGTCGTCGGCGCCGGCACCGCATCCGATGACGCCGAGCTCGTGTTCGTCACGAGCGACGCGCAGCTGCTGCACTTCCCCGCATCCGGTGTGCGCCCGCAGGGCGCTCCGGCCGGAGGCATGGCCGGGATCAAGCTCGGCGCGAAGGCCGAGGTGATCGCCTTCTCCGTGCTCGCTCAGGACGAGGACGCCCTCGTCGTGACCGTGTCCGGCGCCGCGGGCATGATCGCCGGCACCGACGCCGGGCGCGCCAAGTCCTCGCGGTTCGCGGAGTTCCCCGGCAAGGGACGGGCCACGGGCGGCGTCAGGGCGCACGCCTTCCTGAAGGGCGAGGATCGCCTCACCCTGGCCTGGGTGGGCTCCGAGCCCGCGCTCGCGGTCGGCCCCGACGGATCCGCCCGCGACCTGCCGGAGGCCGGTGCGAAGCGCGACGGCTCCGGGCAGCCCATCGACGGCGTCATCGGCTCGATCGGCACCGCGCTGGGCGCATGAGCGGCTCGGTCCTGATCGTCGCCGGGCTTCCCGGCGTGGGCAAGACGACCGTCGCCCGTGAACTCGCGACGCGGGCGACGCGGGGCGCGCATCTCGACACCGACCAGATCGGCGAAGCGCTCATCCTGTCCGGCCTCGTCGCACCGGGGCAGGAGCCTGCGGAGGAGGCCGAGCGGCAGCTCGCCCTCCTCCGGCGGAACATCGCGGATCTCGCCCGCAACTTCGCCGAAGCCGGATTCGATGTCGCGATCTCCGACGTCGTGCTGTGGCCGGAGCTCCTGGAGCAGTACCGAACCGCGATCGGCCTGCCGCTGCGGTTCGTGCTCCTCACCGCGACAGAGGACACGATCGCCCGCCGCGATGCCGCCAGGGACAAGCACGTCGCGCAGCAGTGGGCGCACCTCCGAGAGGCGCAGGACGGCTTCCGCGCGCCCGGCCTGCGGCTGGACACGACCGGTCTCGACCTCGACGAGACGGTCGACGCGATCCGTGCACGCTGGGACGATGCGCTGATCTGACCGCCGGCCGGCGGCAGAGGGATCCCCTCTCGCGACCGCGGCGCGATTTGCCCCTCCTCGCCCTGACCGGCACCATGTGAGGATGACGCCCCGATCCCGACGTCCCGTCGCCGGCCACGGCCGGCTGCACCGCCCAGGCGCCTGGGGTCAGCTCCTGAAGATGTTCGGCATCGCCGCGGTGGTGGTGCTCGTCTCCGGAGTCGCGGTCGCGTCGTACGTCGCCTACGACCTCGGGCAGACGTTCAGCGACAAAGCGGTCGCCCTGGACGGCGACGAGTCGGTGCCGCCGGACATCGGTGCGATCGAGGGCGGCGTGAACCTGCTGCTCGTCGGCAGCGATGCGTGCGAAGAAGATTTCAAAGCCGACTTCGGGGACCGCTGCTCCGATCCGGAGAACGGAGGCGAGCGCAACGACACGAACCTCGTCCTGCACATCTCCGACAGCCCGCGCCGGGTCACCGTCGTCACCTTCCCGCGCGATCTCATGATCGCGATCCCGTCCTGCACGGACGCCGACGGCAACGCCAGCGAGGAGCGCTCGAAGGAAGCGCTCAACATGGCCATCGGCATCGGCGGACCGAAGAACGGGCTGGCGTGCGTCGCCCGCGCGATCACCAAGGTGTCAGGGCTCGACATCCAGTTCGCCGCCAAGGTCACCTGGGGCGGCGTGATGAAGATCACCGACGCGATCGGCGGCGTCGATGTCTGCGTCGCGAACGGCATCAGTGACCCGGACAACACCCAGCTCGAGCTGGCCCCCGGAACGCACACCCTGCAGGGCTACTGGGCGCTCCAGTTCCTGCGCGTCCGCCACGGCGTGGGCGACAACGGGGATCTCAGTCGCGGCAGCAACCAGCAGGTGTACATGTCCTCGCTCGCACGCAAGATGATGTCGAAAGAGGTGCTCGGAAACCCCGGCACGCTGCTCAGGCTCGCGAACACCGTCATGTCGAACGTGACCCCGAGCGCCAAGCTGACCAGCCCGACGCTGCTCGTGCAGATCGCCCTGGCGATGAAGGACGTGCCGCTGGACCAGGTCAACTTCGTGAACTATCCGGTGCTGGACGATCCGGACAACCCCGGCGTGAGAGTCGTCCCGGATCTGGAGAGCGCCGATCAGCTGTGGGCGGCCCTCGCGGCGAATCAGCCGATCCAGGTCACCGGCCAACGCGATGCCGTCGTCTCCGCGACCGAGACGGCGACCGACCCTCCGGCCGACGCCCCCGCCGATGCGAGCACGACGCCGGCCCCTGGTGCGAGCGCCGGACCGGTCGCACTGCCGCAGAACATCTCCGGGCAATCGGCCGCGCAGCAGACGTGCTCGAACGGCAACGGCACCGCAGGCTGACGCGGCCCTCGCCACGGGCGGATGGCGTGACGCGACGCCGACGGGCGTCTACGCCGCCTCGAGGGCGGACCCGAGGTCCGCGAACCCCTCCGCCACCACCCTGGCGACCGTCCGAGCGTGCGCGCCGTCCGGATCCAGATCCGGATCGAACACCGTGACGGCGGCACCCCAGGCGTACGGAGCGAGCGCGGCGAGCAGCCCGATCAGCTCCTCCGGCGCGAGACCGCCCGGATCGGGGCTGTCCACGGCCGGCATGTGACTCGGGTCGAGCACGTCGACGTCGACCTGGATCCAGTAGCCGCGATCCAGGCCGTCGAGCGCGCGCACCCGCGACGCCGCTCTGACGCCGCCGTGCAGGATGACGTCGTCGGCCGGCACCACGAGGCCGATGATCCCGCGCAGCTCCTCGGCGTGCGGATCCTCGTACCGGCAGCCGATGTGCGCCGTGCTCTCCGGCGCGAAGTACGGCCCGAGCCCGTCGATGTCGCTGAGCTCCGGCAGGTGCATCCCGATCGCGGCGGCGAGGTCCTCCCCGGCGAGACTCGCGACGCCGTCGCTGTTGCCCGGATGGCGGAAGTCCGTGTGCCCGTCGATGTGCACGAGGCCGCCGCCTCCGCTCACCCGGGTGGCAAGGCCTGCGGCGATGGCCAGGCTGCAGTCCCCGCCGAGCACGAGCGGCGCCTCGCCGGCCTCGCGGATCTCGAACAGGCGGTGCGCCAGTCGGCGGGCGTGGTCGACGATCGCGGCCTGGTTGCGGACCGTCCCCGCAACCCGGCGTCCGTCGTCGTCGACGTAGCGGCCCGGCAGCACCACGCCGCCGTCGATGGCGCCCTGCGCGTGCAGGAGCCGGTGCAGGCCGGCCTCGCGGAGGGCCTCGGGCGCCTTGGCGGTGCCCGGCACGCCGCCCCGCACGGGAGGGCGAAGCCCCAGGTTCGTGGGAGCGGAGACGACGGCGGCCATCGTCTCAGTCTCTCAAGCCGTCGCCGCCTGGCCGACAGACCCGCCCGGGGCCCGGCGCATCCAGATGTCGATGCCGTCGTCGTGCTCGACGACGAATCCGTGACGCTCGTACAGCCGTCGCGCGGCCGACCCGACCAGCACCTGCAGGCGCAGCGGACGCTCGGGGGGAACCTCCGCGAGCACGGTGCGCAGCACGGCCGAACCGATCCCGCGCCCCTGGTGCTGCTCGTCCAGGTAGAACATCTCCAGCCAGGACTCCTCGCCGTCGGGCCGCACGGTGATCGTGCCCGCCACCTCGTCGCCGAGCAGGATCATGCGCGTGTGCGCCGGGGAGAAGTGCTCGGCGACCCTGGCCCGGGATCGGTCGGGATCCCAACCGACGAGCGGTTCCAGATCCCGGCGCAGG
>NZ_NCKN01000305.1 GCF_002257455.1 Microbacterium sp. 13-71-7
GGTTGACGATCACCCGGCGAGCGCCACCGCGCCAGCGACGGCACGGCTAACGATCATCAGGCTCAGAAGACCCCCGCCCCGGCTCACGCCGGCGGCGGGGGTTCTTCGTCGTTCGTGGGCACACGTCGCACGCGAGGCGGTCTCCTCTTCGTACATGGGTAGCCGGAGCCGTTCCGGCCCACTCCTAAGAGCGAGATCGCAACGCGTGGGCATCCGCCCGTCGCCAGGCGCTCTCCTCAACGTCCCGAGTCGCGGACGATTCACCTACTGATGGAGAAGCACATGATCGACATGATGAACCAACTCGACGCCGACCAGATCGACGTCTTGCTCAAGGTGGGCTGGTGGCTCGGATGGGCCGCGCTCAGACTCGCCGTACGGAGAGTAGCTGGTAGCCGTCGGGGACCTTCGCCTCGAGCGCTGCCATGTCGTCCGCTTCGATCTCGGTCACGCCGTCTCGCCGCGCGATCGTGCCCTCGGCGGTCATCATCGTGTCCTTCTTCGACATCGAGACGGGCGCCGAGACGGTCTCCCAGCCGGCCGGTGACTGCTCGCGGATCAGGTCTTGGATCTCGTCGAGCTCCTCGGCCTGCACGGTGATGGTGCGCGTCTCGCGCGGGCGGATCAGCCCAATGAGCACCAGGACAGCCTAGGCTGCGGGAACACCCAGGCATGGCGCGGTGGGGCTACTGCACGGACGTCGGCCAGCGTGCGCTCAGCCAATCCCGCCACGACATCGATCCGTCCGGCGACTCCGGATTCCAGGACGACGCCAGTTCATCCGACGATGGCGCCTGAAAAGCAGCCCGCCAACCATTCAACGTGGCGAGATCCATCTCCCAGGTGCCGGAAGGTGCGTCATGCCACCGTTGCGTCACACGTGCCAGCTGCGTCTCCGGATCAACTTCCAAGTAGACGGTTTGCGCTGTCGCGTGCAGGGCGCCTGCGAGCCAATGGAGGCTGGCTCGCTCGTCCCGCCCCCAGAGGCCGAAGTCGAGGATAGCGCTCATGCCACGACTCAGGAGTTCGGTCGCCGTCCAGATCAGTCGGCCTTCGAGCACGTCCCGGACGCCGTCGACGTCAGAGGCCCCGAAGAGGGGTTTCATCCATTCGTCTGGGCTGAGCCGGACGGCGCGAGTCGCACGTTCAAGTTCGTGCGCGCGAGTCGTTTTGCCGCTGCCTGGCAGACCGACCATCAGGTACAGGGTCGGTTTGGTCATGACGCCAGTGTATGGAGTGCCAAGCGCATCCAGCGCTAGGCCGCGGGTGCGATGACGGTGGGGTCGTCGCGGTCGACGGTGCGGGTGTTGTTGACCTTCCGGTCGACGACGTACTGCTCGATCGTGGACGCGACCGCGGTGGAGGATCCGTCGAGGATGGCGAGCATGTTCTCCCGGCCGGGACGGTCGAGCTTGACGGGTTCGAGCCATGCGTCCATGGCGTCGGGGGTGAGGAACGCGGGCATCCGGTCGTGTACCTCACCGCCCGCGTCGCGCGCTTCCCGTGTGACGACGATGAAGCAGCGTGCCTGCTCGCCACGAACGTCCATTGACCATGTGAGCCCGGCGGCGGCTAGGAGCCCGTCGCCGTGGAGGTAGTCAGCGAAGACGCCCACATGTAGCCTTCCTATGAATCTGCTGATACATACCGATTGGATGCGACTTTGAAGAAGACACGTTCGTTCCGGAGACTCAGAGGCATCGTCGCCGTCGCGGTGGCGATCGCCCTGAGCGCCGCTTCCTCATCCTCCGCCTTTGCCGCCGAAACGACGCCGCCCCCGCAAGACGAATCGGCCACTTCCAACAGCGTGGCGGCCAAGTGGGTTGCCATTGGGGCGGACGGAAGTCGATTCACGCCGAGTGGTCCGTTGGTCGCCGCTCCATCGCAAGCTGCTCCCAATGAAGCGTCGCCCTACCTTTTGGACCCACCCACGTGGTACTTCTGCTACGTACTTAATAACGAGACATACCCGATTAGCGAGTACTTTGCCGCTTACTTTAGTGGTTTCCAGGGCACGATTAACCTCACCTGCGGAAACACTGCGTTCGGATATAAGCACATTGAGGCCGGCCATGCAAACGACTGGGGCCATTATGGTTCGATCGTAGGAGGAACCTGGGACGACTTCATGGGTTGGGCGGTAGGCAGCACGCTTGGGGCCCCATCAAGCATTGGTTCTCAGGCGGGGCAAAAGCTCTGTTATACCGCACCTATCTGGATCACCAACGGCGTGGAGGACGTAGTCGTGTGGTCGAAGGTCATAATTTCCGAAAACAATCGCTGGGTCATCACTGCTTACCCGAGCAGTAGTCCCTTGACCTGCTGAGCGTAACTCTCAAGGTCATCATGGAAGAACTGCGACTGATGAACGACTACGCGGCTGAATTTCCGGTGTGGTCCAAAAGCGGTCTCATGAGTTCTAGCGAGCTTTCTATTTCTCGAGAACTGGTGTCGGATCTTTTGCGCTGGGCCAGTGTCTTTCAGGAGCACTTTGACCCGGAGTCCGGGTGGGACGATCCATCAATCGCCAACGAGCACGATCGCGAGGGAGACGCGCTGCTAACTCGACTTCGCGATGAACTCGGGGGTGACTTCCTCGTTCATCGAGTGGCATGGGAGCACGAGGTCTCCTAATGCATGTGCCTTCGTCTGTGCGCGGAGGTGGACGCCACAGCATTGGCATCCTGGGTGCACCGCTGACTGGCGCCAAGAATCACGACACCGATCATTGAGAGCCCAGAGCGAGGTCCCGAGCGAGTGCTCGGGGCCTCGCTTGCGTTTCTACTTGGAGCCGAATCCACCTGCGCGTAGACCGGAAGTTTATAGGTCACGTCAGCTTCATGCTGGCTCGTACCGAACCAATCAGAACCCGTCGCGCGCGACCGACGCGGAGATCCTCGCCCCCTCCTCGGCGGCGCGGCGGATCTCGTCACGGCACCAGTTCTCCGCGGCGAGCAACCCGTCACAGACGACCTCGACATGCCGCCTCTTCGGATCCGGCGCCCACCACTCGACACGGTGCTTCAGCATCGTCTCGCCCGTCTCGCGCAGCACGAGCGGTCCCTCCACGATGAGGAAGCGGGCGTGGTAGCGATTGTTCACCACCAGCCACTGCGAGCGGGCGAGCTGGATCACGTGCACGATCGCACTCTAGCCGCATTCGAATGTGTGTTCTATGATGCTAGCTCATCAGCATGCAGACAGTCGAACAGTCCGCAACCGTCTGGATGGTCAACGACGTCCCCGTGCGGATGGTCTTCGCGGGGAAGCGTTGGCGCGTCACCGACATGCCGACCAGGCTCCGGGACTCGATCTGGTCCGTGCCGCTCGAGGCGCCGCACCCGCTGTATGGGTGGCGCTTCCAAGGGACGGACGACGCCGGCGAGAGCTACGTCTTCGACGTCTACAAGGGCGAGCACGGGTGGCATGTCCATCACACCTACGCGTGATCGCGGCGCAGGGGTCGAGACGATTCGACTGTCCGAAGCAGGCAGGATGCTGAGGGCTTCAAATGTCTAGGCTATCGATTGCCTGTACATCACCTACGGGAACTCCGGACAATTCACTTGAGGTGACAGCCCCACCTCAAGAACCGGAGGTAGAACCCATGCACAAGTCCCTCAGGCATACAGCGCTGGCGCTGTCCGCCGTCGCCGCCCTCTTGCTCGCAGGAGGAGCGCCGGCGTTCGCTGCCGAAACGGAAGACTACAGCGGGCCAGGAGAGAATCCCCCGGCCGTCCAGGCCGAGATCGACCGCCTGACCGCCGAAGGCGCCGAGATCATCAAGGTCTCGACCACCCCCTACGTCGCGGAGGAGACTCCGGGCACCGTCTCGACGATGTCGGCCTACCCCTCCGGGTGCGGGCTGTCCGTCATCATCTCCAAGTTCGGATTCGGGATCACCGGGAGCAGCATCTCGTCGTGCTGGTCGGGAGGTAGCTTCACCTCCAACACCATGAACAGCACGATGACGCACTACAACCCCGACTGGAACGTCTGGGACTCGACAGTTGCCACCGGGTCGAAGACCACCGGGCTTTCGAGC
>NZ_NCKN01000306.1 GCF_002257455.1 Microbacterium sp. 13-71-7
GCCTCGGCGGCGGGAGCAGCCTTCTCAGCCTTGGCGGGCTTCGCGGCAGCCTTCTTCACCTTGGGGGTGACGGGCTCGAGCACGAGCTCGATCACGGCCATGGGCGCGTTGTCGCCCTTGCGGTTGCCGACCTTGGTGATGCGGGTGTAGCCGCCCTCACGCTCGGCGACGAGCGGCGCGATCTCGGCGAACAGGATGTGCGTCGCCTCCTTGTTGCTGCGCAGGACCGTCAGCACGCGACGGCGTGCGTGCAGGTCGCCGCGCTTGGCGAAGGTGACGAGACGCTCGGCCAGCGGACGCAGGCGCTTGGCCTTGGTCTCGGTGGTCTTGATCGACTTGTGAACGAACAGCTGGGCGGCGAGGTTCGCAAGCAGCAGACGCTCGTGGGCCGGGCCGCCTCCGAGGCGGGGACCCTTGGTGGGCTTAGGCATTGTTCTTACTCCTGGATCGGAAAGGTTCGGGTATCAGAAGGACTCGTCTTCGGAGCCGCCGTAGAAGTGGGCGCCGTCGAAACCGGGCACCGAATCCTTCAGCGACAGGCCGAGCGAGACGAGCTTGTCGCGCACCTCGTCCACCGACTTCTGTCCGAAATTGCGGATGTTCATGAGCTGCGTCTCCGAGAGGGCGACGAGCTCGGACACCGTGTTGATGCCTTCGCGCTTGAGGCAGTTGTACGAGCGGACCGACAGATCGAGATCCTCGATCGGCATCGACAGCTCGTTCGAGAGCACGGCCTCGACCGGCGCGGGGCCGATCTCGATGCCCTCGGCCTCGACGTTCAGCTCGCGGGCGAGGCCGAACAGCTCGGTCAGCGTGCGACCGGCCGAAGCGACGGCGTCGCGCGGGGCGATCGAGTTCTTGGTCTCGACGTCCAGCACAAGCTTGTCGAAGTCGGTGCGCTCGCCGGCGCGGGTGGCGTCGACGCGGTAGCTGACCTTGAGCACGGGCGAGTAGATCGAGTCGATCGGCACCTGGCCGGCCTCGGCGTACTCGCTGCGGTTCTGCGCCGCGGAGACGTAGCCGCGGCCGCGCTCGATGGTGAGCTCGAGCTCGAACTTGGCCGTCTCGTTGAGGGTCGCGATGACCAGCTCGGGGTTGTGCACCTCGACGCCGGCCGGAGCGGAGATGTCCGCCGCGGTGACCTCACCGGCGCCGGTCTTGCGCAGGTAGGCGGTGATGGGCTCGTCGCGCTCCGAGGAGACGACCAGCTGCTTGATGTTGAGGATGATCTCGGTGACATCCTCCTTGACACCGGGGATGGTGCTGAACTCGTGGAGGACGCCGTCGATGCGGACGCTGGTCACGGCCGCGCCGGGGATCGAGGAGAGCAGGCTGCGACGCAGCGCGTTGCCGATCGTGTAGCCGAAGCCGGGCTCGAGCGGCTCGATGACGAACCGGCTGCGGTTCTCGGAGATCTTTTCCTCGGTGAGAGTGGGACGCTGTGCGATGAGCACTGTGTGTTCCTTTCGATCACGTGCCCGCTATATGACACGTGTGGGTGAGGTCTTGAGTTGTGGAAGAAACGCGGGTGAGGATCCCCGGTCTCGACAGGATCGAGATCCGAGGATCCTCAGAACGCGTCAGACGCGACGGCGCTTCGGCGGACGGCAGCCGTTGTGCGCCTGCGGCGTCACATCCTGGATCGAACCCACCTCGAGGCCTGCGGCCTGCAGCGAGCGGATCGCGGTCTCGCGGCCGGAGCCCGGACCCTTCACGAGGACGTCGACCTTCTTCACACCGTGCTCGGCAGCCTGACGGGCGGCCGACTCCGCGGCCATGCCGGCGGCGTACGGGGTGGACTTGCGCGAGCCCTTGAAGCCCACGCCACCGCTGGAAGCCCAGGCGATGACAGCGCCGGACGGGTCGGTGATCGAGACGATGGTGTTGTTGAACGTCGACTTGATGTGGGCCTGGCCCAGCGCGATGTTCTTCTTCTCCTTGCGGCGCGGCTTGCGCGCGGCGGCCTTAGGTGCAGCCATGAAAGTTTTCTCCTATTCCCTGGCCGCCGCTTAGCGGGCCTTCTTCTTGCCGGCGACGGTGCGCTTGGGGCCCTTGCGGGTGCGCGCGTTGGTCTTGGTGCGCTGACCGCGGACCGGCAGGCCACGACGGTGGCGGATGCCCTCGTAGGAGCCGATCTCGACCTTGCGGCGGATGTCGGCGGCGACCTCGCGACGGAGGTCACCCTCCACCTTGTAGGTGCCTTCGATGTAGTCGCGGAGGGCGACGAGCTGGTCGTCGGAGAGGTCCTTGACGCGGATCGACTCGTCGATCTCGGTGGCCTTGAGGATCTCGACCGAACGGGTACGGCCGATGCCGTAGATGTACGTGAGGGCGATCACCACGCGCTTGTCGCGCGGGATGTCGACGCCGGCAAGACGTGCCATGCGGTAACTCCTGGAGTGTTGTGGAGGTGTGGAGCAGGATCGGTGCCCGGGCCTCCGCCCGAGGTGTCGGCTTCTCCGGGCCGCTGAGCCCGTCGAAGCGTCTGATCCTGCCGTTGATGTGCCGGTCGTTGAGCGAGCGGAGCGAGACGAAACGCCTCGGACGCCCACGCGACCTGTATTGAGTTGTGAGATTGCGAGAGTGACGGGCCGGAGCCCGCAGCTCAGCCCTGGCGCTGCTTGTGGCGCGGGTTGCTCTTGCAGATCACCATGACGCGGCCGTGGCGGCGGATCACCTTGCAGTGGTCGCAGATCGGCTTGACGCTGGGGTTGACCTTCATGTTTTTTCCTTATCGCTGTCTTCACCGGGCAGGCGCGAACGCCTGGGGTGTTACTTCTCGACCGGCCTAGCGGTAGCGGTAGACGATGCGGCCGCGTGTGAGGTCGTAGGGCGAGAGCTCCACGACGACGCGATCCTCGGGGATGATGCGGATGTAGTTCTGCCGCATCTTTCCTGAGATCGTTGCAAGGACCTTGTGTCCGTTGGAGAGCTCAACGCGGAACATCGCGTTGGGCAGCGCCTCGGACACGACGCCTTCGATCTCGATGACACCGTCTTTCTTAGCCATAGCCTCGCTGACGCTTCTGCAGACCGGTCGATCTGCGGTGGGTGGGTGGTGGTGGAACTGTGCGGATCCGGACACGCCGGACCAAGGCGCAAAGCACCAAAGATCTATGGTAGTCCGGATCCGCGGATCCGCAAAATGCGGCGTGGCTACTTCTGGTCGACGATCGCCTGCAGCTTCGCGACATCGCTCTGCTTGCTGGTGTCGAGGCGCTGACCGTTGATCTCGATCGTGGGCGTTCCCTGGATCTTGTGCGCGGTGGCCTGCGCGGTCGGGAACTTGAAGAAGGTGTTCGCCTTGATGGTCGCCTCGGCCTTGTCGGCGCCGACCTGCTTCGCGTAGTCGATCAGCTGCTGGTCGGTGAGACCGGGGGTGTTCTCGGTGGGCTGCTTCTCGAACAGCAGGTTGAGGTAGTCGAGGAACTTGTCCGGGTTCTCCTGCGCAACGCTGTAGGCGGCGGCGGCGGCACGCGACGAGTAGTTGGTCCCCTGGGAGAAGCGGTCCAGGATCGCGATCGGGTGGTACTCGAGCGTGATCTTGTTCTCCTTGGCGAGCTTCTGGAGCTGCGAGCCGTACTGGCCTTCGAAGGTCTTGCAGATCGGGCACTGGAAGTCGACGAAGAGGGCGACCTTGTCCTTGCCGGAGCCGGTGGTGACGGCGCCGGTGTCGGAGTTGATGATCGCGCTCTTCGGCGCGGCACCGGGATCCGTGGCCTTGTTGTTCAGGTACACGACGACGCCCACGAGTGCGATGAGCACGGCGACGACGGCGGCGGTGATTCCGATGGCGAACCCGTTGGTCCTGCCCTTGGCAGCGGCCATGTGTGTGTCTCCTTGTCCAGACCCGCCCGGCGGATCCGCTCAGCTATGTCTCCCCATTGTGCCGTGTCCAGCCTTTGAGGGTCGTGGGAGCCGCCCTGCTTCGGATTCCCGGCGCTACTTCAGGTGCGGAAGGATGTCGGTCTCGGGATTCAAGGTCAGAGGGATCCGATCGCCGTTGATGACCAGTGTCGGCGTGC
>NZ_NCKN01000307.1 GCF_002257455.1 Microbacterium sp. 13-71-7
CGGACGCAGCAGCATGCCGGACACCGCGGGACTGACCTTCGCCGAGGCCAGAGCTGCGATCGAGGCCGCGGGCTTCCGCCCCAGTGCGGATCCTCGCGATGCGGCGGATGGCGCGCGGGTGCTCGGCAGCGATCCCGGCCCCGGTGCGACGCTGCCGGTCGGATCCGCCGTCATCCTCCGGCTCGAGCGCTCCGCGCCGTCCACGCCGCAGCCCACCTCGACCGACGGGGTCGGCTCGTGACCCGCGCGGCACAGGTGGTCACGAGGCTCGCGGTGGTGCTCGGCGTCCTGGTGATCGCCGCAGCCGCCGTGATCCTGCTGCAGTTCGTCGGCGCGGAGACCCCGGCCGAGGCGACCACGGCCACGCGTGCGCCGGGACCCGGGGTCGGCCAGGCGCCGCGTTCGGGGGCGATGACGGACGCGGAGAGCACCACCCGGCGCGCCGTCGACGCCGTCTGGCTGACGCGTACCGCGGCGTCGACCGGCATCCCGGAGCGGGCGCTGGCGGCCTATGCCTCCGCGGATCTCATCGTCTCCGCCGAGGATCCCTCCTGCGGAATCGGATGGAACACGCTCGCGGGGATCGGCCTGATCGAGACCGATCACGGCCGGCACGGCGGCGCCGTCCTGGGTGCGGACGGGCGTCCGGACCCGCGGATCCGGGGCGCCGCGCTCGACGGGAATGGTGTGATGGCGATCCCCGACACCGATGGCGGCGCCTGGGACGGCGACACTGTCTGGGATCGGGCCGTCGGACCCATGCAGTTCATCCCCGAGACGTGGCGCACCTGGGGTGCGGACGGCGATGGCGATGGCGTGGCGGATCCGAACCAGATCGACGATGCGGCCCTCGCGGCGGCACGATACCTGTGCGCCTCCGGATCCGTCGCGACGCCAGACGGGTGGCGACGGGCGATCCTCCGCTACAACGACCTGGACCAGTACGTCGCCGATGTCGCGCGCGCCGCCAACGGCTATGCCGCGGCGGCGCGCTGACGGCGACGCCCTCAGCCGGAGACCGTCCGGTCTTCGCGTCAGCGCAGCACGGAGCTGAGCAGCAGGCTCGTCTCGCTGTTGACGATGCCCGCGATCCCGCGGATGCGACCGAGGAGCTGATCGAACTCCGCGAGGCTGTCCACCGAGAGCTCCGCGAGGTGCAGGCCCGGGAGAAGCGTCGAAGCTGCGACGCCGGTCGCGATGGCGGACATCACGGGCGTGCCCAGGGTGATGCCCACCTGCTGACTCATCGTGACCAGGCCGGTCGCGAGGCCCTGCTGGTCGGCGGGCACACCTGCGGTCGAACGCAGAAACGCGCCCCCGGAACCTCCGGAGGCGCGTGTTCTCGACCAGGATCCGCGCAGGCTACTTCTGCAGATTGATGCCGGGCTCGACGGGCTTGACGCCATACTCCGCGAAGAGCTTGGCGGTCTTGCCGATCTTGTACAGCGTGCTCATCGCGTCGTGCACGGCGGCGATCAGGTCCTTCTTCGAGGTGTTCATCATGCTGCCCACGTAGAAGCCTCCGTCGAAGGGAGTGCCGACGAGCGCACGGTTGGAGCCCTGGGAGATCGCGAACTCGGCGGCGGGGACGCTCTGGATCCCGAGGTCTGTGCGGCCGGACTCCATCGCCAGTTCCGCGTCTTGCTGCGTCGGATACTCGGTGATCGTCAGCGGCTTCTTCCCCTCTTTCCCGCACTGCGCGGAGAGGGTCTCGGCGTACGTCACGTCGGTGGTGCCGCGGATCGTCGCGACCGAGCGGCCACAGGCGTCGAGTTGGGTCGAGAACTCTGCCGCGCGGTCCTTGGTGGTGATGAGCGTCGCCTGCTCCTTCATGAAGTCGATGAAGGTGCCGGCGGCCTGCCGCTCCGTCGTGTCATAGAGGCTTCCGCCGAAGATGTCGTATCGTCCCGCCGCGACGCCGGTGATCCCGCCCTCCCAGGCGACGGGCACGTACTTGACCTTGACCCCCAGCTCTTCGCCGACCGCGTCCAGGAGGTCTTTGGTGATGCCGGAGGTGGGCACGTTGTCGGCGTCCGCGACGTAGTAGGGCGCGTCGGGGAGGACGAGTCCCACCGTGAGCTGGCCGGGCGTGATCAGCTCGGACAGTCCGGCTCCTGCGCCGGCGCCGGTGGGCTGGTCACGCCCGGCGGCGGCTCCGCAGCCGGCGAGGGCGAGCGCGAGCGCCGCGGTCGACGCGGCAAGGGAGAGACGGGCACGGGTGTTCATTCAGGACTCCTTCGTTCTGACGGTGCATCGAGTCCTGCCAGCGTAGGAATCGGGCGGCGCCGCGGACGAGGGATCGGCGCCGGGAGGGATGGCACATTTCGCGGGGCGACCGCACATGCCCGGACCGCGCGTGCTCAGGCCGCGTGCGAGTGGTTGCGGTGGAGGTCTCGGAAGCGCGAGGGGGTCATGCCGGCCTCGCGGCGGAAGAATCGGGAGAAGTAGGACGCATCGTCGAAGCCGAGCTCCCGAGCGATCTGCGCGCAGCTGAAGTCCGAGCGGGCGAGGAGGCGCTGAGCCTCGTGCATGACCGACTCTCGCAGGATCTCGCCCGGTGGCCTTCCGGTGGCGGCGGAGACGACCTCGCTGAGGTGGCCGGGAGTGACCGAGAGCTCCCTGGCGCAGTCGGCCACCGTGCGGAGCACGCCGCGGCTCTGTCTCGCGAGCCGTTCGAACTGCGCCGCGAGCCCGTCGCCCGCCCCGCCCGGTGAGACGAAGCGCCCGCACAGCACCAGCAGCGCGGTCAGCAGACTGCGGATGGCGAGTTCATAGCCGACCGCGCGCTGCCGCTGCTCGGTCTCGAGCTGCGTGATGAGCGCCTCGATGCGCGCGGCGGAGTCCGGATCGGGATGCCATTTTCCGGAAAGGGGCACCCAGTCCCCGGGGCCGCCCTTTCCCAGCAGCAGCTCGGTGCGGAACAGCACGAGCGCGCCGTCCACCTCGATCTCGCCCGGCACCCAGTGGTGCATCTGACCGGCGGCGACGATGAAGAGGTCGCCGGGCTCCGCAGTGTGTTCCTGGAGATCGATGACGTGATGGCCGGATCCGGCGCGCAGCCAGGCGAGCTCGACGAAGTCGTGCCGATGCGGCACATGGGCTGTCGGACCGGGGCCTTGGGTGCGCAGGTCGCCCAGCAGGAACAGCCCGCCCGAGGCCGCCATCGTGGCGTCCAGCGAGTGCATCGGCGGGCGCCCGTGCGCCGCCGTCATGGCCGGGCCCCGGCCTCATCCGCGCGGAGCGACACCGTGCCGGTGCTGCGCAGGAAGGACGCGGTACGCGCAGAAGATGGGCTCGTGAGCACCTGTGCTGCGGGCCCCTTCTCGACGATCACGCCGCCCTCCATGAACACCACCGTATCGGCAACCTCGCGCGCGAACGAGATCTCGTGGGTCACCACCAGCATCGTCATGCCGGCGTCGGCGAGCGCCCGCATCACCTGGAGCACCTCGCCGACCAGCTCGGGATCCAGCGCCGATGTCGGCTCGTCGAACAGCATCAGCGAAGGTCGCATCGCGAGGGCGCGAGCGATGGCGACCCGTTGCTGCTGGCCGCCGGAGAGCTGGGCCGGGTACTTGTCGGCGTGCTGGCCGAGTCCGACCCGCTCCAGGAGGGTGCGGGCGTGTTGCTCCGCGTCTCTTCGCCCTTCGCGCAACACCGTGATCGGGCCGATCGTCACGTTCTCGAGGGCCGTGAGGTGGGGGAACAGGTTGAACTGCTGGAAGACCATGCCCATGCGACGCCGCACACGGCTGGTCTGCCGGTCGCCGGTCTCGACGAGGTGCGCGCCTTCCACGACGTATCCGACGAGTTCGTCCTCCACGAGGACGATGCCGGCGTCGAGAGGCTCGAGGTGGTTGATGCAGCGCAGCAGGGTGGACTTCCCGCCGCCGGAGGGCCCGATGATGCAGACGACCTCGCCCTGGGCCACATCGAGATCGATGGAATCGAGGATCACGTTGCCGTGGAACGCCTTCCGCAGCCCGCGCAGAGTGAGGGCGTCGACGGTC
>NZ_NCKN01000308.1 GCF_002257455.1 Microbacterium sp. 13-71-7
TTCGCGTTCAAGATCCTGCCCGGCGACCCGGTCGCCGCGGTGCGCCACGCGCTCGACGCGGAGGGCTTCCAGGACGTGCTGCTGCTCGGCTATGCGGCGAAGTACGCGAGCGCGTTCTACGGCCCGTTCCGCGAGGCCGTCGACTCCCAGCTGCAGGGCGACCGCCGCACGTACCAGCTCGACCCCGGCAACCGGCGCGAGGGGGTGCGCGAGGCGCTCCTGGACGAGGCCGAGGGGGCTGACGTCGTCATGGTGAAGCCCGCGATGGCCTTCCTCGACGTGATGCGCGAGGTGCGCGACGCCGTGCGCGTGCCCGTGTGGGCCTACCAGGTGTCGGGCGAGTACGCGATGATCGAGGCCGCCGCGCAGAACGGGTGGCTCGATCGCGAGCGCACGATCCTGGAGTCGCTGCTGTCGATCCGCCGCGCCGGCGCGGACGTCGTGCTGACCTACTGGGCGACCGAGGCCGCCCGCTGGCTCGCCCGCGGCTGAGTTCTCCCCCTGGTCGTCGAGCGAGGACGGCGAAGCCGACCCACCCCCTGGTCGTTGAGCGAGGACGGCGAAGCCGACCGACCCCCCTGGTCGTTGAGCGAGGACGGCGAAGCCGACCGAGACGAAACGCGGCGCCCTCCCAAGCCCGCGCGGATCCCCCGAGCAGCAACGGCACAGCGACCTCCGGGAGAATGGATCCATGACCGACCGCAATGACGACCTGTTCGACGCCGCCCGTGCCGTGATCCCCGGTGGGGTGAACTCGCCGGTGCGCGCCTACGGATCGGTCGGCGGCACGCCGCGGTTCCTCGCGAGCGCCTCCGGCGCGACGGTCACCGATGCCGCGGGGACGACCTACCTCGACCTCGTGGCGTCCTGGGGGCCGGCGCTGCTCGGGCATGCGCATCCCGAGGTCGTCGCGGCCGTGCAGGAGTCGGCGACCCGGGGCCTGTCCTTCGGGGCTCCGACCGAGGGCGAGGTCGAACTCGCCGCCCTCATCGCCGACCGGGTGCGGCACGGCGACGCCCGCCCCGTCGAGCGCGTGCGACTGGTCTCCACGGGCACCGAGGCGACGATGACCGCGATCCGGCTCGCCCGCGGTGCGACGGGGCGCGATCTCCTGGTGAAGTTCGCCGGCCACTACCACGGGCATTCGGACGGCCTGCTGGCCGCGGCCGGTTCCGGCGTCGCGACCCTCGCCCTGCCCGGATCCGCGGGCGTCCCCGCCCCGATCGCGGCGCAGACGCTCGTCATCGACTACAACTCGCCGGAGGCGCTCGCTGCGGTGTTCGCCGAGCACGGCGACCGGATCGCGGCCGTCATCGTCGAGGCATCCGCGGCGAACATGGGCGTGGTCGCGCCGCAGCCCGGATTCAACCGCCTCATCGCCGAGACCGCGCACGCGCACGGCGCCCTCATGATCCTCGACGAGGTGCTCACCGGCTTCCGCGTGCACTCGGCCGGCTTCTGGGGCCTGCAGCAGGCGGAGGGCGAGGAGTACCTGCCGGACATCATCACGTTCGGCAAGGTCGTGGGCGGCGGCATGCCGCTCGCCGCGCTCGGCGGCCGCGCCGAGGTCATGGACCGGCTGGCCCCGACCGGCCCGGTCTACCAGGCCGGCACCCTGAGCGGGAACCCGCTCTCGGTCGCCGCGGGCCTGGCGACCCTGCGCCTCGCGACGCCCGAGGTCTACGCGCGGATCGACGCGGCCGCGGAGCGCCTCTCCGGTGCGCTCGACCGCGCTCTGACCGACGCCGGCGTCGTGCACGCCGTGCCGCGCGCGGGCAACCTGTTCGGCGTGGCCTTCGCGGAGGCCGCACCGCGCGACTACGCCGAGGCGCAGGCGCAGCAGGTCTTCCGGTATGCCCCGTTCTTCCACGCGATGCGCGAGCAGGGCGTGGCGCTGCCGCCGAGCGTGTTCGAGGCCTGGTTCCTCACGGCCGCCCACGGGGACGCCGAGCTCACGGCGATCGAGGCGGCGCTGCCCGCCGCCGCCTCGGCCGCAGCTCGCGCGACAGCCTGAGGCTGCTTCCGGCGAGCGCGTCGTTCGCCTGACGGCGACGGAGCGTACGCAATTCAGGATGGATCAGCGGGACGAGCGCGATCTCGAGGGCGAAAACGGGGCCCGACGCATTCCATCCTGAATTGCGCACGCCCAGCCGCGCCCGCGTGCAGCCCCGACGCCCCGCAGGATCCCCGACGGGCGGTGCGCTTGTCGGATCCCCCCAGCGGGATCGTTGCCGTCCTGTGAGGTGCCTCGCGGGCGGATCCGGGGCCGCGCTGGCAGACTGGGGTCATGGTGACGCTGCTGCTGGATCGGACCCGCCTCGAGGTGGAGCTCTCCCCGCTCGAGCGCGCCGTCTCGTTCCGCCGCGACAACCTGCACATCGCCCGCGAGGCGATCGTCAAGGTGCAGCTCACGGACGACGCCTGGACGTGGCTGCGGGGTGTCGGCAGCCCCGGCACGCATGTGCCCCTCGTGCTCGCGGCCGGCACCTGGAAGTCGGCCAGCGGCAACGACTTCGTCCTCATCCGCCGGCACAAGCCCAGCGTCGTGATCGACCTGGAGGGCGCGGAGTTCCAGCGGCTCGTGCTCACCACGCGGCACGGGCTGGCGCTCGCTCAGGCGCTGCGCCTCGATGCGAGCTCCGAGCTCGCCGAGGTGACCGACATCGCCGCGACCGGCGCGATCCCCGTCGCCGAGCCCTCCGGAACCCCCGGACGCAAGCGCAAGCCCTCGCCCCGCCCCGCCTGACCGGGCGCGGCAGGCGGGGCTGACCGCCCTGGCGACGGTCGCATCCGCCCAGGCGACGCCTGGACGCCGAAGCGGCGACCGTCCTCAGACGATCGCCGCTCCGTGCGGATGTGCTCCGGGGTCAGTGCCCGTGGTGCTCTCCGTGGTTGTCGCCCTCGTGGTGCTCGCCGTCGTGCCCCTGCTCGTGCGGGGCCTCCTCGCCGTGCTGCTCCTCGCCCTGCTGTTCCTCGCCGTGCTGCTCCTCGGGGGAGGGGGACGGCGCGTCGTGCTCTGCGGGCTGGTCGCCGCTCTCCTCGCGGGGTCCGGGCGTGTACGAGGGGGCGTCGTCCGTGAAGAACGCGCGGGCGGCCGCGGCGAGCGAGGCGCTGACGGCGGCGGCGCGGGGGTCGTCGTCTTGGTGGATCTCGCCCTGCGTCACGTCCTCGAGGTCGTCGTCCTCGTCGGGCGTCTCGTCGAGGATGACCTGGATCTCCTGCGTACGGCCGTCGGCGAGAGCCGCGAAGATCTCGATGCCGGCGATCTCGGTGGTCTCGGTGCTCGGCTCGGGGGTGACGAACTCGTCGTCGGCGGCCGGCGTCGTGATGATCGTCGTCGCGGCCGTGGGGGCGCCGGCGCCGTCGCCATCGTGCTCGGCACCCTGGTCTTGCCCGGCGGCGCCCTCGTCCTCGGCGGCTTCCTCGTTCTCGGCGGCGCCGTCCGCGTCGTCGGAGGACGACGGGGCCGACGGCACACCGGTGATCAGGTCGTCGAACGACACCGGCGCGGCATCCGGGATGGTCAGGGCCGCGGTCTCGAAGGATCCGAGCGCGGCCGCGTCCTCGTCCGCCGCGCCATCGGCGGCGTGCGTGAGCGGGGAGTCCTGCTCGTCCGCGGGGTGCTCGGCGTCGTCTGCACCCTCGTGGTGCGCCTCGCCCGGCGTGTAGTCGGCGACGATGGGGGCGGTCAGGGCGACTCCCGCCGCGATCGCGCCGTCGTCGTGCGCCTCCGCCGACGCGCCGTAGGACTCGGCGCCGGCCTCGTCATCGCTCGGCTCCGCGTCCTCCGGCGCCTCCGCGGGGGATGGCTCGGAGTCGGCCTGCTCCTGCGCGGCATCCTCCGCCGCGCCCTCGGCATCCGTGCCCTGGTCGGGCTCGGCGCCCTGCGCCGCGGATCCCTCGGTCGATGCGTCCTCCGCGGATCCGTCCTCGTCTGAGGCATGCTCGTCGGAGTCGGAGTCGGAGTCGGAGTCGGAGTCGGAGTCGGAGTCGGAGTCGGAGTCG
>NZ_NCKN01000309.1 GCF_002257455.1 Microbacterium sp. 13-71-7
GCTGGGCACTTTCCCCGTCTACGACCTCGGCGGAGGGCTGGGCGCGCGCTACACCTACGACGAGCACCCCACCTCGGTCGACGACTACGTCGAGGCGCTGCTCGCCGCGGCGGCGGAGCACCTCCCCGCCGAGGCCGAGATCATCATCGAGCCCGGACGCAGCATGGTCAATGGCTCGGCGCTGACCCTGTACACCGTGACCACGGTGAAGCGCGACGCCCGCACCTTCGTGGCGGTCGACGGCGGGATGGGCGACAACCTCGAGGTCGCGCTCTTCCAGCAGCGCTACGAGGCCGCGCTCGCTCAGCGCCTGCATGAGGACGCCGTGGAGGACGTGGTCGTGGTCGGTCGGCACTGCGAGTCCGGCGACGTCCTCATCGATCCGCTGCGCCTCCCCGAGGTCCGCGTCGGCGACCTGCTCGCGGTGCCCGCGACGGGCGCCTACACGCACACCATGGCGAACAACTACAACGGCTACCGCCGCCCTCCCGTGGTCTTCGTGCGCGACGGCGCGGCCAGAGCCGTGATCCGTCGCGAAACCTGGGAGGACCTGTTCGCCCGCGACCTCTGAGCGCCAGGACGACTCGCCTCGGGCGCCCGGGGCAGAATGGCGGGATGCGTCATCACGACCTGATCCGCGACCTGACCGCGCTGCCGTCGTCCCCCGTGCGGGACGCCTATCTCGAATTCGTCCGCGCGGGCGGCGACGACGCGCTGCGCCGCGACGGCGGAGCCGAGCACCTCACAGGATCCTGCTTCGTGTTCTCCCCCGACTTCGCCCAGGTGCTGCTCTGCTTCCACGGCAAGGGGCGGTTCTGGGTGCAGTTCGGCGGACACGTCGAGCCGCAGGACTCGTCGATCTCCGCGACTGCCCAGCGAGAGGCGCAGGAGGAATCCGGGATCCACGACCTGCGCCTGCTCTCGACCGCGATCCTGGATCTCGACCGGCATGCGCTGCACGGGGGCTTCTCCTGCGCCGCGCACTGGGACGTCGGCTTCGCGGCCCTCGCGGATCCTGCGGCGCCGATCGCCGTCAGCGACGAGAGCGAGGACGTGCGCTGGTTCCCGGTGGACGCTCTGCCCGCGCAGGTGCCCGATCGGTTCGGGGAGCGCCTCCGCGCCGTCCGGGCGGCGGCCCTGCGGGCTCCCGCCGCCTGAGGACGACGAGGCCCGCAGGGCAGCGGCGTTCAGGCCGCGCGCGCCGCGGACCGGGTGACCGTGACCTGGATGCTCTTCATGAGCGGCTGATCGCTCTGCGCGCTGAAATCTGCATGTCCGATCAGCACGTTCAACTCCGGCATGTAGCCGGCCGCGCAGCCCTGCGGAAGGTCGTAGGGCACCGCACGGAAGGCGCGCACGATGCGGGTGGATCCGTCCTTCGACGTCGACCGGATGTCGACGAGATCCCCCTCCGCGATCCCGCGGGCGCGCATGTCGTCCGCGTGCAGGAAGATCAGCTCGCGCAGGTTCTTCACGCCGCGATAGCGGTCGTTGCTCGAGTAGATCGTCGTGTTCCACTGATCGTGCGAGCGCATGGTCTGCAGCACCAGGGTGTCGGCGGAGGCGGGGATCACATCCGGCAGCGGCGCGTGCGAGAACTCCGCCTGCCCCGACTCTGTCTCGAACACGCGCTCGCGGGCCGGCTGCGGGATGCGGAAGCCGTGACGGTTACGGATCAGGTCGTTGAAGCCCTCGAAGCCGGGGAGGACCTGCGCCATGACGTCCCTGATGCGGTCGTAGTCGGCGATGTAGTCGTCCCACGGCGTCTGCGACGCCGGGAGCGTCGCCTTCGCGATGCCCGCGATGATCGCGGGCTCCGAGCGCAGGTACGCCGAGGCGGGCCGCTTGCGCCCCACCGAGAGGTGCACCATGCTCATCGCGTCCTCGACCGTCACGCCCTGCGGGCCGGACTGCTGCTGGTCGCGCTCGGTGCGTCCGAGGCACGGCAGGATCAGCGCCTTCTCGCCGTGGACGAGGTGGCTGCGGTTGAGCTTGGTGCTCACCTGCACGGTCAGCCGGCAGCGGCTGAGTCCTTCTGCGGTGTAGGGGGTGTCGGGGGCCGCGAGAACGAAGTTGCCGCCCATGCCGACGAAGACCTTGACCGTGCCGTCGTGCATGCCGCGGATCGTCTTGACGGTGTCCAGGCCGGCGTGACGCGGCGGATCGATGCGGCAGACCTCCGCGAGCCGGTCCGTCCACGCGGGCGGCCGGTGGTCGATGCCGCAGGTGCGGTTGCCCTGCACGTTGCTGTGCCCGCGCACGGGGGACGGCCCGGTCCCGGGGCGCCCGACGTTGCCGCGCAGCAGCAGCAGGTTCACGATCTCGCGCACGGTGTCCACGCCGTGCTCGTGCTGGCTCACGCCGAGGCACCAGCTGATGACGGTCCGCTCCGAGCCGAGGTAGATCGCCGCCGCTTCGCGGATCCGCTCCTCGCTGAGCCCGGACTGGCGCACCAGCTCCGCCCAGGGCGTCGCATCGACGAGCGCGCGGTAGTCCTCGAGCCCGTTCGTGTACGCGCGCAGGAATGCGGTGTCGAGGACGGAGGGATCCGCCTCGGCCGCCTCGAAGACGACCTTGGACATCCCGCGGATGAGCGCGAGATCGCCGCCGAGCCGCACCTGGAGGTTCATCGTGCTCGTAGCGGTGCTCTTGAACAGGGCCATGTCGACGAACTCGTGCGGCACGATCGTCCGTGTCGCCCCGACCTCGACGAGCGGGTTGACGTGCACCACCTGCGCGCCGCGGCGGACGGCGTCGGACAGCGCCGTGAGCATGCGCGGAGCGTTCGAGGCGGCGTTCACGCCGAGGACGAAGAGCGCGTCGCACTCCTCCCAGTCGCGCAGATCCGCCGTGCCCTTGCCCGTGGCGAGCGACGCCTTCAACGCGCGCCCCGAGGCCTCGTGGCACATGTTCGAGCAGTCCGGGAGGTTGTTGGTGCCGTATTCGCGCACCATGAGCTGATACAGGAACGTCGCCTCGTTGCTCAGCCGGCCGGAGGTGTAGAAGCTGGCCTCGTCGGGGCTGGCCAGGCCGCGCAGCTCCTCGCCGATGAGGGCGAACGCGTCGTCCCACGAGATCGGCACGTACCGGTCGGTCGCAGCGTCGTAGCTCATCGGCTCGGTGAGGCGCCCCTGGTCCTCGAGGTCGAAGTCCGTCCACTGCGACAGCTCCGCGACCGTGTGCGATGCGAAGAACTGCCGGTCGACGCGCTTGTGCGTCATCTCCCAGGTGACGTGCTTGATCCCGTTCTCGCAGATGTCCAGGCGCAGGTTGCCCGGATCGTCCGGCCAGGCGCAGCCGGGGCAGTCGTATCCGGAGACGCCGTGGTTCATGATGAGCATCGCGCCGGAGCCCGCGATCGGCTCGCGCTCGCGCAGCAGCACCTGTCCGACGGACTTCGCCGCCCCCCAGCCGGCGGCCGGGTGCCGGTACGGCTTGCGCGACCAGGCCGCCGTCGTGCGCGGTCCGTAGCCGCCCTGACGGGGCTCGTCCGGCATGAGTCCGAAGGCCGTTCCTCCGCGCGCGTCCACGTCGTCGCTCATCGCCCTGCCCGTCCTTCCCGCACGGGCTCCTCGCCCTGCGTCGCCGCATCGATCAGCACGCGCTCCGCGTGCGCGTACACGTTCATGGATCGTCCTCGCACGAAGCCGATCAGGGTCAGGCCGGTCTGCTCGGCGAGCTCCGCCGCCAGCGAGGACGGCGCGGACACGGCCGAGAGGATCGGGATCCCCGCCATGACGGCCTTCTGCACGAGCTCGAAGCTCGCCCGTCCGGAGACCTGCAGCACGGTCGAGCGCAGCGGGAGCCGTCCGTCCTGCAGCGCCCAGCCGACGACCTTGTCCACGGCGTTGTGTCGGCCCACGTCCTCCCTGATGACGAGCAGCTCGCCGCTGACGGCGTCGAAGAGCGCCGCGGCGTGCAGTCCGCCGGTCTTCTCGAACGCGGCCTGCCCGGCGCGGAGCCGGTCCGGCAGCTCCGCGATC
>NZ_NCKN01000310.1 GCF_002257455.1 Microbacterium sp. 13-71-7
CTTCGTACACCTGCCGTTCGTAGTCCGGGAAGGTGATGCGGGGGTGCTCCGCCCACCAGTCGCGGAGCTCCTCGCTCGCGTAGCAGTATGCGAACGCCCGGTTGCTGAGGAACAACCGCATCGGGTCGATGCGCCGGCGCCGCCCAGCAGCGTTCAGTAGTGCCCCGTTCGTTGCGTTCTCCGCGTCGATGTACTGCTGCAACCGGACCGCGCTGAAATCGTCCCGCAGCCGACGCTGATGAGCGAATGCGTCTCGCAGGATAGGAGAGAGTGCGCGCCCCCTGCTCATTCCCCGACTCCGGCAACGGGAGATGTCGGGTTCTCGACCTGCGCTGCGGTGCGCTCGGCGACTTTCACCAGGTCGATGTCGCGCGCGTACCAGGCAGCCAGCACCCGGTTCAGGCCACGAAAGGTCGTAACCACGTCGGCTTCGAACCCCCGCGAGAACACCCGGAGGGCGACCTCCTCGTCCTCAGCGTAGGCAGCCCCGGAACGGTCGTGCGCATGCGGGTCGAAGACCAGCATGGCCTGGCAACCAGGCTTTCGCCCGAAACCCGACAGCAGGATGCTCTGGCCGGTCGTGAGAGGTGCACCGACCGGCTTGAACTCGAATAGCAGGAACCGGTTCCCGCGGCGCGTGCTGTGCAGAATTGCGTCACCATCGGCCGGCTGCACCTTGGGCCGCCCAGGGATGCCCTGAAACCACCGGGCGAAATGGGACATGCCTGCAGGCAGATGGGCACGGTCTTGGTACTCGGCGGTCACGCCCTCCCTATGCGCGCACGCTGCGACTCAGAAGTCGCCCGGCTGCACTTGGAAGCACTTCAAGCCAACATCGCGCCACATCGCGACGACTCGAGCACGGTCATCGAAGACACCGCGAACGTGCCATCGAGGCGCAATCTGGCCGTGCAGAATCTCGTGCTTCACCACGTCGTCGCCGCGGCCGTCCTCGTCTGCGCGCATGTACAGCGCATTGAACGGGATGGAATGCTCGTTCAGCCAGGAGACGGTGTCGTCACGTGCGCATTCGTTGCGGCCCGAGACGAGGACGATGTCGTTGCTGGTGGAGAGCGCAACGAGAACGTCGGCCACCGTCTCATCGGGGTAGTCCTCGGAGACACGGGTCATGTCGTACGGGCTCCGTCCCCCGTCGTCGATGTGGGCCAGTGTCCCGTCGATGTCGAAGATGAACGCATCAGGCAGTTCGAGGTCCGGGATGTAGGAGACCCAGCGGGCCTTGGCTTCGGACGAAATTTCGGGTACGAGTGGGAGCTTACCGGCGCGGGTGAACCGCTCGAAGTAGTCGCGCACCACGCGTTCACCCACCGGATACTGGCGCGTGCTGTCACGGAACAGCGCCGTCCTCAGGTCCACCTCGATGTCATGGAAGACCACATCGGCGCCTGCCTCGGCGCCGAGCTCCATCAGCCTCTTGACGAACTTGGCCCGCAGGTTCGTGTCGTCGACGATGGCGTCTTTGCCGGCTCGCAGGGCGGATGTCACAGCCGCGTGCTGCGCCCGGGTGACCTCGCCCTCCTGAGCGTAGGACAATCCGTTCGCTTGGTCGAAGAGCATCCGTCGGAGGTCGTCCCGGTTGACGCGCACGCGCGTTTCCGGTGACTTGGCAACCCAGCGGCGCGCGAATGTTGTTTTGCCGGACCCGGGGATTCCGCGTGTGATGACGAGCTTCATGCGGCACCTATGCGCAGTAGTCAGACGGTCGCCGCGACCAGCTGGCTGCGCGCATAGGACGGCTTATGACGCATCTCTCTGACCTGGTCGACCTCGATGAGCTCGAGCGGGAGGTAGCCGCAGGCTACGTTCAGCGACGCAAGCACCCTGAGTTTCCGCACCTGCGCATCCTCAACTACACCGACAAGGCACAGTACGCGAAGCGATGGAACGGGGTCACCCGCCGAACCCGCGGGCTCGTCTACAACCACGACACGGGCACGGTCCTCGCCCGACCGTTCGCGAAGTTCTTCAACTTCAGCGAACATGACGCGCTCGACTTCGACCTCGACGCCCCCATCCTCGGAGCCTTCGACAAGTTCGACGGCTCATTGGGAATCGCGTACCCCGCACCTGACGGAAGCTGGCGGATTGCCACGCGTGGTTCGTTCGAGTCGGAGCAGGCGCTGCATGCGACGGCGAAGGCCCACGAGGTCGAGCACCTCCACCGTGATGGGTGGACGGCGGTGTTCGAGATTGTCTACCCTGCGAACCGCATCGTCCTCGACTATGGCGACCGAGATGAGCTTGTTCCCCTTGGTTGGGTCAACATCGTCTCCGGCGAGTACGAGCCCGCGCCCGCTATGGCTTCCCACGCGGGCACTCTGCGGGATGTGCTCGCGAGTGCGCCCCGCCCGAACGCCGAGGGCTTGGTCGCGTGGCTGGACGGGTCCACCGCAGTCAAGTTCAAGCAGGACGACTACCTCGCCCTTCACCGCGCCGTCTTCAGCCTGTCGGCCAAAGAGGTCTGGAGGCAGTTGCGCGCCGGGACATACGACGCTTTCGTACAGGCTCTCCCCGACGAGTTCCACGCCGGCGTGCGGTGCATCGCGGACGAGCTTCACGCCCGTTTTTCACAGCGCGCCGCTCAGGCGCTGGACGCGTTCGAGCGGGTGCGAGCACAGCAGCTGCCGACGATGAAAGACCGCGCGCTATGGCTGCAGGAGCATGTGCCTCAGCCGGAACGGTCGCGGGTGTTCTCGCAGCTCACGGGCCGTGACATCGCACCGAGCATCTGGGATGAGCTCGAGCCCAAGGGCGCCGGCATGACCCTCGAGTAGGTCACACGCGACGCATGGAGATGAGCTTGAACCCGTCCGGGACCTTCGCGTGAAGGGCTTCCCGGTCATCGGCTTCAATCTCACGGGTCACCCAGTTGGCGAGCCTGCCGATCAGGGTGAGTTCCGTGGACCGGCGTGCCATCTCCACCGACGATGCGGTCACCACCCAGTCCCCGGTCGCCTGCGCTTCCAGTTCCGCGCGCAACGCATCCAGGTCGTCGCCGACCAGGGTCACGTCGCGGGTTTCGGTGGAACGGATGACGCCGATGAGCATGCCTCTCAGGCTAGTCACGCGCGTGGACATCTGTGACCGACAGGTCCTCAAACCTGAGGAGCACCATGTTGCCGGGCATCCCGTTCATCGCCAGCGACTCAGTGCGCCGGCCAAGGTCCGTCCGATGCCCGGAGCCCCGCACGTGATAGTGGCCGTGGAAGAGAAGTGGAGGTGCGACCTCATCCCAGATTCGGGTGAGCTTCTCCCGTCCTATGCGGGCGTACTCCAACGCTTCGGCCGACCAGCCTTGGGGGTTCGTGTAGAGCAGCTTCTCCACCTCGAAGACCCCGGAGCCGTTCACCGTGTCATGAGCAATCATCACGTCCGCGTGGCCGCCGGTGGCACAGCGGGAGATGTCACCGTCGGTGATGGCTTCCTCTGACCACCAGTCTTTGCCCGGTCGTCGCCACGCGTAGTCCACGCTCGGCGCCCCGCCCGCTGACAGGACCGAACGTCCGTTCACGGTGAACCGGAACCCGCGCGGCAGCGCCCACACGACGTCGGAGAGCCGCACTGCGCGACCGTTCGCCGCGTCCAGGAGCGGTTGCAGCTTCCCGTAGTGCTCGTGGTTGCCGGGGGTGACGAGCACGCGCTCAACGTGTGCGGATTGCGCCGCGCGGTCGACGACGTCGAAGTACCCCTCATCCCACAGGGCGAAATCACCGACGTGCAGCACCGTGGCCACACCGCCGACGGATTTGACTGCCCGGAATGCTCGCCGCACCCACGGGCCGTCACCATGCCAGTCCCCGGCAACGATGACCTCCTCATCCGGCAGGTCGAAGGTCTCTGCCGTCTCGTAGGCCCGCATTACAGGTCCCGTCCGTGAGCCGTTCGCGCAGCGGGCG
>NZ_NCKN01000311.1 GCF_002257455.1 Microbacterium sp. 13-71-7
ATGAACGCGGCGATCGCGCCGTCGATGAGGCAGCCGATCGCGCGGCGCGCGAGCGGCGCGATCGACCCGGCCGGGCTCGTGGTCATGAGGTCTCGCTCTCGGATGCGGGGCCAGCGGGGCGGCGCCCGCGCCGCTGGCGCGGGCTGCTCTCGATCGTGCCAGGTGTCGTCGTTCCGGCGCCAGAGGATCCCGTGCCGGGACGGCGGATCCGCTCCGACGCGGCATCGCGGAGCCCCTGTACACCCGTGGACAGGCGCGACCCGCCCAGGAGGGAGCGCAGGCTGAGCCTGGCGAGCAGACGGCGGCGCCAGTTCGCATCCTTGCCGAGGCCGGCCACGATGCCGTCCACCTCCTGCCAGAACGCCTCCACGTCCTCCTCGGTGGGCTCGGACGGGCCGAACACCTGCGAGTCCGCATGTTCCGCGAGCCCGGTCACCGCAGGCACCGTGAGGGCGGTCGCGACGGTCCTGGCCTCTTCGGCCCGCGTCGCTCCCGCCGGGAGGCGCGCACCGTAGTCGACGGCGCGGTCGGTGAGCTCGTCCCAGCCGCCGCTGATGCGGTCGGCCGTCTGCTCGGCCGCCCGTCGCTTGCGCCGTCGTGCGGCCTTCCACGCGCCGATCACGATGAAGGGTGCGGCGAGGATCGCGAGCGCGAGCAGCACGCTGCCGCCGATCGCGAGCACGGCGCCGATGATCCCCAGCAGGTTGTTGGGGCCGTCCTGCGCGCCGCGCTGGTCCGGCACGGTCGGCGGCAGGTCGACCGGCTCCTGCGGCGGGGGCGGCGGCTGCAGCACCTGCGGCTTGGGGACGACCTTCGGCTTGGTGATCTGATCCTGCGGGACCTTGTCCTTCGGCGGGGTCGGGTCGAACGCCACCCAGCCCGCCTTCGCGAAGTTCACCTCGACCCAGGCGTGCAGGTTGTCGCCGTTGGCGGAGAACGTGCCCTTCTTGCCTTTGTCGGGGTAGAAGCCCATCACCACGCGCGCCGGGATCCCCAGCGACCGCGCCGCGAGCGTCATCGCGACCGCGTACTGCTCGTCGTCGCCGATCATCTGCTCGCCGCCGATGAGCGTCGAGATGCGCTCCTCCGTGTGCCCGGCGCGGCTGAGCGCCTCGCCCTCCAGACCGTGGCTGAAGAACCCCTCCTCGGAGAACTTCTTCACGAGGGCCCGCACCTGCGCGATGGGGGTCTTCGCGTCGGCGACGACATCGCTGGCGAGGGAGGAGAGCTTCTCCGGCCCTTCGACCTGCTTCGGCATCGAGACCGTGCCGAAGGCGAGACCCTCGAGCTCCTTGTCGGTCCAGGTCTTCGGGATCGTGGTGTCGACGGTGTACGTGTCGCCCTTGCGCAGCTTCGAGATCGTGACCGCGGTGCCGGTGGACTCGTTGTAGAAGGCCCCGCGGCGCAGCGCGTCGGCATCGGATCCGCCGAAGGTGATCTTCTGCACCTGACCGGCGTCCGGCACCCAGACGGCCGAGTACTGGTCCATCGTGAACTGCAGACGCGCGACGGATCCGGTCGCATCCGCCGACATGCCGTCGCGGATCGGACCGAACGCGCCGGAGGAGCCGACGCCCTTGTCCGAGACGTCGTAGACCACGCCGTTGTAGTCGTCCATCGTGCCGATGCGGATCCGCGCGCCCTCGGGCAGGCCCTTCACCGTGAACAGGCTGTCCTTGCGGTGGTCCTTCACGTAGCCGCGGTACGCCTGCAAGGGGCTCGCGTACTGGTGCACGTCGAACGGCGGCAGCACCACGTCGCGGAAGACATGGCGGGGTTCGGCGAGCGTGGTCGCGGCCGCGGCCCCGGTTCCCGCGAGCGCCGCCACGACGAGCACCGCGGCGCCGGCCAGCAGCCGCCGCCGGCGCAGCGCGGTGGAACGGGAGCCGTCGGCGGCCACCGACACGGCGGCGTCGGCGGCGTCGCCGATCCCGCGCAGCGACAGCCAGGCGACGGCGACGATCGCGAAGACGACGCCCTGCACGAGGGGAGCCGCCGGCTGCGGCACACCCATCGCGATGACGAGCACGAGATGCACGCCGGCGGGGATGAGCGCCCAGGTCGGTCGGCGCAGCCGCACGGCGAGCGAGGCGGCGACCACGGTGAGCACGAGCGCCGACAGGAACGGCACGAGACCGTAGCCGTCGCCCACTGCCACCGGGGCGACCGTGGTGAGCATCGCCTTCCAGCTCGTGACGGCGCCCGCCGCGAGTCCGCCGAGCGTCTCGCCGGTCGGGATCACACCGAGCAGCGTGGTGCTCGGCAGCGCGAGCGCGCCGCCGAACACGAAGTATGCGAGCAGCGTGAAGCCGGCGATGATGAGGATCCCCCAGCCGCGCCACGCGCACAGGAGGGCGATGCCGAGTCCGAGCAGGAGACCGCCGAGCGCGGCGGGCAGATAGGAGCCGCCGGCGAACGAGGGCCACCAGCCGACGACGCCGACGCCCATGAGCAGCGCGACGGCGGCGAGGTCCACGAGCGCGCGGCGCGGCGTGAGCGGGCCGGTCATGCGAGCACCTTTCCGAGGGCGAGCGGCAACTGCTCGAGAGCGCCCACCGTGATGACGTCGGCCTCGCCGATGCGCCGCAGCGTCGGCGTCGCTCCCCGCTGGGCGACGATCGCGAGCACCCGGGATCCGAACGGCAGCCGCGCGCAGGCGGCGCGCAGCTCCTCGGCGCTCGTGCGCGCGCCGCACACCAGCACGACGACGCTCGACAGCGGCATGTGCGCGGCGACGCTGCCGGCGAGGGCGGAGAGGCCTCCCTCCTTCGGCCTGCTCTCCTCGACCCCGGCGAGAGAGTCGAGCAGCTGCTTGCCGGTGCTGGAGGGCAGCGCGCGGCCCTGCACGCGCAGCTCGACGTGCTGCGAGTCGCGGATCGCGCGCAGGCCCACAGATCCGGCGAGCGAGATCGCCAGCTCGAACTCGTCGGGCTCTGCGTAGTCGCCCGCGGACCGGCTGAGTCCGATCACGAAGTGCGAGCGGCGCGTCTCCTCGTACTGGCGCACCATGAGCACGCCCGTGCGCGCCGAGGAACGCCAGTGCACGCGTCGCAGGTCGTCGCCCGGCTGATACTCGTTCAGCGCGTGGAACGACACGTCGTCGCGGGACAGATCCGACGCCGGGAGCCCCTCCAGGTCGCGCAGGAAGCCGAGCGACTGCCCGTCGAACACGATCGTGCGCGGATGCACGAAGAGGTCGATGGGGTCGTCGCGGCGATGCGCGCGCTCGAACAGCCCGAGCGGGTCGCCGCGGACGACGCTGACCGGTCCGACCGAGACCACGCCGCGGCGATGCGTGGGGATCGCGAACAGTTCCTCGGCCTCCTCGCCCGGGGCGAGGCGCTTGATGGCGAACTCGCCGCGGCCGCCGCCGACCGGCAGCACCACGCGCGAGGGCAGGATCGCCCTGCCGCCGCGGTTCGCGAGGGTCAGCGCACCGACCGCGCGCTCCCCGACCACGACCCGGGTGCGGGCCAGATCGAGATCGACCTCGTAGGCCGTGCGTCCGATGAGGAACAGCGCGCTCAGCGCGAGCACGATCGCGAGCACGAGCGCGATCACCGCGAACTCGATCCAGCCCAGGGGCAGGGCCACGAGCAGGCACCCGACCGCGATCGCCGCGAGGACCCAGGCGAGCGGTCGCACGGCCCCGGCCATCAGCCGCAGCCGACCGCCGATGCGGGCGAGCAGCAGCGCGGCGATGTCGCGCCAGCCCGCTTCGCGGTCGGGCCCGGCCGGACCGTCGGTTCCGCGCGTCTCAGCGGTCGTGGTCATTGTCGTGCTCTCTGTCATCGGTCCCCGGGTCTCGGGCACCGCATC
>NZ_NCKN01000312.1 GCF_002257455.1 Microbacterium sp. 13-71-7
GTCGACGACCTGCTCGAGCTGATGCTCGCCCATCTGTCCGTGCGCGACGGCGATCCGCGCCTCCGGCACGAGCTCGGCGAGCTCGCTCGCGACGCGCTGGATCGACTGCACGCGGTTGTGCACGTAGAAGACCTGCCCCTCCCGGAGGATCTCGCGGCGGATCGCCGCAGCGACCTGCTTGTCGCTCTTCGGCCCGACGAACGAGAGGATCGGATGCCGGTCCTCCGGCGGGGTCTGCAGGGTCGACATCTCGCGGATGCCGGTGACCGCCATCTCGAGCGTGCGCGGGATCGGGGTGGCGCTCATGGCGAGGATGTCGACGTTCGTCTTCATCTTCTTGAGCGCGTCCTTGTGCTCGACGCCGAAGCGCTGCTCCTCATCGACGATCATCAGGCCCAGATCCTTGAACATGACCTGATCGGTGAGGATCCGGTGCGTGCCGATCACCATGTCGACGGATCCCTCCAGCAGTCCGTCGAGCGTGAGCCGCGCCTCCTTGTCGGTCTGGAAGCGCGACAGCGGGCGCACCTTGACCGGGAAGCCCGCGAAGCGCTCGGTGAACGTCTCGAGGTGCTGCTTGACCAGCAACGTCGTCGGCACGAGCATGGCGACCTGCTTGCCGTCCTGGATCGCCTTGAACGCGGCACGCACGGCGACCTCGGTCTTGCCGAAGCCGACGTCGCCCGACAGCAGCCGGTCCATCGGGATGGGCCGCTCCATGTCGGCCTTGATCTCGTCGATGGTCTGCAGCTGGTCGGGGGTCTCCGCGAATGGGAACGCCTCCTCCAGCTCGCGCTGCCAGGGGGTGTCCTTGCCGAACGCGTAGCCCTTGGCCGCCATCCGCGCCGAGTACAGCTTCACGAGCTCGACGGCGATGTCGCGCACGGCCTTGCGCGCCTTGCCCTTCGCGGCGGCCCAGTCGCTGCCGCCCATCTTGGACAGCGTGGGCGCCTCGCCGCCGACGTACTTGGAGAGCAGGTCGAGCTGGTCCGTGGGCACGTAGAGCTTGTCACCCGGGTACCCGCGCTTGGACGGCGCGTACTCCAGCACGAGGTAGTCGCGCGTCGTCTTGACGGCGTTCCGTCCGCCCGAGGAGACCTCGCGCTGGGTCATCTCGACGAAGCGCGCGATGCCGTGCGTCTGATGCACGACGAAGTCGCCCGCCTTGAGCTGCATCGGGTCCACGACGTTCTTGCGTCGCGAGGCGAGCTTCTTCACGACGCGGGTGTCGCCGCCGATCGTGCGCCCGTAGAACTCGTTCTCGGTCAGGACCGCGATCTTCGCGGTCGCGACCTGGAACCCCGATTCGATGGCGCCCGTGACGAGCGTCGCGACGCCGGCTTCGGGGACGCCGGGCAGGCCGTCGACCACGCGCGCCGCGACCCCGCGGTCGGCGAGCACGTCGCGGGCGCGATCGACGAGGCCGGGGCCCGAGGCGACCAGCACGACACGCCACCCGTCGGCGACGCGGCCGGCGGTGAACTCGATCGCGCCATCGACGTTGCCGTGGAAGGAAGGGATGGGGGCCGCGCTCACGCCGTCGGCGCCCCGGTCGAACGAGGCGTCCTCGGAGCCGGCGTCGAAGGCGCTCAGTCGCCACCACACGCCGCCGCGGTCGTGCACGGCCGTCCGCAGCTCCGCGACGGAGAGGAAGTCGCCGGTCTGCAGATCGATCGGCGCCGAGGCTCCCGCGGTCGCAGCGCTCCAGGCGGCGTCGAGGAACTCGCGGTTCGTCTCGCCGAGACTCGCCGCGCGGGCGCCGGAGCGCTCCGGATCCACGAGCGCGACCGCGGCGTTCTCGGGGAGGTAGTCCGTCAGCGGGACGACGGGGCCCGCGACGACGGGCAGGAGCGACTCCATGCCCTCGACGGGGATCCCCTCCGCCATCTTCTGGAGCATCCCGGCGATCCCGGGGAAGGCGTCGACGAGGGCGCCGGCGCGCTCGCGGACCTCGGCCGTCAGCAGCAGCTCGCGGCTGGCCGGCAGTGACACCCCGGACGGCGCCGACGGCAGGGAGCGCTGATCCGCGACGGAGAAGAGGCGGATCTGATCGACCTCGTCCCCGAAGAACTCGACGCGGGACGGGTGCTCGGCCGTGGGCGGGAAGACGTCGAGGATGCCGCCGCGCACGGCGAACTCTCCGCGGCGGGACACCATGTCGACCCGCGAGTAGGCGCGTTCGACGAGGGAAGCCGCCACCGTGTCCAGGTCGTACCCGCGGCCGCCGACCGTGAGCTCGAGCGGCTCGACGTCACCGAGCCCCGCGGCGACGGGCTGCAGCGCCGCACGCACCGAGGCGACGACGATGAGCGGCCGCTCCCCCGACCAGATCCGCAGTCGGCGCAGCACTTCCAGGCGCCGCCCGACGGTGTCGGGGCTGGGGCTGAGCCGCTCGTGCGGAAGCGTCTCCCACGCGGGGAAGGAGAGGATCTCCGCATCGGGCCGGTAGGAGCCGAGGGCGGCGGCGAGCGACTCGGCTCGTCGACCGGTCGGAGCGATCACGAGCAGCGCCGCCGGCTTCCCCGCCGCGGACCGGCGCTCGAGGAGTCCCGCGAGCATGGGCGCGTCCATTCCGGCGCTCGCCAGCAGGTCGGCGTCGGTCTGCGCCCAGCTCAGGGCGTCCCTGAAACCGGACGCCTCCTCTTCCAGAGCGCGGATGATCCCCTGCACAGTCACCTGAAGAGTCTATGCGCCGCCGCCTACACGACGCCCGGGCGGGGGTCATCCGCGGTGTGACCGACCGGGGCGCTGAACCCCCGTGCGGGTGTCATCCGGGTGGGGCGAGGGGGTGGGCGGGGGTGCGGTGGGGAGGGGGGCGGTGGTGGGTGCGGGGGCGGTGCCAGCCGCGGTGGGGGTCCCACCAGTGCGGGCCCCGGATCTCGGGAACCCCGTGACGCATCCGGACCTGCCAGCCCGAGGTGTCCAGGGTGCGATGGTGATGCCAGCACAGGGCGACACCGTTGCTCGTGTGCGTGGGACCCCCGGCGGCGTGCTCACGGACGTGATGGATCTCGCACCAGGTCGCGGGCACGTCGCAGCCGGGGATCACACATTCCCGGTCGCGGAGGACGATCGCACGACGCTGCACCGCGGTGAAGATCCGGGCGGTCGTCCCGATCGAGACGATCTGGCCCCGCTCATCGAACAGCACCCGCTGGACCCCACCCGCACACGCCGTCTGCCGGGCAACGGAGACCGGGACGTCCCCGCCGGTGCCCTCCAGACGGGCCCGCCCCGTCCCGTTGACGTAATCCTCCGCCGTGACCGAGACGACCAGGGTCGGCGCCGCACCACCCAGCTCGGGGAACCCGCCGGACGCGGCGGCCACGGTCACGATCATCGCGAACGCGTCATGACGCTTCTGCGCCGGGGTGCGCTCATCCCCCGGATCCGGAAGACCGGAAGCATCCCCACCGGAGGCATCTGCATCGCAAGCCCCGCCGGCGTCGGTATCGGTGGCGTCCGCGGGTACGAACCTGACCCCGCCCCCGGTGACCGGGGGCGCATCGGCCGCGGCAGGGTTGCCGACCGCGTCGAACAGACGCTGCAACTGCGCGGCGGTCGCCGGGAGCAACCCGCCACGAAACGGAACCACCCCGTCACGGAGCCGCCCGAACGTGACACCCCTGTTCCGCTCCCCCGCCCGATCCTCCGGCTCGGCCCCGTCCGGATCCAACCGCAACATCAACGCCCGGGAGAAATCCGCCAACTCCTGCGTCGACGGACACGGCCCAGGACGGCCCTCCTCGTCCAGCAGATCCTCACCCCGCGCCGTCGCAGC
>NZ_NCKN01000025.1 GCF_002257455.1 Microbacterium sp. 13-71-7
TGAACTGCCGCCTGTAGGCTGTCGCGGCTGCCCCGGCTGGGGCGAGCTCTCCGACAAGGCGTATGACCTCGTGGTCATGTCGAACACGCTAGGCGGGGCCTCCGACATTCAGCCGGCACTCCCGCAAGTCGTGCAGATCGCGATCACGAAATCATCTGTGCAGGACGATACGCGCATCTCGAACATGTCTTCGACGACACGCCGAGGAGAGTGAGGAACAGATCGAACACCGCGCGGTCGGATCCGACCGCGATTCAGCGCCGCCTGGGCTCCAGCCGACCCGCGCCGTACCGGTGCGACTCCGGGACATCCATCTCGGCGCACAGCGCCAGCCAGACGTCCCGCGGGGGCACGCCGGCCTCCATCGCCTGCGCGGCCGTGCGCCCGCCGACGGCGCTCAGAACGAGGTCCGCCACGAGTGAGCCGCCACGCGATCCGAACTCCGCATCGACCGCACGGAGGAATTCGCTGCGCCGCATCCCGTCAGCGCAGCGACAGCTCGGACTCGACCGAGGCCACGAGCTCGTCGGGAACGACGTCGGGGATGACCTGCATGCCCTCGAGCACGGCGATCCGATCGCCGACCTCGCGCATGATGGTCGAGATGGGGACGTCGAGCGCTTCGGCGACCGAGGCGAGGATCTCGCTGGACGCCTCTTTCTGCCCGCGCTCTACCTCACTGAGGTACCCGAGCGCGACAGACGCTTTGCCTGCGACCTGGCGGAGTGTGCGGCCCTTCTGCAGACGGAAGTCCCGCAGCACGTCACCGATCTCCTGTCGTACGAGAATCATCGGGACCTCCTCTCCCCCATCCCCCGGCCCCAAGCGCCGGATCGGATGGACAGTCTAACCCGACCTGTCGGGATCGACACTAGTATTTCGTCCTGTGCATTGAATGTGAGCACACTCGACTCAACTTCGTCGTGAAGCACTCTATTCCCGGCCTTCCCGCCCGGGCGCGCCGGCATCCGGCTCCGCGCCCGTGACCGTCTCGAAGACCAGTGCGAGAGCCGCCAGAACCGAGGCAGCGCGAATCTCGGAACGATCGCCGTCGAAGAGGAACGCCCTGCTGATCGCGCGCTCGGCGACGCTCACCCCGATGTGCACCGTGCCGACGGGCTGCCCGCCCTGCGGGGTGGGACCGGCGACACCGGTCGTGGCGACGCCGACGTCCGCGGGGCGCCCCTCCACGGCCAGCGCTGCGCGGGCGCCCGCGGCCATCTGCCGCGCGACCTCGGGGTCGACCGGTCCGTACGTCGCGAGGCGGAGCGGATCCACCCCCAGCACCGAGGACTTGATCGGCGTCGCGTAGGCGACGACCGCGCCGTTGAGTACATCCGAGGCGCCACGGATCTCCACGAGCGCCGCCGAGAGCGCACCGCCCGTGAGCGACTCGGCCACGGCGAGGGTCATCCCTCGCTCGCGCAGCGCATCGAGCACCGCGGCCGCGGCGCGAGACTGCTCGCCGGACATCAGGACGCAGCGCCGCGGTCGGCGCGGGAGCCGCGCACCTGCGCCACCACGTAGTCGATGCCGCTCAGGATCGTCAGGATGAGCGCGATGACCATCAGCACCGCGGTCGTGATCGTCCACACCGGCATCCCGACCCAGACGTGCAGCGGCAGCAGCGCCCAGGAGAGCGCCACGGCCTGCACGGTCGTCTTGATCTTGCCCATCCACGCCGCAGCGACGACGTGCTCCTTGACGATCATGAAGCGGTGCACGGTGATGCCCCATTCGCGCACCAGGATGATGAGCACCAGCCACCACCACACCTCGCCGAGGATCGCGAGGCCGATGAAGCCCGCTCCGGTGAGCAGCTTGTCGGCGATCGGGTCCCAGAGCTTGCCGAAGTCGCTGACCAGGTCGTATCTGCGCGCGAGATAGCCGTCCACCCAGTCGGTCGAGATCGCCAGGATGAACAGCCCCGCGGCGACCCAGCGCAGGGCGGGCTGCGTCATCCCGTTCGCGCCGCCCATCAGCAGGAGCACGAAGAAGACGACGGCGAGAGGGATTCGCGCGATCGTGATCGCGTTCGGCAGCTGACGCGGAATGGCCATCAATCGCGCCCCGTCAAGCCCCAGGCGTCCTCATCGGACTCCGCGTCGACCTCGGGGAGGCCGCGGTACTGCGCCTCGAGCGGATCCTCGCCATAGCGGTCGTCCGCGCCGCCGTAGGACGATGCGGGCACGGGGTCTGCAGGACGCGGCGGCAGTGCGGGCGCCGGCGCGGCAGGAGCGCTCGGAGCAGGGGCCGCCGCGCGCGCCGAGGGCGGATCCTCGCCGCGCAGCTTGGCCAGGACTCCGGGCAGCTGCTCGGGGGTGACCAGCACGTCCCGCGCCTTGGAACCCTCGGACGGGCCGACGATCTCGCGCGACTCGAGCAGATCCATGAGCCGCCCGGCCTTGGCGAAGCCGACGCGCAGCTTGCGCTGCAGCATCGAGGTCGAGCCGAACTGCGAAGACACGATGAGCTCGGCGGCGGCGAGGAGCAGCTCGAGGTCGTCGCCGATGTCCTCGTCGACCTCCTTCTTCTTGCCCTCGACCGCTTCGGCCACGTCGGGCCGGTACTCCGGACGGGCCTGAGCCGTCACGTGCTTGACGACCGCGTCGATCTCGCTCTCGTCGACCCAGGCGCCCTGCAGGCGGAAGGGCTTGGAGGACCCCATCGGCGAGAAAAGCGCGTCACCCTGGCCGATCAGCTTGTCGGCGCCGGGGCTGTCCAGGATCACGCGGCTGTCGGTGACGCTGGTCACGGCGAACGCGAGGCGCGACGGCACGTTGGCCTTGATCAGGCCGGTCACGACGTCGACGCTGGGGCGCTGGGTCGCGAGCACGAGGTGGATGCCGCTCGCGCGGGCGAGCTGCGTGATGCGGACGATCGAGTCCTCCACGTCGCGCGGAGCGACCATCATGAGGTCCGCGAGCTCGTCGACCACGACGAGCAGGTAGGGATAGGGCTTGAGCACGCGCTCGCTGCCCGGGGGGACCACGACCTCGCCGGCGCGCACGGCGCGGTTGAAGTCGTCGATGTGGCGGAAGCCGAACGACGCGAGGTCGTCGTACCGCATGTCCATCTCCTTCACGACCCACTGCAGCGCCTCCGCGGCCTTCTTGGGGTTCGTGATGATGGGCGTGATGAGATGCGGGACGCCGGCGTAGCTGGTGAGCTCGACGCGCTTCGGGTCGATCAGCACCATGCGCACGTCGGCGGGGCGGGCGCGCATGAGCAGGCTCGTGATCATCGAGTTCACGAAGCTCGACTTACCGGATCCGGTCGATCCGGCCACCAGGAGGTGCGGCATCTTGGCGAGGTTGGCGAGGACGAAATTGCCGCCGACGTCCTTGCCGACGCCGATCGTCAGCGGATGGGTGCTCTTCTGCGCCGCGGCCGAGCGCAGCACGTCGCCGAGTGCGACGGTCTCGCGGTCGGCGTTCGGGATCTCGATGCCGATCGCGCTCTTGCCGGGGATCGGCGACAGGATCCGCACGTCGTTCGACGCCACCGCGTACGCGAAGTTGTTGCTCAGCTGCAGGATCTTCTCGACCTTGACGCCGTGACCGACCTCGACCTCGTACTGCGTGACCGTCGGGCCGCGCGAGAAGCCGGTGACCTTCGCGTCGACGTTGAACTGCGTGAGCACGTTCGTGATCTGCTCGACCACGCGGTCGTTCGCCTCGGAGCGGGCGACCGCGGGCGGTCCGGCCTTCAGCGCACCGGGCGACGGGAGGATGTAGGGGGCGGCGGGCGCCTGCAGACCGTCCTTGCCCGGTCCGTCGGTGCCGAACCCGTCGAATCCGGCCAGCTCCAGCTCGCCGGTGTCGCCGTCGTCGAGCAGCGCCGTGCTCTGCTGCTCGGCCAGGGAGTCCGCGACGGCGCGCACGTCGGTGAGGACCTCGGTGGCCGCGTCGTAGGGATCCTCGTCCTTGATGACGGCCTGGTCGTATGCGGTGGCCTGGGCCGCCGTGGGGGTGTCGTCCTGCGACGTGAGCAGCTCGGTGAGATCCTGCGAGCCGAGCCGGTCGTCCGGATCCTCTTCGCGCCCGGTCTTGTTGCGCCTCCACCAGGGCAGCACGTCGGGGTCGTCGACCTTGTCGGCCTCGTCGACCGCCGCGGCCTCCTCGGCGGGAGCGGCCTTGGGCGTGCGCTCGGCGTCGAACATCCAGGCGTACAGGTCGCCCAGGCGCTGGCCGATGCGGTTCGGCGGCGTCTTGGTGAGGATCAGCACGCTGAGCGCGGCGAGCAGCGACAGCACGATGTAGGCGGGAACCGACGTCAGGTAGCTGAGCGGCTGGCCCAGCAGCCAGCCGAACAGGCCGCCGGCGGCGCTGAGCGCCACCATCCCCTGCTTCGGCTGCGGCATGCCGCCCGCGACGTGGCAGAAGCCCGCGAGCGTGACCACGAACAGCCCGAAGCCGATCCCGATCCGGCCGTTGTCGTGCACGGAGGAGGGATGACGGAAGAGCCACCCCGCCAGGAGCAGCAGCAGCACCGGCATGATGAACGCCGCGCGGCCGATCAGGGCGCCCACCGAGTAGGCGCTGATGTTCGTCGCGACGGTGTTGCCGATGAAGAACCACTCGTTCACGGCGCCCGCGACGGCGAGCAGCACGAGCAGGAACGGGAAGCCGTCGCGACGCTGGTCCTTCTCGAGCGTCTCCAGGCCGAAGGCGCGGAAGAGCCCGCCCACGCCATGCGCGAGACCCGTCCAGGCGCGCGCGATCACCGGCGGCTTGTCGGGCTCGTCGACGTACTTCCTCGGGGCCGGCGCGGCCTTGGTCGAGCTGCGCGGCTTCGCCCCGGACGTGGAGCGACTGCGCGTCGAGGGTTTCTCGGCCGCGCTCTTGGTCGCATTCGAACTCCTGGGCATGCCTCCACGCTACGGCCGCACGCCGACAAAGGCCCGCAATGACGCGGCTTTCCGCGGGATTGCGGCCTCAGCCGGACTCCGGAGGCCGGGCGCTCAGGCCTCGATGACGAGCGGGACGATCATCGGGCGGCGGCGCAGCTTCTGGTTGACCCATCGGCCGATCGTGCGACGCACGATCTGCGACAGCGCGTGGTTGTCGCGCACTCCGTTGCCTGCCGCTTCCTTGAGCGCGGCGATGATCTTCGGCGCCACGTCGTCGAACACCGAGTCGTCCTCGGCGACTCCGCGGGCGTGGATCTCCGGGCCGGAGATGATCCGGCCGGTCGTCGAGTCGACCACGACGATGATGGACACGAAGCCCTCCTCGCCGAGGATGCGCCGGTCCTTCAGGTCCGCGTCGGTGATCTCGCCGACTGTGGAGCCGTCGACGTAGACGAAGCCGATGTCGAGCTGCCCTGCGACACGGGCGACGCCGTCCTTGAGGTCGATCACGGTGCCGTTGGAGCCGAGGATCGTGCGCTCGGCGGGGATCCCGGTGTCCTGCGCGAGCTTCGCGTTCGCCATGAGGTGGCGGTACTCGCCGTGCACCGGCAGGACGTTCTTCGGCTTCAGGATGTTGTAGCAGTACAGCAGCTCCCCCGCCGCGGCGTGGCCGGAGACGTGCACGCGGGCGTTCGCCTTGTGCACGACGTTCGCACCGAGCTTGGTCAGCCCGTCGATCACGCGGTAGACCGCGTTCTCGTTGCCCGGGATGAGGCTCGACGCCAGGATCACGGTGTCGCCGGGGCCCGGCTCGATCGCGTGGTCGAGGTTCGCCATGCGGCTGAGCACGGCCATCGGCTCGCCCTGGGATCCGGTCGACATGTAGACGATCTGGTCCTCGGGGAGGTCGCGCGCCTTCTTGTAGTCGATCAGCACGCCGTCCGGCACCTTGAGGTAGCCGAGCTGCTCCGCGATCGTCATGTTGCGGACCATGCTGCGCCCGAGGAAGGCCACACGGCGGCCGTGCGCGTGCGCGGCGTCGATGACCTGCTGCACGCGGTGCACGTGGCTCGAGAAGCTCGCGACGATCACGCGACGCGGCGCCTTCCCGATGACCTGATCGAGCACGGGGCCGATCGAGCGCTCGGTCGGCGTGAAGCCTGGCACGTCAGCGTTGGTCGAGTCGACGAGGAACAGGTCGACGCCCTCCTCGCCGAGGCGCGAGAACGCGCGGAGGTCCGTGATGCGCCCGTCCAGCGGGAGCTGGTCCATCTTGAAGTCGCCCGTTGCGAGCACCATGCCCGCGGGGGTGCGGATCGCGACGGCGAGCGCGTCGGGGATCGAGTGGTTGACCGCGACGAACTCGAGGTCGAACGGGCCCACCTTCTCGCGCTGCCCCTCCTTCACCGTGAGGGTGAAGGGCTTGATCCGGTGCTCCTTGAGCTTCGCCTCGACGAGCGCGAGGGTGAGGCCCGATCCGATCAGCGGGATGTCGCCCTTGAGACGCAGCAGGTAGGGCACCGCGCCGATGTGGTCCTCGTGGCCGTGCGTGAGCACGACGCCGACGATGTCGTCGAGGCGGTGCTTGATCGGCTCGAAGTCGGGCAGGATCAGGTCGACGCCGGGCTGGTGCTCCTCCGGGAAGAGCACGCCGCAGTCGACGACCAGGAGCTTGCCGTCGTACTCGAAGACTGTCATGTTGCGGCCGACCTCGCCGAGACCGCCCAGGGGCGTGACGCGGAGGGTGCCGGGGGCGAGTGCTTCGGGGTCTGCGAGGGGGATGTTCATGTGGTGCCTCCTAGGCGGGGCGCGCGGCGCGCCCGATGTTCGTGGTTCCCCTGCCGACCGGGACCGGATCCTTCTGCGCGTCGCGCGCGGATCCGCCCCCGTCGGGTCCGATGCCCACCGGCCGCACCCTCATCGGGTCGTGCCGTGCACCTTGGGGAGTGCGCCGCCGGCGGCGGCATTGCGGTCGGGGCGGAAGTCGGAGAAGTCCGCGCCGGGGATGTCCTTGACGAGCGCGAGCTCGTCCTCGATGAGGGCGGCCTCCCACTCCTCCGGCCCCACCAGGGGCAGGCGGACGCGGGGGCTCGTGATGCGGCCGAGGCCGTGCAGGATGTACTTCGCCGACACCGTGCCCGGCACGTGCGTCATCGCGGCGCGGACGAGCGGCTCGAGGCGCTTGTGCTCGGCGGTGGCGGTGGCGAGGTCGCCGCGGTTCACCGCGTCGACGATCGCGCGGTACGGCGCAGAGGTGATGTTCGCCGTGACGCCGATGAGACCTGTGGCCCCGATCGAGAGGTGCGGGAGCACGTTCGAGTCGTCGCCGGAGAAGTACATCAGGTCGGTCTGGTTCAGCACCCGGCTGACCTCGGAGAAGTCGCCCTTGGCGTCCTTGACCGCGAGGATGTTCGGGTGCTTGGCGAGACGGAGGATCGTCTCGTACTTGATCGGCACCCCGGTGCGGCCGGGGATGTCGTAGAGGATCACCGGCAGGTCGGTGGCGTCCGCAACGAGGCGGAAGTGCGTGAGGATGCCCGCCTGGGTGGGCTTGTTGTAGTACGGCGTGACGATCATGATGCCGTCGGCGCCGGCCTTCTCGCTGGCCTTGTAGAGCTCGATCGCGTGCGCGGTCTCGTTGGATCCGCCGCCCGTGATGATCTTCGCCCTGCCTGCCGCGACGTCCTTGCCGACCTCGACGAGGCGCAGCTTCTCGGCGTCGGTGAGCGTCGAGGTCTCCCCCGTCGTCCCGGTGACGACGATGCCGTCGGCGCCGTCGGAGATGACGCGGTCGATGTGCTTCTCGACGGAAGGCCAGTCGACCTCGCCGTCGGCCGTCATCGGGGTGATGAGGGCGACGAGCACCTGTCCGAAGGGATTGCCCGTGTGCGTCATGGGTCCAGCGTAATGGACCCGGCGATGCTCACGCTGTCGGCGTGACGCGGATGACGTCGCCGCGGGCCAGATCCGCGTGGGGCTTGAGCAGCAGGCCGGCCGCGACGCCCACCGGCGCCTCGTCGGCCTTCTTGCGGAACATCTCGATGCCGGTGATCGTGCTGGCACCGGTCTGCGCGGATCCGCGGAGCACCACGACGCGATCGCCGACGCGCATCACGCCCGCCGTGGTCCTGCCCGTGGCGACCTGGCCGCGCCCGGTGATCGTGAAGACGTCCTCGACGACGAACTCCGCCGTTCCGACGCCGGTCGAGACCGTGCCGGCGACCGAGGCGATGCCCTGACTCGGTGCGATCCCGGCGGCGGCGAGGCGCTCGGCCTCCTGCGCGTTGTACTGCCGGAGCAACTCGTTCGCGTCCGGCGGATCCTTCTTCTTCCCGAACCAGCCCATGCGTTCGAGCCTAGAGGGAAGGGCCGGTTAGGCTCGCGCACATGGCCTGGCAGACGCGGGAATCGCGCATCGTCTACGACAACCGCTGGATCTCGGTGCGGGAGGATCACGTCTCCGGCCCCGCCGGCGACGGGATCTACGGCGTGGTCACCCTGAAGAACGCCGCGGTGTTCGTCGTCGCCCTCGACGAGGACGATCGCGTCTGCCTCGTCACGATCGACCGCTACACCACGGGGCGCTCGGTCGAGGTGCCCGCAGGAGGCACGGACGGGGAGGATCCTCTCCTCGCCGCACAGCGCGAGCTGCGCGAGGAGACCGGGCTCGAGGCGGACGAGTGGACCCAGATCGGCACGATGAACGCCCTCAACGGCGTCACCGTGGCGCCCGAGCACGTGTTCCTCGCCCGGAGCCTGCGACAGGCCGGCGACAGCGCTCGCACGCAGGCCGAGGAGGGCATCGACGAGATGGCGTGGGTGCCCTTCGCCGAGGCGCTCGCGATGGTCGCCGACGGGCGGATCCGCGACGGCGAGACGATCGCCGCCCTCGCGTACGCCGGTATCAGGCTGCGCCGGTTCGCCTGAGCGGGTCTTCGCACCGCCACGATCCGCACACGCTGCGACGATCCGCACACGAATACGGCGATTCGGTGCGCGGGTCGTGGCGGGCTGTGCGGATCGTCGCCCCGCGGTCGGCGACGCGATGGGCACCCGGGGCGCTCTACATGCGGCCGCGGCGGGCGATCCGGGTCGTGAGCGAGCGCGGGATCAGGCGCGAGCCCGCGATCATCGCCTTGTAGCGCAGCGACGGGACCACGACGGATCGGCCCTGCCCGGCGGCGCGCAGGCCCTGGCGCACGACGAAGGGCGCGTCCAGCCACATGAACCGCGGCACCCCCTCCTGGCCCGCTCCGAGCCCCATCCGGGAGTGGAAGGTGGTGTGCACGAAACCGGGGCAGAGCGCCGTGACCGTGACGCCGTCTGCCGCATACTCGCCGTTCGCCCAGCGGCTGAAGCCGATGAGCCACGCCTTGCAGGCGGAGTACGTGGAGCGCGAGATGAAGCCGGCCACCGAGGCGACGTTGATGATCCGTCCTCCGCGACCGCGCATGACCCCGAGCGCGGCGTGCATGAGCCGCATCGGCGCCTCGACGTGCACGCGCAGGTGGCGCACCTCGTCCGCGATGTCGTTGTCGGCGAAGTGCAACGGCAGTCCGAACCCGGCATTGTTCACGAGCAGGTCGATCGGGCGCTCGGCATCGGCGATCCGCTGCGCGACGCGGTCGACGTCCTGCTCCACGGCGAGATCGGCGAGGAGGACCTCGACGGCGACGCCGCGGCTCTCGCGGAGCTCCGCGGCGAGCGCCTGCAGTGCGTCCTCCGAGCGGGCGACCAGCACGAGGTCCGCGCCGCGGTCGGCGAGCTGGCGCGCGAACTCCGCGCCGAGCCCCGCGCTGGCGCCGGTGATGAGAGCGGTGGGCATCCGGATCCTCCTGTCGACAGCGGGCGATGCGGTCAGCGCTGGTAGCCGAGGAAGCGGAAGCGAATCCCGGTCCTGCTGGTCCGCCACTCCCCCTCCGAGACGAGCCGGAACCCCGCGCGCGAGGGGGCGAACGCATCGCCGGGCACGTCCAGGTCGAGCTCGGTCACCTCGAGACGGTCGGCGGCGCCGATCACCTCGCGGAAGATCTCCCCGCCGCCGATCACCCACGCCTCGTCGAGGCCGGCGAGCGCATCGGCGATCGATCCCGCCGTCCTCGTGCCGTCGGCGGTCCATCCCGCCTGCCGGGTGATCACGATGTTGTCGCGACCGGGAAGCGGCCTGAACCGCTCGGGGAGCGACTCCCAGGTGCGCCGGCCCATGACCACGGGCGCGCCGAGGGTGATCTCCTTGAAGTGCGCGAGGTCCTCCGGCACGTGCCAGGGCATCGTGCCGCCGGCGCCGATCACGCCGCCGTGCGCCTCGGCCCAGACCAGTCCGATCCGGGTCATACGGCGACCGCCGCCCGGATGGCCGGGTGGTGCTGGTAGTCCTCGACCGCGAAGTCCTCGTAGGCGTAGTCGAAGATCGACTCCGGCTTCCGGGTGATCCGCAGGGTCGGATACGGGTACGGCTCGCGCGTGAGCTGCTCCCGCACCTGCTCGAGGTGGTTGTCGTAGATGTGGCAGTCGCCGCCCGTCCACACGAAGTCGCCGGGCTCGAGACCGGTCTGCTGCGCCACCATCAGGGTGAGCAGTGCGTAGGAGGCGATGTTGAACGGCACGCCCAGGAACAGGTCGGCGCTGCGCTGGTACAGCTGGCACGACAGCTTGCCGTCGGCCACATAGAACTGGAACAGCGCGTGGCAGGGGGCGAGCGCCATGTCCGGGATGTCCGCCGGGTTCCACGCGGACACGATGATGCGGCGCGAATCCGGCGAGTTCCGGATCTGGTCGATCACCTGCTGCAACTGGTCGATGTGGCCGCCGTCCGGCGTGGGCCAGGAGCGCCACTGCACGCCGTAGACCGGTCCAAGGTCGCCGTCCGCGTCGGCCCACTCGTCCCAGATCGTGACGCCGTTCTCCTGCAGCCACTTCACGTTCGAGTCTCCGCGCAGGAACCAGAGCAGCTCGTACGCGATGGACTTGAAGTGCACGCGCTTGGTGGTGATGAGCGGGAAGCCCTGAGACAGGTCGAAACGGATCTGCCGGCCGAACACGCTGGTGGTGCCCGTACCGGTCCGGTCGTCCTTGTGCGTGCCGCTCGCCAGCACGTCGCGGAGCAGGTCTTCGTACGGCGTGGGGATCGCGGCGCTCATGCGTTTCAGCGTACCGGCGGCGACCGGCTCACGGGTCGTTCGACAGGCTCAGCGACCGACGGGCGGACCCTGCGACGGGCTCAGGGACCGGCACCCGGGAACCGCGGGCTGACTCGAACCGTCATATCCGCCCGCTCCCCCGGCGGACGGACGTAGCCTCGGACCATGTCCTTGCCGATCGCCGTCTCCGTGGTCGCCGCCCTGCTCGTGGTGACCGTACTCGCGGGCGTGCTGCTGCGGCGCAGAGACGGCCGCGCGGTCACGGTGCACGGCGACCGGCACGTGGATCCGGCGGACCTCATGCGACCGCTGGGAGCGCACGCGACCCTGGTGCAGTTCAGCACCGAGTTCTGCGCACGCTGCCCGCAGGTGCGGCGCATGCTCGGATCCGTCGCCGCCGAGCGCACGGGCGTCGTGCATGCCGAGGTCGATCTCACCTCACGCGCCGACCTCGCCACGCGGTACAAGGTGCTCTCCACGCCGACGACGCTGATCGTCGATCCCGAGGGCCGGATCCGCTCCCGCTTCACCGGCGTCCCCACCAGGGCCGCCGTGCTCTCGGCGCTCGACGGCGCCGACCAGGTCCAGGAGGCCACCGCATGACCGCACCCGCCGGCATCGATCCCCGCGGTCCGCGTTTCGCGGCGTGGATCACCTCCGCCCTGCTCCTCGTGGCCACCGTGCTGGGGCTCGTCGCAGGGCCTCCTCCCGCCACGATCTCCTTCGGCTGGTTCGCGTATCAGCCGCTCGCGGACGCCACGTACACCCCGGGCGACTTCGCCTTCGTCGCCGGGCGTCCGTTCTGGGTCCAGGTCCTGCTGTTCCGCGCCGGCCAGCCCGCGTTCCTGCTGACCCTCGTGATCGCGCTGCTCTTCCTCTGGGGCGTGCTCTCGCCGCGCACCCAGCCGTGGAGCCTGCTGTTCCGCACCCTGGTGCGCCCGCGACTCGCGCCGCCGCGCGAGCTGGAGGACCCGCGTCCGCCCCGCTTCGCCCAGGGCGTCGGCCTGTTCGTCGTCACCATCGGACTCGTCCTGCATCTGCTCGGCGTGCCGTGGGCGCTGCCGATCGCGACGGCGATGGCGTTCGTCGCCGCCTTCCTGAACGCCGCGTTCGGCCTGTGCCTGGGCTGCCAGCTGTATCTCCTGCTGCAGCGCGCCGGGATCCTGGGCAGGGCCCCGCGACTTCCCTGAGAACTACGGATCCATCCCGGTCCGGTCGCTAGGCTGGCACCCTCACCCATCCCGATCGGAGGATCCCCATGTCCGTCACGAGCGAAGCCGCTGCCACCTGGACCGGAAGTCTCATCGAGGGCGAGGGATCCGTCTCCTTCTCCTCCTCCCACCTGGGCACGTTCCCCTTGAACTGGAAGGCACGGTCGGAGGGGTCCGACACCACGACCACGCCGGAGGAGCTCATCGCCGCCGCGCACTCCTCCTGCTTCAGCATGGCGCTCTCGCACGCGCTGGCCGGCAACGGAACACCCGCGGAGCGCGTCAACACGACCGCATCGGTCACCTTCAAGCCGGGCGTCGGCATCACCGGGAGCCACCTCAACGTGAACGCCACGGTGCCGGGCCTCGACCCCGAGACCTTCCAGCGCCTCGCCCAGGATGCCAAGACCGGCTGCCCGGTCTCCGCTGCGCTCTCCGGCATCGAGATCACCCTCGAGGCGACTCTGGCCTGAGCAGGGCTCACATCGGAAACGCCGCGCCCTTCAGGGTGCGGCGTTTCGTCTCGGTCGCTTCGCGTCCTCGCTCAGCGAGCCCGTGCGCCGGCCAGGCGGATCGCGGTGCGGATCGCCGCACGCGCGTCCTTGCGATGCCCCGCCGCGTCGTGCACCACGCCGAGACGGTACTGCGCGCGCCAGTCCTCGGGCTCCGCGGCCGCCGCCGATCCGTACTCCGACACCAGGCGGTCCGCGTCCTCGGGCAGCAGTCGGCCGTTCGGACGCAGGTTCTCCGGCGCCTCCGGCATTCCGCCCTCATCGTTCAGCACGCGGCCGAGGCGATCCGCGGCCAGGCCGAACTGCAGCTCGCGCACGAGCGCCCAGGCGCCGATCAGCGGCATCACGAGCAGCGCGATGCCCATCGTGATCCCGAGCGCCTGCCCCGAGCCCAGCAGCACCACCGCTCGCCAGCCGACGAGCACGATGTACAGCACGAGGAGCGCGGCCATGACGGCGACGCCGATGCGGGAACCCATCCCTCCATCCTAGATCGGCGCCCTCGGCGCGACCGGCGGCGCAGGCGACGGGGATCGCCGGGCACGGCAGCGCGGCTCGCGGCGCGGAGTGCGGCGGAACGCGCCGGGCACGGCAGCGCGGCTCGCGGCGCGGAGTGCGGCGGAACGCGCCGGGCACGGCACCGGAAAGCGTGCGACAGCGGCACGACAGTGCTCCGACAGCGCGGCCGCGGATGCTCTGAGCATGACGAATCCCACCACCGACTGGGCCCTCGAGGCCGACGGACTCGTGAAGGTGTTCGGTGAGAACCGTGCGGTCGACGGCGTCGACCTGCGCGTCCGCACCGGCACCGTCTACGGCGTCCTCGGCCCGAACGGCGCCGGCAAGACCACCACCATCAACATGCTCGCGACCCTCATGCGCCCCGACGGCGGATCCGGTCGCGTCTTCGGCCACGACGTCGTCCGCGAGGCGCACATCGTGCGCCAGCTCATCGGCGTCACCGGGCAGTTCGCCTCGGTCGACGAAGCCCTGTCCGCCACCGAGAACCTCATGATCTTCGCCCGGCTGCTGGGCCTTGGCCGCAGCGAGGCGAAGGCGAAGTCCGCCGACCTGCTGGAGCGCTTCGGCCTGACCGAGGCCGCGCGCCGTCCGCTCAAGCAGTTCTCCGGCGGCATGCGCCGACGGCTCGACCTGGCCGCGTCACTGCTCGCCCAGCCTCCGCTGATCTTCCTCGACGAGCCCACGACCGGGCTGGATCCGCGCACTCGCGGGCAGATGTGGGACACGATCCGCGAGCTCGTGCACACGGGCTCCACCGTGCTCCTCACGACCCAGTACCTCGACGAGGCCGACCAGCTCGCCGACCGGATCGCCGTGATCGACCACGGCAAGGTCGTGGCGGAGGGCACTCCGGACGACCTCAAGGCATCCGTCGGCACCTCCTCGCTGCAGCTGCGCGTGCGCGACGCGGCCGACACCGCCGACGCGCTGCACGCGATCGAGCAGACCCTCGGCGTCCGCGGCGCCCTCTCCCCCGAGGCGTCCAGGATCACAGCTCCCCTGGCGGATCCGGATGGGGTCGCCGAGCTCCTGATCACGCTCCGCGAGGCCGGAATCGGCCTCTCCGAGGTCAGTGTGCAGAAGCCCACGCTCGACGAGGTGTTCCTCACGCTCACCGGCCACCCGGCCGATGAGGAATCCGCAGACGACTCCACCACCGCACAGATCCAGGAGGTCGGCGCATGACCACCCTCGCCCCCACCGCCGGTCGCATCGTCCCGGCCGCCGAGCGCCGGCTGAGCCCGCGCGCGAGCCTGTCCCTGACGCTGCGCAACACCGTCACGATGGCGGCGCGCGGTCTCATCAAGATCCGGCGCACGCCGGAGCAGCTCGTCGACGTGACGGTGCAGCCGATCCTGTTCACCCTGATGTTCACGTACATCTTCGGCGGCGCGATCTCCGGCAACGTCACGAACTACCTGCCCGTCATCATCCCCGGGATCCTCGTGCAGACCGTCATCACCACCTCGGTGGTGACCGGGGTGCAGCTGCGCGAGGACATGGACAAGGGCGTGTTCGACCGGTTCCGCTCCCTGCCGATCGCGCGCATCGCGCCGCTGTCCGGCGCCCTCCTCGCCGACACGATCCGCTACGGCATCGCGACGGTGCTCACCTTCGCGATGGGCTTCGTGATGGGCTTCCGTCCCGCGGGCGGGCTGGGCGCCGTGATCGGCGCCGGGCTCCTCGTGATCGTGTGCTCCTGGGCGATCAGCTGGATCTTCGCCTTCGCCGGCGTGATCGCGCGGACCGCGTCCAGCGTGCAGGGCATCTCGATGATGATCCTGTTCCCGCTCACCTTCCTCTCCAACGCCTTCGTCCCGGTCGACACGATGCCGGGCTGGCTGCAGTGGTTCGTGAACGTGAACCCGGTCTCGCATCTCGTGACGGCGGTGCGCGACCTCGTCAACACGGGCGCCTTCAGCGTCGACGCGTGGATCTCGCTGCTCGGCGCGGCCGTGATCGTGGCGATCTTCGCCCCGCTCACCGTGCGCGCGTACATGCGCAAGGCCTGAACCGGCCTGCACCCACGGCCCGACAAGGGGCGTCCTCGACGAGGGCGCCCCTTCGTCGTACTCGGCCGGGGCCGTGAGATCTGCGCGGCGTCCGCCGGGCGCGCGGATCGCTGCGCTGCGCTCAGCGAGCGCCCAGCACGGCGAGGCCGCGGGCCACGCGCTCCGCGGGATCCAGCGCGGCGGCATCCGTCCGCGCCGCGGCGACGGCCTCGGGTCCGGCGATCCGCTCCGCATCCGCGAAGTGCATCGCGAGGTCGAGGCTCGGCATGTTCTGCCGCCCGCCGAGCACCTCGGCGAGCGCGACCGCCTCCGTGCCCCGCGCGACCAGCTCCGGCTGCCGCAGCGCCCAGGCCGACCAGCCGATCAGGGCCGTGCCGAGGACTGGCCTGTCCACGCCCTCCCGCCGCTGCCGGCATGCGGCGATCGTGCGCGTGCGCAGTCGCCGCTCCCACCTGGCGAGCTCCGCCTCCGGCACCTCGAGTTCGCGGGCGGCCGCCGAGACGTAGCCGGACAGGGCCATCAGATACCACGGCGAGCGGCGGTGCACGGGATCGGCGAACGCTGCCATGGCGCGTCCGAACGCCGCGGTGGCCCCCGCCACGCGTCCGTCCAGCAGCTCCGCCTCTGCGAGACCGTACAGCCCGATCGATCCCAGTTCCACGCCGTCCTGGCTGAGGCCGCCCTCCTCGGTGAGCCGGGTGAACAGCGCCCGCGCCTCGTCGCTGCGGCCCAGGCAGAGCAGCGCGCCGCCGCGCACCCACTCCTGGTGGTTCATCTGATCCTGCGCTTCGAACTCCTCGAACACGACGGTCGCGCGCTGGATCCAGGTCATGGCCTCGGCAGGGCGCGCCGACTGCGCCGCCAGCTGCGCGGCGAGATCGGCGGCCATGCCCTCGGCCCATCGTTCGTCGAGGCTGCGCGCGCGGAGCCAAGCGCTGCGCGCGGCCTCCATCGCCACCTCGGCCTCTCCGTCGTTCTCCGCCCGGTGCGAGCGCAGCACGTCCGCCGTCAGCAGCGCCCGCGGATCCGACCCGTGCACGAACTCCGACACCGCCCCCAGCGGCCCTCCCCGGCCGACGGCGATCAGGGCATCGGCCAGCAGCTGCCAGGAGGGCGCGAGCGCGTCCCCCGCGGCGCGCACGGCTCGCGTGACGAAGACGAGCCCACGTGCGGCGAGAGGATCCCCGCTGATCATGCAGCCGAGCGAGGCCATCACGACCGCCATGACCTGCAGATCGGGTGCGATGTCCCCGGACGGCAGGGCGTCCACGATCTCGATCATCGGCCCGGCGTAGCCGATGAACTCGGTGAAGGACCCGCGGATGAACCAGGACTGCCCGAGGACGGTGAACAGGCGCACCGCATCGGCGCCACGGTGCGCAGCGACCAGGTGCCGCAGCACGTGCACGAGATTGTCGTGCTCCCGGGTGATCGCGAGGTGCGCCTGCGCGGTCAGCCCCGCGGGGAACGCCCTGGCACTCGCACCGTGCTCGGCGACGAAGGCGAGCGCCCACCCGACCACGGCCTCCCACGCTTCGTCCTCCGCGCCGGTCTCAGCAAGGCGCTCGTGCCCGAACTCGCGCACGGTCTCCAGCATGCGGAACCGCACGGCGCCGTCGGCGACCTCGATCACGTTCAGCAGCGACTGCGAGACGAGTCCCTCGAGGACATCGTCGGAGGCCGCAGACAGCACGGCGTCGGCGGCCTCCGCGGAGAATCCGCCGGGGAGCACGGACAGCAGCGCGAGCGCCTGCCTGGCATCGGGAGAGAGCAGGTCCCAACTCCACTCGATCACGGCCTCGAGCGTGCGATGACGCTCAGGGGCTGCCCGGTCTCCCGAGGTGAGCAGAGCGAAGCGGTTCTCCAGGCGCTTCTCGATCTGCTCCGGCGTCATCGTTCGCACGCGCGCGGCCGCGAGCTCGATCGCGAGCGGCAGCCCGTCGAGGCGCGCGCACAGTCGCGCGACGACCTCCAGATCGAGCGTCGCGCCGGGGCGCGCGGCGTGCGCCCGTTCCACGAAGAGGCGCACGGCGGGAGCCTCCTGCGTGGCCTCGATCTCCAGCGGCTCGAGCGGGAGCACACGCTCTGCGGCGATCGCGAGCGGCGTGCGGCTCGTGGTCAGGATCCGCAGGGAGGGCACGGCGGCCAGCAGGTCGGCGGTCCACCGCGCGACGCCCTCGATCACCTGCTCGCAGTTGTCCAGCACGAGCAGCGTCGTCCGGTCGCTGAGCGCCGCCACGATCCGAGCGCCGAGTTCGGGGCGCGGACGCTGCTCGGAGAGTCTGCCGCCCGGGACGGTCTCGCTGATGCCCAGGGCGGCGGCGATCGCCAGCGGCACCCCTGCGTCCGCACGCACGCCCGCGAGCGGGACGACGACCACCGCGGGGGCCGAGGACTCCGCCGCGAGCGCCTGCGCGAGCCGGGTCTTGCCCAGGCCCCCCGCGCCCATGATGGTCACCAGCCGCGCCGCGCGCAGCAGAGAGCGGGCCGCGAGGAGCGCGTCGTCGCGTCCGATGAGTTCGTTCGGAGCGGCCAGCACCCCGATCCGCACCCTCGGCCCATCGTCCTGCCCGCGCAGCAGCCGCGCGTTGAGCTCGACGAGCGCGGGGCTGGGCGAGCTGCCGAGGGACTCGGCGAGCGTGCGGCGCAGCCGAGCGAAGACGCCGAGAGCCTCCGGCGCCCGGCCGTCCTCGGCGAGGGCCGTCATCAGCGCGGCGTGCGCGGCCTCGTCGAGCGGGTGCGCCGCCGCCAGCTCCTCGAGGATCCCGATGCCCTCGGCCGTCTGCCCCGAGGCGACGAGCGCTGCCGCGAGGCAGCCGCGGATCGCTGCGCGCAGCGCCTGCGCCTCGGTCGCGAGGTCTTCGGCGATCGGAGCACCGGCCAGGTCGACGCCGGGCTCTCCCCGCCAGAGCGAGATCGCCGCGCGCAGCAGCCGGATCCGGTCCGGGTCTCCGTCGTCGAGCGTGTCCGCCTCGGCGCGCAGCCGCCGCGCGGTGTGCAGATCGGTGTCGTCGGTGCCGAGCGCGTACCCTCCTGGGGCGCTCGCGATGGCGTCGGATCCCGCCAGTGCCCTGGCCCGCGACACGAGCGTCTGCAGCGCGGCCTTCGGGTTCTGCGGCTGGTCCTCGCCCCAGACCTCGTCGGCCAGCGCGGGCACCGAGCGGGTCGTGCCGGTGCCGGCGAGGACGAGCGCCGCGAGCAGCGCGCGCATGGGCGTCCCGCCGGCGTCGCGATCCGCGATCCGCACCGGTCCGAGCACGCCGATGCGCGCGGTCATGCGCGCGGCCGGATCCCCAGGTCGATCACGTTCTCCAGGCCGACGACCACGCCGCGCAGGTCCCGCGCGTACGGCAGCGCGAGGCGGATCCCGGGGGCGTACGCCGCGGCGGACTCCACCGTGTCGTGCACGATCGACAGCGACTCCCCAGGGCCGGAGAGGATGACCTCCTGCTTGGCGATCACGCCGGGGCGTCGCAGCGAATGCACGGGAACGCTCGCCACCTGCTGGCCGCGGGCGCGCTGGTCGACGTGCGGGGCGTCCACGGGGCCCTGCTCGGCGCGCGCGGCGGCGATGAGCTCGGCGGTGCGGACGGCCGTGCCGCTGGGCGAGTCGATCTTGGTGTGCTGGTGCGCCTCGATGATCTCGACCGATCCGAAGAAGGGTGCGGCCAGGGTGGCGAGTGCGGTGCCGAGCACGGATCCCAGCGAGAAGTTGGGCACGAACAGGGCACCCGTCCCAGCCGCCTCGATGGCCGGGCGGACCTGCGCGATCCGGTCGGCGGACCACCCGGAGGTGGCGACGAGGAGGTTGATGCCCCGGTCGGTCGCGGCACGCACGATCTCGACGCTGGAGGCCGGCGTGGTCGCGTCGACCACCAGGTCCGCGCCGTCGAGCTCGTCCATGGTGCTGGCCGATCCGAGCACCGCACCGACCTCGAATCCGTCGAGGCGCGCGATCACGTCGCCGATGATGGTGCCGAGCTTGCCGGAGGCGCCCACCAGGGCCACGCGCGTCGTCATGCCCTCAGTCTATTCAGCGCCTCCGACGGGGGCGCCGCCGGTCGCCGCGGCTCGCGACGTGCTGCGTCCTGGCAGCTCTCGACGCGTCCGGGGCGCCGGGGTCGCGGCATCGATTACCGTCGGATCATGCCCACGTTCCGCATCGCCTCCCCCGAGGACGCCGACGCCCACGCCGTGCTCGTCGACTACTTCACCCTGCGCGCGGCGGAGTTCCCCGGAGGCGGCTACTCCCCCACGTATCCGACCGCCGCGGCGTTCCAGGCTCCGGACGGCGCCTTCCTCCTGCTCGAGGACGAGGGCGCGATCGTCGGCTGCGGCGGGATCCGCCGGGTCGGGATGCCCGGGGGCGAGACGGACGTGTTCGAGATCAAGCACGTCTTCCTGCGCCCTGAGACCCGCGGCCGAGGCTGGGGGCGCCTGCTGCTGGACGAGCTCGAGCGCCGCGCGCGCGGTTTCGGCGCCGCCGCCCTCGTGCTCGACACCCACCACACGCTCGAGGCGGCGGGGCATCTCTACCGCAACAGCGGCTTCGTCGAGATCCCGCGCTACAACGAGAATCCGAACGCGACCCGCTGGTACCGCAAGGAACTGGAGTCCCGCGCATGAGGCTGTGGTCCGTACATCCCCAGCACTACGACCGGCAGGCGCTGACGGCGTGCTGGCGCGAGGGACTGCTCGCCCAGGCCGTCATCGCGGATCCGACGCGCCGCGGCTACGCGCATCATCCGCAGCTCCAGCGCTTCCGCGAGACGCGCGATCCGCTCGCCGCGATCGGCGACTATCTCGCGGCCGTCGTCGGCGAGGCCGATGCCCGTGGCTACCGCTTCGCGCGGGAGAAGATCCTCAAGACCGGTCCGGTCGAGCGGATCCCGGTGGCCCGCGGTCAGCTCGAGTACGAATGGGGGCACCTGCTCCGCAAGCTGGAGGTGCGCACCCCGGAGCTCTGGGAGCGCTCGCGGGCGCTCTCCCTCCCGGCGCCGCATCCGCTGTTCACGGTCGTCGACGGTCCGATCGCGGACTGGGAACGGGTGGGCTGAGCCTGCACTGCCCCCTCGCGGCGCGACGATCAGCACAGGACGACACGATCCGCACACGGATCCGGCGACATCGTGTGCAGAACGTCGCAGGCTGTGCAGATCGTCGCAACCGCGACGGCGCGGGACGCCGCAACCATGCGGCGCCCGGACGAGGTCAGACCAGGAGCGGATCCGGCAGGCCGGTGCGCAGTTCCATCGGGAGATGGCTCAGGTCGTTGTGCGCGACCAGGCTCCACGGGCGTCCCTGCTTCTGCGAGATCACGGTGAGGCCGCAGTTGGCCTGGTTCAGCGTCATCCAGCGCCACTCCGGGGCTTCCAGCACCTCGCGCACGAACCAGCTGATCACGAAGTTGTGGGTGATGAGCACCTCGTGCACGTCTCCCGGCTTGCGCACCAGGAACTCGTTCACGGCATCGCCCATCTGCGCCCGACCCGCCTCGATCTCCGCGTCCGTGATGGATCCGAAGAACGGCTCGAACACGGCGGGCGTCTCCTCCGTCATGCCGGTGGGCACGCAGTCGAACAGGAGGGCGGACGGCTCCGCCTCGACGGCGGGGATCCGCTCCGAGATCGCCCGGGCGGTCTCGGCCGCGCGCAGCAGCGGAGAATGCCAGATCGCGTCAAGCGGCAGGCCGGACAGCCGATCGGCCACGAGTGCGGCCTGGCGGCGGCCGCGCGGCGAGAGGGGTCCGTCAGCGAGACCGTGCTCGGCGTCCTGATGCTCGCCGTGCCGGACCAGATAGATGTAATGCGTCACAACCCGCTCGCCTCGTCTCCGGCGCCGGGGCCGGGGTGCTTCCAGCCTATGTCACAGATCGGACACGGCAAGGGACCGATCAGGTCAGCTCGCCGCTCGCGTGAGCTCGGCCAGCTGCGCGCGACCGAGGGCGACGCCCGCGCCCTGCATCAGCTCGTCGACCTGCTCGGTCGCGAACGCATTGACGACGGGGGCCGTGATCGTGCGCTGCGCGAGGAGCCAGCCGATCGCGACGGCGGCGACGGGCACCTGCAGCTCGGAGGCCGCGATGTCGAGCGCCCGCAGCACCTTGATGCCACGGCGGTTGATGTTGCCGCGCAGCTGCATGCCGCGCACGCCCTGCAGCGACTGCTTGGTGCGGTGCCGGCCGGACAGGAATCCGTGCTCGAGTGCGTGCGACGGGGTCACGGCCAGCCCCTGCGCCGCGGCGACGAGCCGGAGGTCGCCCTCGAAGCCCGTCCTGCGCAGAAGGTTGTACGGCTCGTCCAGCACCTCGATACGCGGGTAGCCGGCGGATGCCAGGATGCGCGCCTCCACGAGGCGCTCCGCGGTGAAGCCGAAGGCGCCGAGCGCCCGGACCTTTCCCGTCTCGACGAGCCACTCTGCGGTGGCCAGGGTGTCCTCGAGGGCGCTGCCGTCATCGACCGTGCCGTCGAGGTAGAGCACATCGATGCACTCGACGCCGAGGCGCGTCAGCGAGGCCTCGGCCGCGCGCACCAGGTTCACGGATCCGATGCCGGGGTTGTCGGGGTGGCCGCCGACGCGCACGCTCAGGACGATGTCCTCGCGATCGGCGCGCGTCGCGAGCCAGCGGCCGACGATGTGCTCGCTGCGCCCCGCGGCGAAGCTGTCGGCCGTGTGCACCGCGTTGCCGCCGAAATCGGCGTAGCGGTCGAGGATGTGCAGCGCCGTGTCGGCATCGGTGTTCCAGCCGAACTCGGCGCCGCCGAGGATGAGCGGGAAGGTGCGGATGCCGGTCTCTGCGAGGGGCACGCGCAGGCCGGCACCGATGCCGGGTCCGACCACCGGGATCGGCGCGGAGGGATGGGGTGTGACCAGCGCGGGCGCGCCGGTCGCCGCGGGTGCGGCATGGCCGATGGCGGATCCTGCCGTGGATCCGACGCTGAAGAGACGCATGCGATCACCCCCGTGCTTGCTGCGTTGTGTCCTGTGGCGCACCCCCCGGTGCGTCCCTTCGAGAGTAAGCGAGGCCTCCGACAGTTCCGTTCATTGAGTCGTCCAGGAGGCGAACAACTCGTAACGTTTCGGTCACGAAGGCGGGAAAAGGCCCGCCATGTCCCCCTTTCGGTGGACAGGACGGGCCTTTTCGTGCGAAGGACTCAGACCTCGGCGACCTCAGCGGCCGGCTCGGCCGCCTCTGCCGGAGCCTCGTCGATGACGGGCTCGAGCGAGAGCTTGCCGCGGTCGTCGATCTTCGTGATCTTCACGAGGATCTTCTGGCCGACGGAGAGCACGTCGTCGACGTTCTCCACGCGCTTGCCACCGGCGAGCTTGCGCACCTCGGTGACGTGCAGCAGGCCGTCCTTGCCCGGGAGCAGGGAGACGAACGCACCGAAGGTCGCGATCTTGACGACCGTGCCCAGGAACTGCTCGCCGACCTCCGGGTTGGTCGGGTTGGCGATCGCGTTGACCTGGGCGCGGGCAGCCTCGGCCGACGGGCCGTCGGTCGCGCCGATGTAGACGGTGCCGTCCTCCTCGATGGAGATCTGCGCGCCGGTCTCGTCCTGGATCGCGTTGATCGTCTTGCCCTTCGGGCCGATCAGCTCGCCGATCTTGTCGACCGGGATCTGCACGCTGATCACGCGCGGCGCGGTCGGCGCCATCTCGTCCGGGCTGTCGATCGCGGCGTTCAGCACGTTGAGGATCGTGAGACGAGCCTCCTTGGCCTGGGTCAGCGCGCCGGCGAGCACCTCGGAGGGGATGCCGTCGAGCTTCGTGTCCAGCTGGATCGCGGTGACGAACTCGCTCGTTCCGGCGACCTTGAAGTCCATGTCGCCGAGGGCGTCCTCGGCACCGAGGATGTCGGTGAGCGCCGCGTAGCGGGTCTCACCGTCGACCTGGTCGGACACCAGACCCATCGCGATGCCGGCGACCGGCGCGCGCAGCGGCACACCCGCGTTCAGCAGCGACAGGGTCGAGGCGCACACCGAGCCCATCGAGGTGGATCCGTTGGAGCTGAGCGCCTCGGACACCTGACGGATCGCGTACGGGAACTCCTCGCGCGTCGGCAGAACCGGCACGAGGGCGCGCTCGGCGAGGAAGCCGTGCCCGATCTCGCGACGCTTCGGCGAACCCACGCGGCCGGTCTCACCGGTCGAGTAGGGCGGGAAGTTGTAGTGGTGCATGTAGCGTTTGCTCGTCGTCGGGGACAGCGAGTCGATCTGCTGCTCCATCTTGAGCATGTTCAGCGTGGTGACGCCCAGGATCTGGGTCTCGCCGCGCTGGAAGATCGCGGAGCCGTGCACGCGCGGGATGACCTGCACCTCGGCGTCGAGCGGACGGATGTCCGCCAGGCCACGACCATCGATGCGGACGCCCTCGGTGAGGATCCGGCCGCGAACGATCTTCTTGGTGACCGACTTGTAGGCGCCGGAGAACTCGGCGAGTGCGGCCTCGGGCTGCTCCCCCGCCTCGACGGCGGCGACGAGCTCGGCCTTGACGCGGTCCTTGATCGCGTCGTCGGCGTTCTGACGCTCCTGCTTGTCGGCGATCTGGTAGACGTCGACGAGCTCGGCGTAGGCGCGCTCCGCCACGAAGTCGTACGTGCCCTCGCTGTACGGCAGGAAGACCGGGTACACGCCCGGCTCCTTCGACGCCTGCGCGGCGAGCTCGGCCTGAGCCTTGACCAGCTGCGAGATGAACGGCTTGGCGGCCTCGAGACCCTGCGCGACGATGTCCTCGCTGGGCTTGGTGGCGCCGGCCTTGATCAGGTTCCAGCTGCCCTCGGTGGCCTCGGCCTCGACCATCATGATCGCGACGTCCTCGGTGCCGTCACCCTTGGTGACGACGCGACCGGCGACGACGAGATCGAAGACGGCCTGCTCGACCTGCTCCGCGTTCGGGAACGCGACCCACTGGTCCGCGTGCTCGCCGTGACCGGGGATGAACGCGAGGCGCACACCGGCGATCGGGCCGGAGAACGGCAGACCCGAGATCTGGGTCGAGGCGGACGCCGCGTTGATGGCGAGCGCGTCGTAGTACTCGCCCGGAGCGATGCTCAGGACGGTGATCACGATCTGCACCTCGTTGCGGAGGCCGTCGACGAACGACGGACGCAGCGGGCGGTCGATCAGACGGCAGACGAGGATCGCCTCGGTCGAGGGACGGCCCTCGCGACGGAAGAACGAGCCGGGGATCTTGCCGGCGGCGTAGGAGCGCTCCTCCACGTCGACGGTCAGCGGGAAGAAGTCGAAGCCCTCACGCGGCGACTTGCTGGCGCTCGTCGCCGAGAGCAGCATCGTCTCCTCGTCGAGGTAAGCGGCGACCGCGCCCTGCGCCTGCTGCGCGAGACGACCCGTCTCGAAGCGGACGGTGCGGGTGCCGAAGCGGCCGTTGTCGAGAACGGCCTCGGTGGCGGTGATTTCAGGACCTTCCAAGAGGTCTCTCCTTCTTTGTTTAGGCTCGCTCTCCCGTGTGGAGCGCGAGCATGGACGGATGCGCACAGAGGCATCCTGTTCGATCCTATCAGCGCGGCGCGCCTGAGTCCGCGCCCTCAGACCTCGCTGGGCTCGCGCACCCCGCGCTCACGGCCCAGGCGCACGTAGTCGTGGTGCTTCGCGCTGCGTCCGTCGCCCGCGGCGCGGCCGTGCAGGCGGCGCCAGACCCACGGCAGCGCGTGGCGGCGCCACCAGACGCCTGCGCCGGTGCGCTCGGTCGCGTGCAGGGCCTCGTCCAGCGCGCCGAGCTCATCCGCGAGGGGCACGCCGAGCGCGACGCCCGCCCGGTAGGCGAGGAAGCGGTGCCCGCGGCTGGAGAGGTGTACCAGGTCCTCCCCCCAGTTCGGCCGCTCGGCGAGCTGCGGGTGGAGGTCGGTGTCGAGCAGGATCGCGCCCTGACGGCGCGCGATGCCCGCGAGCGCGGTGGCCCAGGCGGAGAAGCGGCGGGCGTAGACGCGGGCGGCGGGGTTCCCCGGCAGGAACGCCGTCACGAGGAGCACGTCGGCGCCCGCCTCGCGCAGCTGCCGCACGGCGTCCTCGAGGCGGTTCGCGAGGAGCGGGACGGAGACCCGCTGCTTCACGAGGTCGTTCGCGCCGATCAGGATCGAGACGAGGTCGGGGCGCAGCTGCAGCGCGCGGTCCAGCTGGGATCCGCACACGTCCCCGACGCGCTTGGAGCGGATCGCGAGGTTCGCGTAGTCCAGCGGCTCCCGCGCCGCCAGCAGCAGTGCGAGCCGGTCCGCCCAGCCGCGCAGCGCACCGTCCGGGCCAGGGTCGCACAGACCCTCCGTGAGCGAGTCGCCCAGCGCGACGTAGCGGCGCCAGTGCTTGCGCTCCCCCGCGGGGGTGGGCTCCGGCCGCACGGCCCGCGGCGCGCGCAGGCCCGCATCGGCCCGGTGCAGGTCCTTCGCCTCGGTGAAATGGCCGAGCAGCTGATCGCACACCGCGCTCCAGCTGCGCCCCTCCACCGCCTCGCGGCCGGCGCGGCCGAAGGCCTGCCGCTTGCGCGCGTCGCCGGCGAGGTCCCGCACCCGCTCCCGCAGATCCTGCAGCTCCCCCGGCCGGTAGAGCCAGCCGTCGATGCCCTGTCGCACCAGATCCAGCGGACCCCCTCGCCCCGTGGCGACCACCGGGATCCCGCTCGCGTGCGCCTCCTGCAGCGTCTGCCCGAAGGTCTCGCTCTCCCCCGGATGCACGAAGACGTCGAACGACGCCATGGCCTGCGCGAGCTCAGGACCGCTGAGATGCCCGAGGAACACGGCGCCCGGCAGCAGTGCTTCGAGCCGCGGCCGGGAGGGGCCGTCGCCGACGATCACGAGCCGGACTCCCGGCAGATCCGCGAGCACGTGCAGGTCCTCGACCTGCTTCTCCGGGGCGAGCCGGCCCACGTAGCCGACCACGACGTCGGCGCCGGAGCGGTGCTCCCATGCGCTGAGGCGACGGTCGGGGTGGAAGCGCTCCGCATCGACCCCGCGACCCCAGCGGCGCACCCGGTCGACCCCGAGCCGGGCGAGCTGCTCCTCCGACTCGGACGAAGGGGCCAGGGTGAGGGTGGCGCGCCGGTGCAGCCGGGCGATGTGGGCCTCGGCGAGCGCCGTCGTCAGCGAGACCCCGTAGCGGGCCGCATAGGCGGCGACATCGGTCTGATACGCGGCGACCGCCGGCACGCCGATCCGCTCCGCGGCGAGCGCGCCGCGCCAGCCCAGGGCGAACGGCGAGGCGAGGTGCACCACGTCCG
>NZ_NCKN01000026.1 GCF_002257455.1 Microbacterium sp. 13-71-7
CGCGCTGTTCGGCCTGGCGTGGCTCACCGACACCTTCCTCGGGGCCCACGCGAAGCTCATCTCGGAGGGCGTGGGCGGACTGGTCACCGCGGCTCCGTGGATCTTCGCGCTCGGTGTCTTCCTGGTCTGCGTGCTCACGACGAGCCAGTCCACGGCCACCCGCACGATCGTGCCGATCGGCCTCGCCGCGGGGATCCCGCTCGGACTGCTCTCCGGCATGTGGGCCGGCGCGTTCGCCGGCATCTACCTGCTGCCGACCAACGGCTCGCAGATCGCCGCGGCGAACTTCGACACCTCCGGCACCACGAAGCTCGGCACCAAGCTCGTGGATCACTCCTTCTTCGCGCCCACCCTGATCCTGGCGGTGACGACCATCGGGTTCGGCGCCCTGTTCGGGGTGCTCTGGGGCGGCTGATCCGCGCACGTCCGCGGGCGGGCTCCACCGGGGTGGGGCCCACCTGGGATCAGCGCGCGCGGTACAGGTCCCAGGAGCGACGGCAGGCCGCGGCGAGCCGGTCGACGTGGGCGGGGTCCTCGGTGATCCAATCGGTGCCGGGCCGGTGCAGCTCTGCGGTCGCCTCCTCGCCGAGCAGGAACTCGCGGAGGAATTCGGCCTGCACGGCATCGAACTCCGCGCCGGCCGCCGCGGCCTCGTCCGCGAGCGCGCGGAACCGGGCACCGGCGGCGAGGATCTCCTGACTGCCGAGATAGGGCTGGTTCAGGGCGACATCGCCCGGCTCCGCGGCCTCGAAGCCGACGCGGTGCGCCTCGGCCAGGACGCGCAGGCGCGCCGGCGCCATGGTCGGAGGATCGGCGGGATCGCGCTCCTCTCCGCGGGTGTCGCCGCGGTTCGAGAGCGCCACGATGCGCGGAAGCCGGTCCTTCTCGGCACGCGGGACGTCGACGGCTCCGTCCTTCGTGGTCGTGGTGTTCATGGTGTCGTGGAACGACAGCCGCGTCAGGCGGCCCCCGGTGCGCAGGCGCTCCGCGACGATCCGCGCGGTCAGGTCGTCCCTGGTGCGCTCGTACACCCCGAGACCGCGCTCTGCGACCTCGACGAAAGCGTCGACGAGACGGCGCAGCCCTGCCTCGGTGTCCGGCACCTCGATGATCGGGAAGAACGAGAAGGTGACGGGACGGATCGCATCCACACCGGTGAGGTCGACCCTCTGCCAGGGGCCGGCGGCGCGCACGCGCTCGATCGCCGCGGTCAGGTCTGCGGCGACGTCCGCGGGCCTGGCGCGATTGGGATCGCGCACGAGCCGCGGATGCGGATTGATCACGGCGACCACCCGGGGATCCTGCGACGCCCACCGCCGCACGATCGCCGCCGTCGCGACATCGGTGAAGTCGTACTGCAGCCGTCGCGTGAGCGCGGGGGAGAGGAACTCGGCGAGCTCCTCGGGGATTGCGGCCCCGGCGTGGGGGCAGCTGATGAGCACGTCGGCGTCGTGGAGCGCCTCGTCGAGGGAGCGGTGCTGCGGATCCGCGTAGACGACGATGTCTTCGGGGGTGAACGTGCGGCCGGCGGGGATGAGGTCGAGGGCGCTCATGCGGCTCATGCTACCCAGCCGCCCGCCGAGGGGGCGCGGGTCGCGCATCGCGCCCGGCCTCAGCGACCGGGGTGCACCGCGGCGATCGCGTCGAGCACCGCGGCGTACACGGCGTCGGTGTCGATCCAGGGCGGGGCGACGCGCGCGAGCTCGAGGCTGACCGCGCCGTGCACCTGCGCCCAGACGGCCAGCGTGCTGCCCAGGTCGACGCTCTCGTCGACCCTGTCCACGCCGGTGAGGGTGCGGGCGAGGGGGAGGAGCGCATCCAGTTCCGGGTCCGGCTCCGGATCGGACTCCGGATCGCGGCCGCCGTGGCCGCCGTCATGGGTCGCCCCGGCGACCGCGCCGCTGAACATGAGCCGGTAGCGGTCGGGATGCTGCAGCGCCCACGCGCGATACGCCTCGCCGAGGGCGCGCAGGCCCCTGGGCTCCGCCTCGCGCTGCGCCAGGGCGAACGAGGCGAACGAGTCCGCGACCACGGCGGTGATCAGATCCGCCTTGCTGCCGAACAGCGAGTAGACGGCCGACGTCGAGGTCTCCGCCGCCCCCGCCACCTCGCGCACGGAGAAGCGCTCTGGGCCGTCGCGGTCGATCATCGCCGAGGCCACCTCGATCAGTCGTGACCGCAGGGTCGCATCGTGGGTGATGGGTCTTGCCATGGAAGCGATCCTATCGTAACGTCGTTCTGTAACAACGTTCTATAACACCGTTAGAAAGGAACGACGATGGGCGAGAAGGTCTTCCCCGGTCGGTACACGGCAGTCGTGGACCGCGGTGACATCACCGTGTTCGTCATCGGGATGCGGGCGAACAAGTGGTGGCAGCTGGGCCGGGTGCAGCGCGTGGCGCGGCAGATGCCGAAGATGCTGCGGCATCTCGCACAGCATCCGGAGACGGGCATGCTCGGCTGCCAGAGCTGGCTCGGACGCACGACGATCCTGCTCTCGTACTGGGAGAGCCCGGAGCATCTGCAGCGCTTCGCCGCGGACAGGGACGCCCCGCACCTGCAGCCGTGGCGGGACTTCATGCGCACGCTGCTCGGATCCGGCAGCGTCGGCGTCTGGCACGAGACGTACCAGGTACCGGCGGGGGAGATGGAGGCGATCTACGCCGACATGCCGCTGTTCGGACTCGCCGCCGCCACGGCGCACGAGCCCGTCGGCGCGGGCAGGAACACGGCGCGCCAGCGGCTCGGACGCTGAGACGCCGGCGGACTCAGGGCGTGCCGGCCAGCCCGAGCATCCGCATGACGAACCAGAGCAGGCCGAACAGGAGCACCACGGCCGTGACGGCGACGCCCAGCACGGTCGCCGTGCGGGGCAGGCGGCGGCGCAGCAGCAGGAGCGGCGGGAAGACGACCAGGATGACGGTCAGCTGCACCGCCTCGATCCCCAGATTGAAGACGAGGAGCGACCACAGCAGCGTCCAGGACCACGGCTCCTCGATCTTCAGTGCGGTGGCGAAGCCGAGCCCGTGGATGAGGCCGAAGCCGAACACGATCCCGAGGCGGAGGAGGGCTGCCCGCCGGCTGGGCGGGGGCGCCGGCTCGCCCCGGCGTCGCGCCGCCCGCCGGAGGCGCTCCTCCCAGAGGTGCCAGCCCGCGACGGCGGCGATCGACAGCGCGATCGCCGGCTCCACCACGTTCGCGCCGATGTGCACGAGGCCCAGGGCCGCGAGCAGGAAGGTGATCGAGTGCGCGACGGTGAAGCAGGTCGCCGCGAAGACCACGTCGCGCAGGCGCCGCGAGCTGATGATGAGCGCGATCAGGAACAGGATGTGGTCGATGCCGGTCAGCAGGTGCTCCGCGCCGAGGAGGAAGAACTCGGCGAAGCGCTCGGTCCACGGCTGCGCGGTCGAGAACTGCGGATGCGCGGCGTCGAGGGCTGCGCTGCCGCTGCGGCCGTCGAGGGCGTAGGCGACGATCGTCTTCGTGTCCTTGACCATTTCCTCGGAGTCGGGGAACAGGGCGCTCCGCACGACGAACGCGCCGCCGTGCGCGGCGCCGCACGCGTACCGCACCGCGAAGCGCGCGTAGTCGGTCGCGTCCCTGGTGTGGAACGCGGCGGGGCCGTCCGGGTGCGGCACGCACTGCGGGCCGCCGTCGACCGCGACGTGGAAGCGCGCCGTCGTATAGGCGAGGATGGCGGCGGCGTGGTCGGCGAGCACCTGATCCTCTGCACCGGGCCGAGGACTCCCGACGGCGTCGGCGAAGAGCGCGGGGTCGCCCTGCGCCTTGGCGGCGGATGCGCTGAGCAGCTCGTACTGCAGGTCGAACTCGACGCGGACGTCGGTCCGGCCCTCCGACGTCAGGTCGGCGTAGGCGACCGTCGTCACATGCGCCGCGGCGGGGCCGGCGGAGAGCAGGAGTGCGGCGGCGATGAGCGCCAGGACGAGCGCGACGCGCGGGGCCGTGCGCATCGACGGGCGCTCCGGATCGCCGGATCAGCCCTGCGGGACCTGCCCGAGCTGCGACTCGACGCCCGCGATGCGGGCGTACTCGTCGAAGCGGAACGTGGCGCTGCCGCTCGCGTCGCTGACGACCGCCGCCGAGTAGGCCTCGTCGGCCCACTGCATGCTCCAGCCCGCGAGCCGGGCCAGATCCCACACCGAGGAGCGCGCATCGGAGAGCGTCAGCTCGGAGAGGATCCGCGGCAGGGCGATGACGGCGTCGGCCACCGTGAGCGGAGGAAGGGGGGCGTCGAGCAGGAACACGGCGCGCGTGCCGCTGCCGACAGGGGCCGAGTAGTACGGCGAGCGGCCGGTGATCTCCTCGGCGATCGCGCCGATCTGATGGGCGGCGCCGGCGATCCATCCGTCCAGGTCGGCCTCCGCCTCGGCCGGGAACGGCAGCTCGGCGTTCGAGAGCTCGTCGATCGAGTACGTCGTGCCGTAGTCGCGGAGGCTCGCGACCGACGGGTCGGATCCGCCCTGCGGGTGCGCCCAGGCCCACATCAGGGAGCGGGGCCCCGGCGCGATCGTGGCGACGAGCGATGCGCGCGCGACGAGCCGGCGGCTCGGATCCGTCTCGGACGTGAAGGTGAGGGTGCCTGCCGCGAGGTCGGCGTCCCAGCGGTGCTCGCCCAGGGCGGCGGTCGCGGTGACCAGCTGGTCCTGGCGGAGGGCGGCGAACAGCGCCGCGCGGTCGGCGAGGGGCGCGAGGGCGGGGAAAGTCATGACCTCATCCTGCCGCGGACGCCTATGAAAGCGCCAGTCAGACGCCGTCCGGGACGGGTTCTGCTCGCGCGGTCGCGGCCGTCGCCCGCCCCATCCGCCAGATGCCGGGGATCAGCATCGTGCCGAGGGCGATGACGGCGTAGACGATCGCAGAGCCCACCATGAGCGCCGTCACGTCCGCACGCGCGATCAGCCAGCCGAAGGCGAGCGTGCCGATCGGCATCGCGATGTAGCTGCCCAGCATGTCGTAGCTGGACACCCGGGACAGCTTCTCCTCGGGGATCTGCTCCATCATCGTGACGTTCCACCCGGTGCTGAAGACCTCGACGCCCGCGCCCGCGACGAAGGCCGCGGCGACCAGGAGCAGCACGGAGGGGTGCACCCCGAGGAGCGTGAGCGGGATCGCGAGCGCGCTCATGCCCAGCATGCCGAGCCGCAGCGGACGCCGCAGCGGCACCCAGAGCAGCAGCAGCGTCATCACCAGCACGCCGGCGCCCTCGGCGCTCACGACCCATCCCCAGCCGGCGATGCCGAGGAGCGGGTCGTTCTTGGCGATGTACGGACCAGCGACGCCCCAGGCGCCGACGTGGATCGCGTTGAGCACCATGAACGCGAGCACCACGATCCACAGCCAGGGGCGGGACCAGAATTCGCGCCACCCGTCGTGCAGGTCGTGGAACAGCCCCGCGCGCTGTCCCCTGACCGGTGGCGGCAGGCGCACGAGTGCGAGGAAGACGATCGCGAGCGCCCAGCCCGCCGCCTGGATCACCATGACCCAGGCGGGGCCGGCGAGGGCGACGATGCCTCCCGCCACCACCGGGCCCGCGATCGTCGTGGCGGACCGGGCGAACGAGAGCAGCGCGTTCGCCTGCTGCAGATGACCGGGCGTCGTCAGCTGGGGGATGAGTCCCTGCATCGCCGGCATCACGAACGCGGCGGAGGCTCCGTTCAGCGCGGCGAGACCGGCGAGCAGCGGCACCGTGGCGGTGTGCGTGAAGAGCAGGGCGGCCGTGGTGCCGATCGAGAGGATGTCCACGACGTAGCTGGTCTGGATCACGAGCGCGCGCGGCAGCCGGTCCGCGACCACGCCGCCGAGCAGCAGGAAGACGATGTTCGCCACCGTGAACGCGGTGAGCACGATCGAGAGCGCGCCCGCATCGTTGTCGATGCTCAGCACCGCGAACGCGAGTGCGATCGACGACATCGAGCCCGTGACGAGCGTGAGGGTGCGTGCCAGGAAGAACCAGCGGAACCCGCGGTCCTGCAGCGCGGCGAGGGCCTTCTTCACCCGCCCCATCCTGGCAGGGGCGGCCGTTGTCTCGTTTCAAAGCGCGCAATTGGCTCCATATTCGGCTCGAATACACCCATTTGCGCGCTTTGGTTCCGGAGCGCGGCTCACCCGGCGCGGCGGAGGGCGGAGGCGACCCGACGAGCCAGTTCCTCCGGCCGCCTCAGCAGCGGAGCGGTCACCTCGATGACGATCCAACCGGCGGCGCGCAGCGCGGCGATCCGTTCGACGTCGGCGGCCCAGGTCGCGCCGTGCAGCATCCCGAGATACTCGACGGCGACCTTCTCCTCGCCGTACGACATGTCGACGCAGCCGAGGAACCGGCCCGCATCGTCGTACACGTCCACGTTGAGCTGCGGTTCGGGAAGCCCCGCGTCGACGAGCAGGCAGCGCACCAGGCTCTCCCGAGGCGACCACGAGTCCTGCCGTATCCGCGGCAGCGCGGCCCGCAGCCGGTCGGCTCCGATGCGGCGCCCGACCTCGAGCATCCGCCGCAGGTCGTCCGTCGCCGCGAGAGGGGTCCTGCCGGGATCGGGGCGGCCGCGCCCCTGTCGCCATTCGCGGCAGAAGTAGTCGCCGAGGGCGATCAGGTCGTGCAGGCGCAGGGATCCGAGCGACGCCCAGGTCGCTGCCGGTGACGAGACCCGCAGCCCGTCGTGTTCCGTCATCGCGGTGAAGGACCATCGAGTGCGGTGGCCGATGATTCCGGAGGTGCGCGGTTCGGCGAGCGGTCCGAGCGCGCACACGTGCGGAGGGAAGTCGTCGGCGATCCGCCCATCCTCCGTGAACTCGAGCGGCAGCGGGCCACCCCAGATCGAGACCGCGGTCTGATGACTGAAGAAGTGGCCCTTGTGCAGCCGCGGTGCGTATTCGCGCGCCCGTGCGATCCGCCGCAGACGCTGGCGCTGGTACGGATCCTCCGCATCGACCTCGAAGGAGATGTCGGCGGCGATCCGGACTCCGAAGAACGGCGCGCGGAGGTCGCCGCCGCGCAAGCGGGATCGGGTCACGCCGTGTCTGCGAGCGAGAGCGGCGGAGAATTCGCCACCGAGCTCATCGGGAAGTTCCGTTCTGCGCCCCATCCCGACACTCTGCCGACCCGTCCTGCCCCGGTTCCGGTTATCCACAGCCTGTCTCGTTCAGAGCGCGCAATTGGCTCCATCCCGGGCCGGGATGGAGCCAATTGCGCGCTTTGAAACGGAGGAAGCTTTGAACCGGACGGGGGTCAGTAGCTGGCAGCGGGACCGGAGGCCGGGGCCGGGAGGAATCGGGTCGCGAGGGCCTCGGAGGCGCGGGCGAGGAGCGCCACGTCGGCGCCGACCGCGACGAACGAGGCGCCTGCCGCGATGTATCCATCGGCCGCGACCGGGTCGAACGCGTTCACCCCGACCGGCTTTCCGGCCGCGGCGACCGCGGCGAACACGTGCTCGACCGCGGCGACGACGTCGGGGTGCGTCTGCTGCCCGAGCAGCCCCATCGACGCGGCCAGGTCGGACGGGCCGACGAAGACCGCGTCCACGCCGTCGACGGCGGCGATCCCGGCCGCCGCCTCCACGCCCGCCGAGGTCTCGATCTGCACGGTCAGGGACACGTGCTGCGCGGCCTCGGTCAGGTAGTCCTCGACGCGGTTCCAGCGGGCGCTGCGGGCCAGGGCGGATCCGACGCCGCGGATGCCCGCGGGCGGATACCGGGTCGCGGCCACCGCGGCGCGCGCCTCGTCGGCCGAGGAGACCATCGGCACGATGAGGTTCTGCGCGCCCAGGTCGAGCACCTGCTTGATCGTCACGGGGTCGTTCCAGGGAACGCGCACGAGCGGCGTGATCGGGTAGGCGGCGACGGCCTGCAGCTGCACCTGGAGCGAGTCCAGGGTGTTGGCCGAGTGCTCGCCGTCGATGAGCAGCCAGTCCAGGCCGCTCCCTGCCGCGATCTCCGTCACGAGAGGGCTGCCCGTGCACGACCACATGCCGATCAGGGCGCGGTCGGCACCGGCCAGGTGCTCGCGGAAGGTCGGATTCAGACGAAGCGGCATTCGATCGTTCCCATCGGTCCGTAGTCGCACAGCACCTCGTCGCCGCGCGCCACCCACATCGGGCGCGTGAACGATCCTGCCAGGATGATCTCGCCCGCCTCGAGACGCGCGCCGTGCTGATGGAACTTGTTCGCGAGCCACGCGACGCCCGTGGCGGGGTGGCCCAGCACGCCGGCGGCGACGCCGGTCTCCTCGATCTCGCCGTTGCGCGAGAGCACCCCCGGCACCCAGCGCAGGTCGATCTCGTCGGGGCGCTTGCGCACGGTGCCGAGCACCATGGCGCCGTACGCCGCGTTGTCGCTGATCGTGTCGACGATCGTGCGGCCCTCGAGCTCGATGTGCGAGTTCAGCACCTCGAGCGCCGGCACGGCGTAGTCGATCGCGGCGAGGGCGTCCTCGAGCGTGCAGTCGGGGCCGGAGAGCGGCTCCTTCAGCACGAAGGCGAGCTCGACCTCGATGCGCACGTTCGAGAAGTGATCGACCGGGATCTCGGATCCGGAGGAGTACACGGTGTCGTCGAACATCACGCCGTAGTCGGGCTCCGTGATGCCGGTGGCCTGCTGCATGGCCTTCGAGGTGAGGCCGATCTTGCGCCCCACGAGCCTGCGCCCCGCGGCCACCTGGGCGTCGCGCCAGACGCCCTGGATCGCGTAGGAGTCCTCGACCGTCGCCTCGGGGTGGCGCGCGGTGATGCGCGGGATCACGCCGTGCGTGCGGTCGGCTTCGGCCAGCTCGGCGGCGAGCGCGGCGATGGTTTCTGCGGGGAGCATGGGGACATCCTCTCGAAGTCAGGGGTCGTTGAGCGAGCACCGGCGAAGCCGCGTTCGTTGAGTGAGCCGAAGGCGAATCGAAACGCAGAGACGAGACGCGGTCCTCCGCGGATCACCGCGTTTCGTCTCGGTCGCCTTCGGGGTCCTCGCTCGACGACGCCGAGAGAGGACCCCGAATAGGGGCTTACAGCTGGTGGCCGAGCTTGTACTCGCCCTGCTTCCACTCCGGCATGGCCTCCTCGTCGGCGGGCCGGGTGTAGCTGAACCCGTCGGCGCCGATCGTCACGGCCATCTCGCTGGAGTCGGTGCGGGCGACGACCGGCTGCGGGTTGCCGTCCAGGTCCAGCACGAGCGACGCGTCGGTGTACCAGGACGGCACGACGGGGTTGCCCCACCAGTCGCGGCGCTGGTTGTCGTGCACGTCCCACGTGATGACCGGGTTGTCGGGGTCGCCCGTGTAGTAGTCCTGCGTGTAGACCTCGACGCGGTGGCCGTCGGGGTCGCGCAGGTACAGGTAGAAGGCGTTGCTCACGCCGTGGCGACCGGGGCCGCGCTCGATCGCGTCGGAGCGGCGGAGGGCGCCGAGCTTGTCGCAGATCGCGAGGATGTTGTGCTTCTCGTGCGTCGCGAAGCACACGTGGTGCATGCGCGGGCCGTCGCCGCCGGTCATGGCGGTGTCGTGCACGGTGGGCTTGCGACGCATCCATGCGGCGTAGACCGTGCCCTCGTCGTCCTGGATGTCCTCCGTGACGCGGAAGCCGAGGTCCTGCATGTACTTCACGGCGCGCGGCACGTCGGGCGTGACCTGGTTGAAGTGGTCCAGGCGCACGAGCTCGCCGGGGATGTGCAGGTCGTAGCGCCAGCTCATCCGCTCGACGTGGTCGGTCTGGTAGAAGAACTCGTACGGGAAGCCGAGCGGATCCACGACCCGCACCGAGTCGCCGATGCCCTTCACGAAGCCGTCGGGGTTGCGGCGCACGTCGCAGCCGAGCGCGGTGTAGAACGCGACGGCGAGGTCGAGGTCCTCCGGCGTCCGCACGCGGTACGAGAACGCGGCGACCGCCGCGACCGGGCCCTTGCGCAGCACGAGGTTGTGGTGGATGAACTCCTCCGTGGAGCGGAGGTAGATCGCCTCGTCGTCCTCCTCGGTCACGTACAGGCCGAGCACGTCGACGTAGAACACCCGCGAGGCGGCGAGGTCGGTGACGACGAGCTCCATGTACGCGCAGCGGAGCACGTCCGGCGGCGGGGAGGAGGGGGTGGCGACCGGGTTGTCGGTCGTGATGGGCGCCTCCTGGCTGGTGAAGAAGCCGGAGGAGGTGGGCGTCATGTCTGCACGATTGGTCATGTCAGCGTCCTTGCGTGATGAGTTTTCGGATCCGTTCCGGTCGCGATCTCTGCCGGTATCCGCGGGTCAGAGCGGCAGAGATCGCGACGGGAGCGGAGTTTCGGGATCCGGTCAGCGGGGATCCGGTCAGCGGGGGTCCGGGTCGTCGAGGTCCTGCTCGGCGGGCGGCGCCTGCTTGCCGAACACCGGGTTGTGCGGGGCGCCGAGCGTGATGTGCACGCTCTGCTGGTCGGTGTAGAAGTCGATCGAGCGGTAGCCGCCCTCGTGACCGAGACCCGACGCCTTGACGCCGCCGAACGGGGTGCGGAGGTCGCGCACGTTGTTCGAGTTCAGCCACACCATGCCGGCCTCGACGGCGCCCGCGAAGTTGTGCGCGCGCTTGAGGTCGTTGGTCCAGATGTAGGCGGCGAGGCCGTAGCGCGTGTTGTTCGCGAGGGCGAGCGCCTCCTCGTCGGTGTCGAAGGGGGTGATCGCGACGACCGGGCCGAAGATCTCCTCCTGGAAGATCCGGGCGTCCGGGGCGACGTCGGCGAACACGGTCGGAGCGACGTAGTTGCCCGTGGGGAAGCCCTCGGGGCGTCCGCCGCCGGCGACGAGGCGGCCCTCGCCCTTGCCGATCTCGACGTAGCTCATGACCTTCTCGTAGTGCTCCGGGTGCACCAGGGCGCCGACCTCGGTCGTGGGGTCGTGCGGGAGGCCGACCTTGACGCGCTTCGCCTGCGCGGCGTAGCGCTCGACGAACTCGTCGTAGACGTCGCGCTGCACGAGGATGCGGGATCCGGCCGTGCACCGCTCGCCGTTCAGCGAGAACACGCCGAAGATGCAGGCGTCGATCGCGGTGTCGAGGTCGGCGTCGGCGAACACCACGGCGGGGCTCTTGCCGCCGAGCTCCATGGACAGGCCCTTCAGGAACGGCGCGGCGTTGCCGAAGATGATCTGGCCGGTGCGGCTCTCGCCGGTGAACGAGATGAGCGGCACGTCGGGGTGCTTGACGAGCGCGTCGCCCGCGTCCTCGCCGAGGCCGTTGACGAGGTTGAAGACGCCCTTCGGGAGCCCTGCCTCCTCGAAGATGCCCGCCCACAGGGACGCGGACAGCGGCGTGAACTCTGCGGGCTTCAGGACGACCGTGTTGCCGGTCGCGAGCGCGGGGCCCAGCTTCCACGACTCGAGCATGAACGGGGTGTTCCACGGCGTGATGAGCCCCGCGACGCCGATCGGCTTGCGGTTGACGTAGTTCATCTGCTTGCCGGGGACCTTGAAGGCGTCGTCGGCCTGCGCGACGATCAGGTCGGCGAAGAACCGGAAGTTCTCGGCGGCGCGGCGGGCCTGGCCCAGCGCCTGCGTGATGGGGAGGCCGGAGTCATAGGACTCCAGCTCGGCGAGGCGGGCGTCGCGCGACTCGACGATGTCGGCGATCCTGTGCAGCACGCGCGAGCGCTCGCGGGGGACCATGCGCGGCCAGGGGCCCTCGTCGAAGGCGCGCTTGGCGGCGGCGACGGCGCGCTCGATGTCGGCCTTCTTGCCGGCGGCGGCGTGCACGTAGGTCTCGTTGGTGACGGGGTTGAGCACCTCGAAGGTGTCGCCGTCGAGGGAGTCGACGAACTCGCCGTCGATGTAGTGCTGGATCTTCTCCGGCAGATCTGCCGGGGCGTAGGCGTCGGTCATCATCGTCCTTCCGGGTGGTTCGGGGTGGCTTCGGTGGTGCGGGTCAGAGGATCTCGGGGTGCAGCGCCGCGAGGAAGGCGTCGCGCGTGCGCCAGCGGTGGTTGCGCGCGGCGAGCTCGATCTCGAGCGGGTCCGCGCCCGTGCGGATCAGCTCCACGATCTGGATGTGCTCCTCGACGGAGTGCTCGGCGCGCCCCGGCACGAAGGCGAAGGTCGATTCGCGGATGCCGCTCAGACGGGCCCAGCCGCGGTGCACGAGGTCGAGGATGTGCGGGTTCGGGCACGGCTCGTAGAGCACGGAGTGGAACTGGCGGTTCAGCTCGGTGAAGCGGTGCGCGTCGAAGTTCTCGAGCAGGCGGGTCATCCGGTCGTTGACCTCGAGGGCCTGATCCAGCGCCGCCGCATCCAGGAGCGGGGCGGACAGCGACGTCGCCGCGCCCTCCACCAGGCCGAGGGTCTGCATGGTGTGGGCGTACTCGCTCTCGTCGACGAGCGTGACCCGCGCGCCGACGTTGCGCTCGAACGTGACGAGCCCTTCGGCCTCGAGCCGGCGGATCGCCTCGCGCACCGGGACCACGCTCATGCCCAGCTCGTCCGCGATCGTGCCGAGCACGAGGCGGAAGCCGGGACCGTAGGCGTGGGAGGCGATCCGCGCGCGGATCCAGGCGTAGGCCTGCTCCGACTTGCTGCCGGCGAGGACGTCGGCCATCAGGCGCTCGTTCCGACCCCGGCGACGGCCTGGCGGGCGGCGTCGTACTTCGCGCGCCAGGCGACGTTCATCGGGAAGAGCCCGTCGACGGGATGCCCCGCCTCGATCTGCTCGGCGATCCAGGCGTCCTCGTCCTCCTGGGCGAGGGTCGCGTCCACGACCTCCTCGACGAGGGAGGGCGGGATCACGATCACGCCGTCGCCGTCGCCGACGATGATGTCGCCCGGCTGCACCGTGGCGCCGCCGCAGGCGATCGTCACGTCGACGTCCCACGGGACGTGCTTGCGGCCGAGCACGGAGGGGTGCGCGCCCTGCGAGAACACGGGCAGGCCGATCTCGGCGACCGCCGCGAAGTCGCGCACGCCGCCGTCGGTGACCACTCCGGCGGCGCGGCGGGCCTTGGCGCGCAGGGCGAGGATGTCGCCGAGCGTTCCGGTGGTGGCGTCGCCGCGGGCCTCGATCACGATGATCTCGCCCTCGTCCACCGCGTCGAAGCAGCGCTTCTGCGCGTTGTAGCCGCCGCCGTGGGTCTTGAAGAGGTCCTCGCGGGCGGGGACGAAGCGCAGCGTCTTCGCGGTGCCGACGATCTTGGCTCCTGGCAGGTTCGCCGAGACGCCGTCGATGAAGCACGCGTGCAGCCCGCGCTTGCGCAGCTGGGCGCTGAGGCCGGCCGTCGGGGCGGCGATGAGCTTGGCGCGGAGCTGCGGGTCGAGCGCAGGCGTCGCCGGCGTCTCGGCGGGCGCCGCCGGAGCGTCCTCGGCGGGCAGACCGGCTTCTTCGCGCGAGCCCCAGGCTTCGGCGCGCTGCAGGTCGTCGACCGCAGGGAGGGATCCCAGGGCGCCGTCGAAGGGGACGGTGCCCTGGGTGACGGTGGTGCGCAGCCCGCCGGAGGTGAGCGTCTTGGCGGAGTGCGGGGCGTCGACCTCGACGACGACCACGTCGCCGGGGACGATCACGCTGGATCCGGCCGGCGTGCCGGTGAGGATCACGTCACCGGGTTCGAGCGTGAAGTGCTGGGAGAGATCGGCGATCAGCTGCGGGAGCGGGAAGAGCAGGCCGCTGGTCTCGTCGTCCTGGCGCAGATCGCCGTTCACCCAGGCGCGCACGCGCAGCTCTGCGGGGTCGACCTCGGACGCGGGGATGAGGTCGGGGCCGATCGGGGTGTAGCCGTCGCCGCCCTTGGAGCGGACGTTCGAGCCCTTGTCGTTCGCGCGCAGGTCGTACAGGCCGAGGTCGTTCGACGCGGTCACCCAGGCGACGTGCGCCCAGGCGTCCTCGACGCTCACCCGGTGGGCGGCGGTGCCGATGATGAGCGCGATCTCGCCCTCGAAGGCGAGCAGCTCGGTGCCGGCGGGGCGCTCCACGACGCCGTCGGTGCCGGCCACGGAGGAGGACGGCTTGAAGAAGTAGGAGGGGGAGGCGGGGGTGCGTCCGCGCTGGTCGGCGCGGGAGCGGTAGTTGAGGTGGATCGCGATGATCTTGCCGGGCCGGTCGATCGGTGCGGACATGGGCGCCTCCTCGCGCGGTGGGGTGCCAGGGAGGGTGCTCCTTGGCTTCGTATTCGAAATCGTATATCATCGGGTCGAGCCCGGCAAGCATGGCATCCGGATCCGTCCGCAGGATCCTGAACCTCCGTGACGGGCACGACGACGATGTCGGCCAAGACGACGACGTCCCATGCAAAGGAGACAGCATGTCCGCAGAATCCTCCCCGGGCTTCACGCCCACAGGAACCATCGCCTCGTCGGCCGACCGGCGGCGGGTGGTCTTCGCCACCGTCATCGGCACCACGGTCGAGTGGTACGACTTCTTCATCTACGCCACCGCGGTGGGGCTGGTGTTCGGTCAGCTCTTCTTCAAGGACCTCGGCGCCAACAGCGCCCTGGTCGGGTTCGCCACCGTCGGGGTCAGCTTCCTGTTCCGCCCCCTCGGCGCGTTCCTGGCCGGTCATTTCGGCGACAAGTTCGGTCGCAAGGCGGTCCTGATGTGGACGCTGATCCTGATGGGCGCGGCCACCGCGCTGATCGGCGTGCTGCCCGACGCGAACGCGATCGGGATCGCAGCGCCGATCCTGCTGGTGCTGCTGCGCATCCTGCAGGGGATCTCGGCCGGAGGGGAGTGGGGCGGTGCCGTGCTGATGGCCGTCGAGCACGCGCCCAAGGCCAAGCGCGGCATCTTCGGCGCGGCTCCGCAGATCGGCGTGCCGCTGGGTCTGCTGATCGCCTCCGGCGTGATGGCGATCATGGCGCTGGTCGCACCCGGTGACCAGTTCCTGTCCTGGGGCTGGCGCATTCCGTTCCTGCTCAGCGTGGTGCTGATCGTGGTCGGCTACTACGTGCGGCGCCGGGTCGAGGAGAGCCCGGTGTTCACGGAACTCGCCGAGCGCAAGGAGGCCGCGAGCATGCCCATCGTGCAGCTGTTCCGCAAGCACCTGCTGCTCGTGGTCATCGCCGCGCTCGTCTTCGCCGGCAACAACGCGGTCGGTTACATGACCACGGGCGGCTACATCCAGGGGTACGCGACGAACCCCGAGGGCGCGCTCAAGCTCGAGCGCGGCCCCGTGCTCTGGGCGGTCGCCGGTTCCGCCGTCACCTGGCTGCTGTCGACCCTCGTCGCCGGGTGGATCTCGGACCGCATCGGCCGCCGGACCACCTACATCGTCGGCTGGGTCCTGCAGCTCGTCGGCGTGTTCACCCTGTTCCCGCTGGTGAACACGGGGCAGGTCGGACTCCTGTTCGCGGCCCTCGCGATCCTCACGATCGGTCTCGGCTTCACCGACGGCCCGCAGGCGGCGCTCTACACCGAGCTGGTCCCGGCGTCGATCCGATTCTCCGGAGTCTCGGTCTCCTATGCGATCGGGGCGATCGCCGGAGGCGCCTTCGCGCCGACCATCGCGACGGCGATCGTGCAGGCGACGGGCTCGACGCAGGCCGTCACCTGGTACCTCGCCGGGATGACCGTGATCGGCCTCATCGCGACGCTGCTGCTGCGCGACCGCAGCGGCATCCCGCTCGGGCCGGATCATGAGGCCGAGCAGTCGGTGAGCCCGATCTACGGGCTGTCCCGGGCCTGAGGCGCGAACCCTTCCTCACGGTCGAGCGGACGCCGATGAAGGCGGAGCGAGACGAAACGCGGTGCCCTTGCGAGGGTGCCGCGTTTCGTCTCGGTCGCCTCCGGTGTTCTCGCTCGACGACCCCGGGGCGGGGCCGGCTCAGGCGCCGAGGGCGTCGCGGATCGTCGCGGCCGAGCGCTGCAGACGCGCGGCGATCTCGGCATCGGTGCGGTCCGTGGCGACGTGCACCACGGCGATCGCGGCCGGACGCTGTCCGCGCAGGACGAGCGGAACCGCCACGGACTGCACCGTGGGGATCACCTCGTCGTGGCTCGTGGCATATCCCGCGGTGCGCACGCCTGCGGCCTCCGCGCGCAGTGCGGCGCCGGCGCCCGAGGGCCATTCCGGCTCGGCGAGCTGGGCGAGGATCGCCTTGCCCGGGGCGCCCACCGTGACCGAGTGCCGCGCGCCGGGGCGCTGGGCGACGCTCGCCACCGCGTGGCGCGGCTCCACGCTGACGAGGGTGATGCACTCCTCGCCGTCGAGCACCGCGAGGAAACAGGTCATGCCGAGCTCGTTCGCCACGGCGGTGAGCTCGGGGAGTGCCTCGGCCTGCAGATCGTTGGCGACGCCGGCCGCGAGGGCGGCCATGCGCGCGCCCAGGGCGACGAGGCCCGAGGCGTCCCGCGCGACGAGCCCGTGATCCTCGAGCGTACGCAGCAGCCGGTAGGCGATCGAGCGGTGCACGCCGAGCGCCGCGGCGATCTCGTCGATCGAGAGCGGTCCGCGCGCGTCGGCGAGGACCTCCAGGATCCGGATGCCGCGGCTGAGGGTCTGCGAAGCGGGGGCGTCGGCCACGAATACTCCTCGCGTCTTGATCGCTCGCACGACCTCGGATAGTCTGTGTTCAATAGTAGAACGTCATGTTCGAATATAGAACACGATGTTGCGAGGTGCAAGAACTTCTCGCGAAGCGCACGAACCGCGCACCAGCCCGAACCGAGCCCGACGGCGCCGTCAGGAAGGAATCGACGACGATGCAGTTCCACCACCACGGATACGTCTCCCATGACCCCCGCGTGCTCCCCGCCGCAGGCACGGGCATCGACCGCCCGGCGGATCTCCCCGACACGATGGACGTCCTCATCGTCGGATCCGGCCCCGCCGGGATGCTCCTCGCCGCGCAGATGTCGCAGTACCCCGACGTCACCACGCGGATGATCGAGAAGCGCGATGGACGCCTCGTGCTCGGCCAGGCGGACGGCATCCAGCCGCGCAGCGTCGAGACGTTCCAGGCGTTCGGCTTCGCCGAGCGGATCATCGCCGAGGCCTACAACATCGGCTGGATGAACTTCTGGGGCCCGGATCCGGAGAACCGCCAGAACATCGTCCGCACCGCGCGCACCGCGGACTACGCCTACGACATCTGCGAGTTCCCGCACCTGATCGTGAACCAGGCGCGCGTGCTGGACTACTTCGCCGAGGCGGCGGCCGACGGCCCGGGACGGATCCTGCCGGACTACGCCGTGGAGTTCCTCGGCCTCACCGTGCACGAGGAGGGCGAGTATCCCGTCGAGGTGCGGGTGCGCTACTCCGCGGGGGAGCGCGCGGGCGAGGAGCGCACCATCCGCGCGAAGTACGTCGCCGGCTGCGACGGCGCCCGCAGCGGCGTGCGCGAGGCCATCGGCCGCACGCATGTCGGAGCCATGGCCGCGCACGCCTGGGGCGTCATGGACGTGCTGGTCAACACCGACTTCCCGGACTGGCGCACCAAGTGCGCGATCAACGCCGAGGCCGGCAACATCCTGCACATCCCGCGCGAGGGCGGCTACCTCAGCCGCATGTACATCGACCTCGGCGAGGTCGCCGCGGATGACAACCACGCCGTGCGCGCGACGCCGATCGAGGCGATCATCGCCAAGGCGAACGAGATCCTGCACCCCTACGCGATCGACGTGAAGCAGGTCGCCTGGCACAGCGTGTACGAGGTGGGCCACCGCATCACCGACGGCTTCGACGACGTGGATCCCGGATCCGCCGCGGCGCCGCGCGTCTTCCTCACCGGCGACGCCTGCCACACGCACAGCGCCAAAGCGGGGCAGGGCATGAACGTGTCGATGCAGGACGGCTTCAACCTCGGCTGGAAGCTGGGCTCCGTGCTCACCGGGCGCGCCCCCGCCGCGCTGCTGTCGACGTACGGCGCCGAGCGGCAGCCGGTCGCCCAGCAGCTCATCGACTTCGACCGCGAGTGGTCCTCGCTCATGGCGCGCAAGCCCGAGGAGATCTCGGATCCGCAGGAGCTGGCGAAGTACTACCTGGCCACGGCCGAGTTCCCGTCGGGGTTTATGACGCAGTACGCCTCGTCGATGATCACCGGATCCGACGCGCATCAGGCGCTCGCCGCGGGCTTCCCGCTCGGCAAGCGCTTCAAGAGCGCCGAGGTCGTGCGCGTGTCGGACGGCAACGTGATCCACCTCGGCCACCACGCGAAGGCCGACGGACGCTGGCGCGTGTACGCGTTCGGCGACGCGTCGGGCGTCGGGCTGGACGCCTGGGCCGCCGCCGCGGCGCCCGTGTTCGCCCGGTTCACCCCCGCCGACGGCGACGTGGACGCGGTGTTCGACGTGAAGGCGATCTCCCAGCGGTCCTATGAGGACCTCGACGTCACGACCGCGCCCGCGCTGTTCCAGCCGAAGACCGGCCCGCTCGGTCTCACCGACTGGGAGAAGCTGTACGCCGCGGCGCCCTCGCACTGGTCGACGACCGACATCTTCGCCGAGCGCGAGCTGTCCCGCGACGGGGTGGTCGTGGTGGTCCGTCCGGACCAGTACGTCGCCGCGATCCTGCCGCTCGACGGCGTGGACGAGCTCGCGTCGTTCCTGGAGGGCGCCTTCCTGGAGGTGTGATCAGCGGGCCGGTTCCTGCGGTCCTGCTTCATCGAGGATGGCCAGCATCCGGTGCACGGCCTGCGCGAGCATCGGGACTTCGTGGTGTGCCGCCTCGAAGACGATCGCGTGGGTCGTGTCGAAATAGTGGTGCGCCAGGCGATCGCGTGTGCGAATGATCATCGACCAGGGAATCTCCGGCTCGGTGTCCGTGAGTCCGGTCGGCAGGTCCTTCGCAGCCTCGCCGATCTCGAACAGACGCATGCGCAGGGCGTCGAACAGGATCCCCTCATCCGCATCGTCGCGATCGATGTGGTCGGCGATGGCGTCGCAGGAGGCGAGCATGTCGAGAAGACGGTCACGCGGTGCGCGGGTCATAGCGGCACCTCTTCGCGGCTGACGTTTGCGGCGACGTCGGGCTTGAGGCCTTCGCGCGGGATCAGGTCGACCGTGCGGCCGAGGAGCCTCTCCAGCTCTCCCTGAGCATTGAGCATGGCGATCAGCCCGACGCCGCGCGGCACATCGACCAGGATGTCGATGTCGCTCGCGCTCGTCTCCTCGCCGCGTGCGACGCTGCCGAAGACGCCCGCGTTCGTGAGGCCGTGCGCGGCGAGAACCTCGACGATCTCGTCCCGCCTGCGCCGGACGCGCTCCAACTCGGACAGCGGCTTGTACTCGATCGTGAGGCCGGCCGCGCCCAGCAGGATGTCGACGGCGCCGAAGGAGGGCTCGCGCTTGCCGCGCTCGTAGTCGCTGATCACGTTCTGGGCGATTCCGCTTCGGCGGGCGAGCTCGACCTGGGTCAGGCCGGCGCGCGCCCTCGCGTCGCGGATCACCTCGGCTGCTCGTCCCACGGGCTCACAATATCACGGAAGCGCGATATCGCGAATAAGCGATATCGATGCGGTTCAGCCCGGGATCCGCGTCGCCCCGCCGGTCACGACGATGCCGCCGGACTCGGGGATCGTGACGGTCAGCAGGCTCGGGCGGCCGACGTGCGCGCCCTGGCGGATCCGCACGACGCGACCCTCGGGGACGCGGTCGGTCGCGCGCAGGTAGGCGCCGGTCGCGGCGGCCGCGGATCCGGTCGCCGGGTCCTCGGTGATCCGCGCGACGGGGAAGATGTTGCGGGCGAGGAACTCGCGGTCGGACAGCGCGTGCAGCACGGTGATCGTGCCGCTCCAGCCCTGGGCGAGCATGAGCTCCGCCACGGGCTCCGGAGCGAACCGGAACTGGTGGAAGATCTCCGGATCCTCCAGCACCAGGACCGGGTGCCAGTTGCCCGCGAAGGCCTCTCGCGGCGGGTAGGCCGCGTCGAGGTCGTCGGCGCGCAGCGAGAGCAGTTCGAGGGTCCGGTCCAGGACGGCCGGATCCAGCGCGCGCACGGTCGGCTCGACGCTCGTGAACGAGACCTCGATGCCGTCCGCCGCGGACGTCGCCGTGATCGCCACCTCGCCGACCGACGTGTCGAAGACCATCGCACCCGGACCCTCGCGCTCGGCGAGCACGACGGCGGTGGCGACCGTCGCGTGTCCGCAGAACGGGACCTCCGCGGCCGGCGACCAGTACCGGATCCGATGCCGGCGGACGCCGTCGACGGTCGCGGAGGAGAGGAGGAACGCGGTCTCCGGATATCCCACCTCGGCGGCGATCCGCAGCATCTCTGCGTCGGACAGCGCAGCGGCGCCGAGCACGATACCCGCCGGGTTTCCGCCCTCCGGCGCATCGGCGAAGGCGGCGTAGCGGAGGATCTCGGGGTCGGCGCTCATGACACCGAGCCTAGGGCCGCGCGGGGATCCGGAGTCCGCCGGGAACGCCGCCGCTCAGGAGTTCACCCGGATGATCTCCTCCTGGTACGGCGCGATCACGTCGCCCGAGATCCGCAGATCGAGCACGAGGAACGGGCGGGTGTCCGGATCCTCCGCGGTCCAGGAGGCGAGCCGGTCGAGATCGGCGAGCGTGCGCACGGCGACGCCCTCCGCGCCCACGGCGGCGGCGAAGGCGGAGAAGTCGACCTGGGGGATGAGCATGGGCTCGCGGGCCAGGCCCTTGAGGCCGTACAGGTTCACCTCGGCGCCGTAGGCCGCGTCGTTCCAGATCACGGCCATGCCCCGGCCGCCGGCAGCACGGACGGCCGACTCGAGGTCGGCGATCGCCATGAGGCCGCCGCCGTCGCCGGAGGTGAGGACCACCGTCGCCTCGGGCCGGGCGCGCGTGGCGCCGACGACGCTCGGCCAGCCCTGGCCGATCGCCTGGAACGCGGTGCCGATCATCATCATCCGGTCCGGCGACGCGACCGGCCAGTACATGTTCGCCCAGCCGATGAAGTGCCCGCCGTCCGAGACCACGACGCGATCCTCGGGGAGCAGCTCGGCGATGCGGCGCGCCGCGGAGCGCGGGTCGAGCCGGCCGTCGGGCGCGAGGTCGTCGCCGGAGTCGTAGACGCGGGCCGCGGCGACATCGACGCTCTCCCGCCAGCCGGATCCCTCGGCGTCCTGCAGCCGCGACACGAGGGCCTCGGCCGCGAGCCGGGCGTCGGCCCGCACGAAGCCGCTGACGTGCGCGTGCGTGGCCGCGGGGGTCACGTCGATCTGGAAGACCTGCGTGCCCGGGGCGAACAGCGCGCCGAACCGCATCGTGAACTGATTGAGCGAGGCACCGAACACCACGGCGACGTCGGCCTCGCGGATGAGCTCCATCGCGTCCTCGGCGCCGAAGCCTCCGGTCACGCCGAGGTCGAAGCGCTGGTCGGGGAACACCCCGCGGCCGAGCGCGGAGGATGCCGTGAGCGCGCCCGTCGCGTCGGCCAGCGCGCCGAGGGCCTCGCCCGCACCGGCGAGCCAGGCGCCGCGGCCGGCGAGCAGGAACGGGCGCTTCGCGGAGCGCAGGGCCGCGGCGAGGCGGTCGAGCATACCCTCCGCGAACTCGCCCTTCGGCGCGAGCGGCGCCGGCACGCGCGGGGCCGGGGCGGCGGGCGCCTCGCCGGCTTCGAGGGCGGCGACGTCATAGGGGATCGCCAGGACGACCGGCACCCGGTAGGTGAGGGCGTGCTCGATCGCGATGACCGTGGTGGCGGCCGCGTCGGCGCGGCCCACCGTGTACGTGCGGGCGCCGACACCCGAGGCGAGGGCGATCTGATCGACGTCCCAGGGGCGCGGGCCGCTCGTGGGCTCGTCGCCGACGACCAGCACGAGCGGGATGTGCGCCTGCACCGCTTCGGCGAGGCCGGTGAGCGTGTTGGTGAAGCCGGCGCCGTACGTGCTGGTGGCGGCGGCGATGCGGCCCGAGGCGCGGAAGTGCGCGTCGGCGGCGACCACGGCGCCCTGCTCGTGCCGGACAGCGGTGAACGAGGCGTCGGTCTGCTTCTCGATCGCATCGAGGAAATAGGCGTTGCCGTTGCCCATCACGCCGAAGACGGCGTCGATGTGCTGGGCGAGGGTGAGGGCGACGTGCGCGGAGACGGTGGGCATGCTGAACGGCCTTTCGAGACGACAACGGAACGAGGATCCGTATGTGTCTCGCCGGAGCGCGGCGTCGCGCTGCGGGCTTCGTGCCCCTTTTTCGAGCACCGGCGCAGCAGCGGGTCGCGCATGCGCCGGACACGTTCATTCTAGCGAGCGCCTGCGGAGCTGCGGATCGCGATTCAGGGGAGCGGTGCCGTCGGGAGGGTCACTCCCGCAGCAGCGCGCGGAGGGCCTGGATCGTGTCCGCGTCGGCCGCGGTCTTGTCGGGGCGGTAGTGCTTGACGCGGGCGAAGCGCAGCGCGATCCCCCCGGGGTAGCGCGGCGAGTGCTGCACGCCGTCGATCGCGATCTCGACGACGATCTCGGGGCGGAGGAACACGGCGGCGCCCGTGCGACGCGTCTCGTACTCGGGGAAGGTCTCCGTCTGCCAGCGCAGCAGCTCGTCGGTGAGGCCTTTGAAGGTCTTCCCGACCATGACGAACCCGCCCGGCTCGCCGAACTCGCCGTCCGGATCCCTGGCTCCGAGGTGCAGGTTCGAGAGCCAGCCGCGGCGGCGGCCGGATCCCCATTCCGCGGCGAGCACGACGAGGTCGTAGGTGAGCACGGGCTTCACCTTCACCCAGGACTTGCCACGGCGGCCGGCCGCGTAGGCGGCTCCGATCGCCTTGACCACGACGCCCTCGTGCCCGGCGGCCAGCGCCTCCCTGGACTGGCGCTCGGCGGCATCGGGGTCTGCGGTGACGACACCGGGCATGCGCCAGGGGCCCGCCACGCGCTCGAGCTCCGCGAGGCGCTCCGAGAGCGGCTCGTCGAGGAGGTCGCGGCCGTCTACGTGCAGCAGATCGAAGAACCACGGCCGCAGCACGAGCTCGCGCGCGGCGTCGGCGCCGAACCGCGACATGGTCTGCTGGAACGGACGGGGGCCGCCGTCCTCGTCGAGCGCCAGCGTCTCGCCGTCGAGGATCAGGTCGCGGGCGGGCAGCGCGCGCACGATCTCGACGATCTCGGGAAGCCGGTGCGTCACGTCGGCGAGGCTGCGCGTGAAGATCCGGACGTCGTCGCCCTGGCGGTGCACCTGGATGCGCGCGCCGTCGAGCTTGTACTCGACCGAGGCCTCGCCGGTGATCTCCAGCGCGGCGCTCGCCGTCGCGGCGCTGGCCGCGAGCATCGGCAGCACAGGGCGGCCCACGGCGAGCCCCACGGCATCCAGATCCTCCGGGGAGCCGGTGAGGGCGATGAGCGCGGTCGCACCGAGGTCGCCGGAGAGCATCGCTGCCCGCCGAACCGCGGCGGGGGATCGGTCCGAGGCGCGGGCGATCGCGTCGAGCAGCACACCCGCCAGCGCGCCCGTGCGCAGCTCGCCGAGCATCGCCCTGGCGAGGAAGTCCCATTCCTCCGCCGTGGCGCGGGCGGCCAGCTCTGCGAGGAGGGCGGAGCGCGCGGCGGCGGATCCGGATCCCACCACCGCGGCGAGGTCGTCGAGCGCGCGGTCGACGTCGGCGACGGTCAGGGACGGCGCCTCGGCGGGCGTCGCCTCGACCGCGGTGATCCCGCGCCATCCGATGCCGAGCCTGCCCTGCCGCGGCGAGGCCAGGAGCAGGCCGACGAGCGGTGCGAGCTCTTCGGGATCCGCGCGCTGCAGCAGCCCCGCCAGCACCTCGATCTTGGCCAGGCGCGACGGGGTCGCTGCCGCCTCTCCGGTCGCGGTGACGAGCTCGCTGAGCCTCATCACGGCATTGTCGCACCGAGGTCGGACATCGCGCCGCCGGGGAAGCCCGGCCGGGCCTCAGCGCGAGCGTCGGACGAGCGCGAGCAGCGCGCGCCCATAGGCCTCGGACGGGTCGGGGTGCTCGAAGCCCCAGCGCTCGCCCGCGACCTCGAGCTCGACGCGGAAGGCGTCGTCGAGGCGCACGAGGCGGCGGAACGTGCCGCGCAGGAGATCGCGCAGCTGATCCTCGCGCGGGAGCCACACCGCGTCGCCCAGCGTCACCGCGTCGAGCGCCCACTCCGTGGTCCCGTTGAACGCGAGGATCGTGCCGGTCGGGGTCTGCCTCGCCTCGATCGTCATCGTGCTGACGGTGTAGGTGTCGGCCTCGACCTCCAGTTCCACCTCGTCCGGGAGGTCGAGCTGGAAGCGGTCGCCCTCGGCCGGGTGCCAGACCAGGCCCGCGTCGCGCAGGGCGAGTGCGAGTTCGCGGGTGATCACGCGGCTCTCCTGCTCATCGTCCGAGACTATTCCCGCCACCGCGTCGGTGCAGCGATGTCCGCGGGAGGGGGCAGGGTGGAGTCATGACGTCGAACGCAGCGGCCGCCGGGATCCAGGACAGGGCGCTCGAAGCGCTGCGCGCGCTCGTGGGCCGCCAGGATGCGGTGTTCCACGAGGGGCAGTTCGAGGCGATCGAGGCGCTGGTCGCCGACCGCCGCCGGGCGCTCGTCGTGCAGCGCACCGGGTGGGGCAAGTCGGCCGTGTACTTCGTCGCGACCCTGCTCCTGCGTCGGGCCGGGGCGGGGCCGACCGTGCTGGTGTCGCCGCTGCTGGCCCTCATGCGCGACCAGATCGCCGCCGCGGAGCGGGCGGGGGTGCGCGCGGTCGCGATCAATTCGACCAATGCGCACGAATGGGCCGAGGTGATCGCACAGCTCGACCGCGACGAGGTCGACGTGCTGCTGGTCTCGCCGGAACGGCTCAACAATCCGTCCTTCCGGGAACAGCAGCTGCCGGCGCTGGTGCGGCGCATCGGCATGCTCGTCATCGACGAGGCGCACTGCATCAGCGACTGGGGACACGATTTCCGCCCCGACTATCGGCGGCTGCGCGACCTCATCGCGCAGATGCCGTCCGACGTGCCCGTGCTCGCGACCACCGCGACCGCGAACAGCCGAGTGGTGGCCGATGTCGCGGAGCAGCTCGGCACGAGCGGCGCGCGGAGCGACGGCGGATCGTCGGCCGCCGGATCCGGGGTCCTCACGATCCGCGGGCCGCTCGCGCGCTCGTCGCTGCGGCTGGGCGTGCTGCGCCTGCCCGATGCGCCGAGCAGGCTCGCCTGGCTGCTCAGCCACCTCGACGATCTCCCCGGGTCGGGCATCATCTACGCGCTGACGGTGGCGGCCGCGGTCGACACGGCGCGGCTGCTCCGCGAGCGCGGACACGAGGTGCGCGCCTACACGGGACAGACCGATGCGGAGGAGCGCGCCGAATCCGAGGGCATGCTGAAGCGCAACGAGGTGAAGGCGCTGATCGCCACGAGCGCGCTCGGGATGGGCTTCGACAAGCCGGACCTGGGTTTCGTCGTGCATCTGGGCGCCCCCTCCTCGCCGGTCGCGTATTACCAGCAGGTCGGCCGCGCGGGGCGCGCGAGCGAGAGCGCCGACGTGCTGCTGCTGCCCGGTGCGGAGGATCGCGACATCTGGCACTACTTCGCGACGGCGTCGATGCCGGATCGTGAGCGCGCCGAGCGCGTGATCGCGGCGCTGGGCGACCAGCCGGTCTCGACGCCGGTGCTCGAGGCGATCGTCGACATCCGGCGCACCCCGCTCGAGCTGCTGCTGAAGGTGCTCGACGTGGACGGCGCGGTGCGGCGGGTGCAGGGCGGGTGGATCGCCACGGGCGAGCCGTGGACCTACGACGCCGAGCGCTACGGCCGGATCGCGGCGGAGCGCCTCGCCGAGCAGCAGCACATGATCGAGTACGAGCAGACCCGCGGGTGCCGCATGGAGTTCCTGCAGCGCACGCTCGACGACGCGACCGCCGTGCCCTGCGGACGGTGCGACAACTGCGCGGGCGTCTGGTTCCCGACGGAGATCGGATCCGCGGCGGCCGCCGCCGCCACGACGTCGCTCGACCGGGTCGGGGTGCCGATCGAGCCGCGGCGCGCCTGGCCGACCGGCGCGGACCGCCTCGGAGTGCCGGTGAAGGGGCGCATCGATGCGGCGGAGCAGGCGGGGGAGGGGCGCGCGCTCGCGCGGCTCACCGACCTGGGCTGGGGCGGCACGATGCGTGAGCTGTTCGCGGCCGGCGCGGCCGACGGGCCGGTGCCCCCGTCGGTGCTCGCCGCCTGCGTGCGCGTGCTGGCCGAATGGGGGTGGGTGGAGCGCCCGGTCGCGGTCGTCGCGATGCCGTCGCGCTCGAGGCCGCAGCTCGTCGCATCGCTGGCGCAGGGGCTGGCGAGCGTCGGCCGGCTGCCGTATCTCGGCGAGCTCGGTCTCACCGATGGCGGGCCGACGGGAGGCCCCGGCGGCAACAGCGTCTTCCGTCTCGCGGGAGTGTGGGACCGTCTCAGCGCCGACGGCATCGAGCTCCCCGCCGGCCCCGTGCTCCTCGTGGACGACCTGGCCGACAGCCGCTGGACGCTCACCGTCGCGGCCCGCGTCCTCCGCCGGGCGGGCGCGACCGAGGTCCTGCCCTTCGCGCTCGCGCTGCGGGGCTGACCCGGGCCGCCCGGGGTGCTCGCTCGACCGCGCGCACGGCCGATCCGCGGCCACTGTGCGCGCGGTGGCTCCGCGGCGGCCGGGGTGCG
>NZ_NCKN01000027.1 GCF_002257455.1 Microbacterium sp. 13-71-7
ACGGCCACGGCGATCGGCGCCGGTCCTCGGATGCACAGTCCGTCGGAGAGACGCACCGGCACGGGCACGCCCGGCAGGCTCCGATGCCGGGCGCGGAACGCGTCGGCGCGCTCTCCTGCGCCGCTGAACCGCAGCGACGAGAGGCCCTCCCCGCGACCCACCGCGACCTCCGTCGTCTCGGCGAGGGCGACCGGCCGCGTCGGCGGATCCGCCAGGCACGCGACGACATCCGGTGTCGCCCGCAGCCGATGCCCGCGCTCCGCCTCCTCGTGCTCGGCCACGACCCGTTCGACCTGCGCCCAGGCCCTCGTCTCGTCGGCCCGTGCGACGCGGGCGGCGCGGCGCCGCTGCCGCGCGCCGTCCAGGAACGAGCCGAGGATCATGACCGGGCCGAGCGCCGCGAAGCACAGGGACACCGGCGAGCCCGTGACGGCGAACAGGACGACGCCCGAGACCACCGGCACGATCGCCGCGAGCAGAGGGAGCGAGCCGCGCGGTGGTGTCGCAGCGGCAGCCGGGAGGACGATCGTCTCGACGGGATCCATCCCGCCATCCCACCGCGAACCGCCCCGCCGCGGGGACCGCTCAGCGCAACCGGTGCACTACGGGACGGGGATCGGTGCGGTGGAGGACGATCCATCGTCGCTCTGGCTGCGCCTCGCGTCCACCACGATGATCGTGACGTTGTCGCGCCCGCCGTTCTCCAGCGCCGCGGACAGCATCGCGTCCACCGCGGCGTCGGGCGTCGGGTTCAGTCCGAGGAAGTGCTGGATCCCGTAGTCGGTGAGCTCTTTGGTGAGCCCGTCGGAGCAGATCACGAACCGGTCGCCGTCCTGCACACTGAACTCGCGGTAGTCGGGCGGAAGCGCCTCGCTGACGCCCACGGCGCGGGTGATCACGTTGCTGTACGGATGCCCTTCTGCCTCCTCGGGGCTGAGCCGGCCGGCGGTGATCAGCTCCTGGACGACGGAGTGGTCGGTCGTGACCTGATTGAGCACGCCGTCACGCAGCAGGTACACCCGGGAGTCGCCGATGTTCAGGGACATCCAGCGCGCGTCGTCGTCGACGAGTGTGAAGAACACGCCGGTCAGCGTCGTCCCCGTGCCCTCGTCCGTGGTGTCCGGGTGCGCCGTGATGTCCTGCACCGCGGCGACCAGAGCCGTCTCGATGGTCTGCGTGGTGATCTCGCCCGCGGCGACCGCCTCTTCGAGGCGGGCGATCGTGCGCTGACTCGCGATCTCACCGCCGGCATGGCCGCCCATGCCGTCCGCGACGACGAAGAGGGGGAACTCGGCGAGGAGCGAGTCCTGGTTGTTCTCCCTGCGCCGGCCGGTGTCGGTCGCGCCCGCCCAGGACAGGACGATCGTGTCGCCGGATGCCAGCGCGATCTCGCGCGCGTGTGCCGTGGAACCCTGGCTCATCGCGGTCCTCCCCATCCTCGGGCGATCGGAACGACCGCTGAAATCTCACACATCGTATTGGATCCCTGCGCCGACACGCGCCTCAGACCGCCGGATCCGCCGGGAGCGGAAAAAGCGCGTCGATCGCGGCGACGTCCTCCGCGGTCGGCGTCCATGCGGCACCGGCGCGCGCGTTGGCCTCGACCTGCTCGGCCGACGTGGCGCCGGCGATCACGGACGCCACACCGGGCTGCGCGAGCAGCCAGCCGAACGTCGCCTCGAGCATGCTGATGCCGCGCTCGTCGCAGAACCGGCGATAGGCGTCCAGCGCGTCCCAGGGGGCGTCCTCCCAGAGGTGCGCCCTGGTCCGCATGATCCGGCTCTGCGCGGGTCCGCCGTCGCGCGTGAACTTGCCCGTGAGCAGCCCGTTGTGCAGCGGGAAGAACGGGAAGAACCCGAGCCCGAAGCGGTTGACGGCGGGCAGCACTTCGCGCTCCGACGCACGCGACAGCAGCGAGTACTGGTTCTGCGAGGAGATGAAGCGCGCGCTGCGCTGGGCGCTCAGCGCGGCCTCGGCGATCTGCCAGCCGGTGAAGTTGGAATGGCCGAAGTAGCGGATCTTGCCTTCGCGGACGAGTTCGTCCAGGGCGTCGAGCGTCTCCTCGATCGGCGTGAGCGGATCCGGCCAGTGCAGCTGGTAGAGGTCGATCCAGTCCGTGCGCAGCCGGCGCAGGGACTCCTCGACGGCCTTGCGGACGTAGCGGCGCGAGCCGAACCCGGCCGGGAAGTCGTAGCCCATGTCCGCCGTCGGGTAGCCGAACTTCGTGGCCAGCACCACGCGGTCCCGACGGCCGTCGAGGGCCTCCCCCATCAGGGTCTCGCTGAGGCCGGGATCCTTGCCGTACATGTCGGCGGTGTCGAGGAACGTCACGCCGTGGTCGATCGCCGCGTCCAGGACCTGGACGGTGCCCTGCAGCGTCTCGGTCGCCGTGCCCGCGCGTCCGAAGTTGTTGCATCCGAGTCCCACGGCGGAGACCAGGAGCCCGGACGATCCGACACGACGTTCAGCGCTCATACTTCCAAACTACAGGCCGACCCGGGGTGCGGATGCCGGGCATGCAGGAAGCCCCGGTCGAAAGACCGGGGCTTCTTACGACGAGGTCCCGGTCCGAGGACCGGGACCTCGCTGCCTATCAGGCCGGGGGCTGCTCGCCGTTGTCCGGAGCGGCGTCCGGCGCGGCGGCCGGCGGGGCCTGGGGTGCGGGCGGAGCCGGCGGGGTGACCGGAGCCTCGGGAGCGGCCGCAGGCGGCGCCGCCGGGGGCTGGAACGTCGGCTGCGGGGCCTGGGGCGCTGCCGGCGGGAAGCCCTGCGCGGGCTGGCCGGGCTGGCCGGGCTGGCCGAACTGCGGCGCGGCGGGCGGGTCGTACCCCTGAGCGGGCGGGGCCTGGTAGCCCTGCGGGGCTCCGTAGCCTGCGGCCGGAGCCGCGGCGGACGGCTGCACCGGAATGCCCTGCCACACCGTGCGGTCGGCGAGGAAGCCGTTCGACGCCCACGAGGCGGGGACGATGTTCGGGTTCCAGCGCGACTTGTCGAAGGCGTTGATGCCGAGCCACACGATGCTCAGGAAGAAGTACAGCACGACCCACGCGCCGCTCTTCTGCAGCTTGAGCCCCACGCGCCAGGCGGCGAGGATCATGACCACCGCCATGGCGATGCCCACCAGCCAGCCGAGGATGGGCACCCATGTCAGCAGGAAGCCGAACGCGAGCCAGGGGCTCAGGTCGCCGAGCTTCAGGAAGATCATGATGTTGTAGAAGGGCACCCACGCGCGCCACTTGCCCTCGACGCCCGCCTTCTCGAAGATCTTCATGAGGAAGAGCGAGCCGAGCACGTAGAAGACGACGGCGAAGATCAGCCACGTCACCGCGACGATCAGATAGGCAGCCGCGACCGCGGCGCTGTCTCCGTAAGAGTCCATGTTTCCCTCCGGGGATCGGTTTGTGATGCAATCGCATCGGGGAGCACCAGCTGAGAAAAGCCTGAGTGCTTCGACGCGAAACACCCTACCGCGTCCGGGCGTCGCACTCACGAACTATTTGCGGGCAGTCGGCTGATCCGTGACCAGCTCCAATATCCCGGTTTCCACCGTCTCCCGGAGCCGGACACCCGCGCGACCGGCCCAGTTGAGCAGGGTGCGACGCGATCCGATCTTCGGGCGCTCCTGCGCGAGGCGCCGCACGAGCTCGCCCTTGGCGTGCTTGTTGAAGTGATTCAGCGCCTTGCCCTGCTCCGTCACGACGCGCACATAGGCCGAGGGGACCTCCGCAGGAACGGGTCCCAGATCCGCATAGGCCTCGGACCTCAGGTCCAGCACGAAGTCCGGCGCCGCCGCCGAGAAAGCGGCGGACACGGCATCGGCCCACAACCGGCGGAGGGCCGGCAGCCCCGGCACCGACGCCCCGGCGCCGAGCCGGTACGACGGGATCGGATCCAGCGCGCCGACCGGCCCGTAGGGTGCGCTGTGCACGAGCACGTGCGCGCCCAGCCAGCGCCGCGCGTAGCCGTCGAGCGTCGCCGCGCCCAGCGCGTCGTAGAGCACGCCCGTGTACCGGTCCACGGCGGGCATCACCGCGGCCGTCCTCAACCCGGCGTTGTCGTGCAGGGCCTCCGCGAGCTGCTTGTCGCTGAGCTTGAGCACCCGGCGGGTCGCCTCCGCATCCGCGGCCAGCGCGACGAGGGCGTCGAGCACCTGCTCGCGCTGCGACGTCAGGCCCGACAGCGCCCAGGAGGCAGGATCCGCAGGCACGCGCTTCCCGCCGGGACGCTTGGTCTCGCTCGGCGGCAGCAGGATCATCATGCGCAGGACTCCTCAGACGGGATGCAGACGCGCAAGCGCCGGACCCCCGAGGGGATCCGGCGCTTGCGTGAGTGGTTCGATCAGGCGACGAGCGCCGCGTTGCCCGCGACGATCGTCAGGGCGTTGCCCTCCATCGAGACGAAGCCGTCCCGCGCGCTGGCGAGCACCTTGGTGCCGTCCAGCTGGGTGATGCGGACCTGGCCCTCCGCGAGGATGGCCAGCACGGGCTCGTGCCCGGCCATGAAGCCCAGCTCGCCCTCGACGGTCTTCGCGACGACGAGGCTGGCCTCACCGGTCCAGACCTCCGCATCGGCGGAGACGAGGCTCACGTGCAGCGCCATGATCAGGCGTTCTCCTTCTGGATGCGCGCCCAGTTCTCCTCGACGTCCGAGATCCCGCCGACGTTGAAGAAGGCCTGCTCTGCGACGTGGTCGAAGTCACCGCGGCAGATCGCGTCGAACGACTCGATCGTGTCCTTGAGCGGAACCGTGGAGCCCTCGACACCGGTGAACTTCTTCGCCATGTAGGTGTTCTGGGACAGGAACTGCTGGATGCGGCGCGCACGGGCGACGACGATCTTGTCCTCTTCGGAGAGCTCGTCGACGCCGAGGATCGCGATGATCTCCTGCAGCTCCTTGTTCTTCTGGAGGATCTGCTTGACCGTGGTGGCCACGCGGTAGTGGTCCTCGCCCAGGTAGCGGGGGTCCATGATCCGCGAGGTCGAGGTCAGCGGGTCGATCGCCGGGTACAGACCCTTCGACGCGATCTCACGCGAGAGCTCGGTGGTCGCGTCGAGGTGCGCGAACGTCGTGGCGGGGGCCGGGTCGGTGTAGTCGTCGGCCGGCACGTAGATCGCCTGCAGCGAGGTGATCGAGTGACCGCGGGTCGAGGTGATGCGCTCCTGGAGCACACCCATCTCGTCCGCGAGGTTCGGCTGGTAACCCACGGCGGACGGCATGCGGCCGAGCAGCGTGGAGACCTCGGATCCGGCCTGCGTGAAGCGGAAGATGTTGTCGATGAAGAGCAGCACGTCCTGCTTCTGCACATCGCGGAAGTACTCCGCCATGGTCAGGGCCGACAGGGCGACGCGCAGACGCGTTCCCGGCGGCTCGTCCATCTGGCCGAAGACGAGGGCGGTCTTGTCGAAGACGCCCGCCTCCTCCATCTCGGCGATGAGGTCATTGCCCTCACGGGTGCGCTCGCCGACACCGGCGAACACCGACACACCACCGTGGTCCTGCGCGACGCGCTGGATCATCTCCTGGATGAGGACGGTCTTGCCGACGCCCGCGCCGCCGAACAGGCCGATCTTTCCACCCTGCACGTAGGGCGTGAGGAGGTCGATCGACTTGATGCCGGTCTCGAACATCGTGGTCTTCGACTCGAGCTGGTCGAAGTTCGGAGCCTTGCGGTGGATCGGCCAGCGCTCGGTGATCTCGATCTGCTCGCCGGGCTCGGCGTTCAGGACCTCGCCGATCACGTTGAAGACCTTGCCCTTGGTGACGTCGCCGACGGGGACCGAGATGGCCTCGCCGGTGTCGCGCACCTCCTGGCCGCGGACCATGCCGTCGGTGGGCTTGAGCGAGATGGCGCGGACGAGGTCGTCGCCGAGGTGCTGCGCGACCTCGAGCGTGATCTCCGTCGACTCCTCGCCGATGGTGATCGTCGTCTTGAGTGCGTTGTAGATGTCGGGGATCGAGTCGTGCGGGAACTCGATGTCGACGACCGGGCCGGTGACGCGAGCAACGCGGCCGACGACCGTCGTAGCGGTGGCAGTCATATTTCGTCTCTCTCCTGAGGGTCTTACTTGCTCGACGCCAGCGCGTCGGCGCCGCCGACGATCTCGGCGATCTGCTGCGTGATCTCCGCCTGGCGCGCGTTGTTGCGCAGGCGGGTGTAGTCGGTGATGAGCTTGTCGGCGTTGTCGCTGGCCGACTTCATCGCCTTCTGCGTCGCGGCCTGCTTGGCGGCGGACGACTGCAGGAGGGCGTTGAAGACGCGGCTCTGGATGTACACCGGCAGGATCGCGTCCAGCACGGTCGCCGCATCCGGCTCGAACTCGTACAGCGGGTAGACGGCGCTCGAGGTGTCGGCCTCGTCGGCCTCCGCGATCTCCAGCGGAAGCAGGCGCACCGTCTCGGGCGACTGCGTCATCATGCTGACGAAGCGGTTGTACACGAGGTGGATCTCGTCGACGCCGCCCTGCTCGCCACCGCGCTCGAACGCCTCCAGCAGCGCGGCGGAGATGGCCTCCGCCGTGTGGAAGGACGGCGTGTCGGTGTCACCGGTCCACTCCGCGGCGGCCTCGAGGCGCCGGAACTGGAAGTAGCCGACGGCCTTGCGGCCGACGAGGTAGAACACCGGCTCGCGTCCCTCCGAGCGCAGGAGCTCTGCGAGCTCCATGGCTTCGCGCAGGATCTGCGAGTTGAACGCGCCGGCCAGTCCCCGGTCGCTCGAGAAGACCACGACGGCGGACCGGCGGATCGTCTCGGGCTCACGGGTGAGCGGGTGGTCGACGTTGGAGTGCGTCGCGACGGCGGACACGGCCCTCGTCACGGCCCGCGCGAAGGGCGAGGACGCGTTGACGCGCGCCATCGCCTTCTGGATGCGCGAAGCCGCGATGAGTTCCATCGCCTTCGTGATCTTCTTGGTCGTCTGAGCAGAAGAGATCTTCTGCTTGTAGACCCTGAGTTGTGCGCCCATAGCTCTGAGATTCCCCCGCGATTACGCGCGGCGGCCCTTGACGATCTTCTCCTGGTTCACGTCGTCGACGTCCGCGGCGCTGTGCTCCTCGTGACCGGGAGCGCTGATGCCGTGGCCCTTGCCGCCCTGGAACTCGAGGAGGAAGGCGTCGGTGGCCTTCTCCAGCTCCGCGACCGTGTCGTCATCGAGGACGTTCGTCTCGCGGAGGGTGTCGAGCACCGTGGTGTTGCGACGCACGTGATCCAGCAGCTCGCGCTCGAACCGCAGCACGTCCTCGACCTCGATCGAGTCGAGCTTGCCCTTGGTTCCGGCCCAGATCGAGACGACCTGCTCCTCGACGGGGTACGGCGAGTACTGCGGCTGCTTGAGCAGCTCGGTCAGACGAGCGCCACGAGCCAGCTGACGGCGCGAGGCCTGGTCGAGGTCGGACGCGAACATCGCGAACGCCTCGAGCGAGCGGTACTGCGCGAGCTCGAGCTTCAGCGTTCCGGAGACCTTCTTGATCGACTTGACCTGGGCGTCACCGCCGACGCGGGACACCGAGATGCCGACGTCGACAGCCGGGCGCTGGTTCGCGTTGAACAGGTCGGACTGCAGGAAGATCTGGCCGTCCGTGATCGAGATCACGTTGGTCGGGATGTACGCCGAGACGTCGTTCGCCTTGGTCTCGATGATGGGCAGGCCCGTCATCGAACCGGCGCCGAGCTCGTCGGACAGCTTCGCGCAACGCTCCAGCAGACGGGAGTGCAGGTAGAAGACGTCACCCGGGTAGGCCTCGCGGCCCGGCGGGCGGCGCAGCAGCAGCGACACGGCGCGGTAGGCCTCCGCCTGCTTCGACAGGTCGTCGAAGATGATCAGGACGTGCTTGCCGCCGTACATCCAGTGCTGGCCGATGGCCGAACCGGTGTAGGGGGCGAGGTACTTGAAGCCCGCCGGGTCGGACGCCGGGGCGGCGACGATGGTCGTGTACTCCAGGGCGCCGGCCTCTTCCAGCGCGCCCTTGACGGAGGCGATGGTCGAGCCCTTCTGGCCGATCGCGACGTAGATGCAGCGGACCTGCTTGTTGACGTCGCCGGACTCCCAGTTGGCCTTCTGGTTGATGATCGTGTCGATCGCGATCGCGGTCTTGCCGGTCTGGCGGTCGCCGATGATCAGCTGGCGCTGGCCGCGGCCGACCGGGATCATCGCGTCGATGGCCTTGATGCCGGTCTGCATCGGCTCGTGCACGCTCTTGCGCTGCATGACGCCGGGCGCCTGCAGCTCCAGGGCGCGGACGCCCTCCGAGGCGATCTCGCCGAGACCGTCGATCGGGTTGCCGAGCGGGTCGACCACGCGGCCGAGGTAGCCGTCGCCGACCGGGACCGAGAGCACCTCACCCGTGCGGGTGACCTCCTGGCCGGCCTCGACACCGGCGAAGTCGCCGAGGACGACGACACCGATCTCGTGCTCGTCCAGGTTCAGCGCGAGACCCTTGGTGCCGTCGGCGAAGGTCACGAGCTCGTTCGCCATGACGCCGGGCAGGCCCTCGACGTGCGCGATGCCATCCGCTGCGTCGATGACGGTGCCGACCTCGGTCGCCACGCCGCCCGTGGGCTCGTACGCGGCGACGAAGTCCTTCAGCGCGTCACGGATGACGTCGGGGCTGATCGAAAGTTCTGCCATTGTCTTCCCTTTGTGTATGGGTGCGCGGCTTCCCGCGCGAAGTCGTGTTTCAGCCCGCGAGCTTGTGCCGGAGATCGGCGAGGCGGGCGGAGATGCTGCCGTCGATGACGTCGTCCGCGACCTGCACGCGCAGGCCTCCGACGACGGAGGAGTCGAGCACCTCGTTCAGCGCGATCTGGCGGCCGTAGCGACCGGCCAGCACCGCGCGGAGGCGGTCGCGCTGCGGCGCGCTCAGCGGAGCGGCGGTGTGCACGGTCGCGACGATCCGGTCGCGCTGCGTGGACACGATGCGCATCGCCCTGCTCAGCAGCCGGCGCACGCGGCGGCCGCGCTGCTGGCGCACCAGCGACGTGAGGATCAGCGACGTGGCGGGGTGCAGGCTCGCACCGACCAGCTTCTGCACGAGCGCGGCCTTGCCCTCGCCTCCGCCCAGGCGGCTGCCCAGGGCGAGTTCGAGGTCGGCGTTGTCGGCCACCAGGCGCGACACCGAGAACAGCTCGCCCTCGATGTCGGCGTCGGGTGCCGCGATCGCCGCGGCGCGCACGGCCAGCTCCTCCACGCCGTCGACCAGGTCGGAGGCAGAGGACCAGCGCTGCGAGACCGCGACGGTCAGCACCTGCTGCGCGGGCGCCGAGGCGCTCGCGAAGACGCGCGACACGAGTGCCGCGCGGGCCTCGACCGGAGCGGACGGATCGGCGAGCGCGCCGCTCAGCGCGGAGGACTCACCGATCAGGCGCGTGGCGGAGAACAGGTCTCCGGCGACGTCGAGGGTGATCCCCTGCGCGGCGGTCAGAGCGCTGCTCGACGCCTCGAGGGCCTGAGCGGTCGCGCTGCCCATTACTTCGCCGCCTCGGAAGCCTCGAGGTCCGCCAGGAAGCGGTCCACGACGGCCGTCGCGCGTGCATCGTCGGAGAGGGTCTCGCCGACCACGCCGCCGGCGAGGTCGAGGGCGAGGCCGCCGACCTCGTTGCGCAGCGAGACGAATGCGGTCTGGCGCTCCGCCTCGATCTGCGCGTGAGCGGCCGCGGTCGTCCGCGCGGCTTCAGCCGCAGCGGTCTCCTTGGCCTCGGCGACGATCTTCTTGCCGTCCTCGCGGGCGGTCTCGCGGATCGCGCCGGCCTCGGTGCGGGCCTCGGCGAGCTGGCGGGTGTACTCCTCCAGCGCGGCCTCGGCCTGCTTCTGAGCCTCGTCCGCCTTCGCGATGTTGCCCTCGATGGCGGCGGACCGCTCGTCGAGCATCTTCGTGAAGCGGGGAAGTGCGATCTTCCACACGACGAAGAGGATCACCAGGAAGAAGAGGCCGGACCAGACGAGGTCGTACACCTCCGGGAGGATCGGGTTCTTCGGCGCCTCACCCTCGGCCGCGAGGTGCGTGACAAGAGCGTTCAGCATCCTGTCTCCTTCGGGATTCGGGTACGGATTACGGGAAGGGGATGAAGCCGACGGCGATGCCGATGAACGCAAGCGCCTCGGTGAAGGCGATGCCGATCCACATCAGAACCTGCAGGCGACCGGCCAGCTCGGGCTGACGGGCGACACCCTCGATCGTCTTGCCGACGACGATGCCCACGCCGATGGCCGGGCCGATGGCGGCGAGGCCGTAGCCGATTGCCGCGAGGTTGCCGTTGACTGCTGCGAGAACCGTAGTAGCGTCCACGGGTTTTTCCTTTCGTTGTGGGCGGCAGGTTCGCCGCCCGCAGGGGTTGTTGTCAGTGCTCTTCTGCGACCGCGAGCTGGATGTAGACCGCGGTGAGGACGGTGAAGACGTAGGCCTGGAGGACGGCGACCAGGATCTCGAGGGCGGTGAAGGCACCGCCGAAGGCGAGGGTTCCGATACCGAGCGCGGCCCAGCCGCCGCCCGCCGTGAAGAAGAAGAACCAGGTCGCCGAGAAGCACAGCACGAGCAGCATGTGGCCGACGACCATGTTCATCAGGAGTCGCAGCATCAGGGTGACCGGGCGGATGATGAACGTCGAGATGAGCTCGATCGGCGTGACGATGAAGTACACCGGCCACGGCACGCCCGACGGGAACAGCGCGTTCTTGAAGAAGTTCTTCGGACTCTTCTTGAGACCCGCGTAGATGAAGGTCACGTAGCTGACGACTGCGAGCGTGAGCGGCACGGCCGCGACGCTGGATCCGGCGATGTTCAGGAACGGGATGATGCCCGTGATGTTGAAGAACAGCGTCATGAAGAAGATCGTCGTGAGGATCGGCAGGAACCGGTCGCCGTCCTTGCGGCCGAGCAGGTCGTGCGCGATGCCGCCGCGGACGAAGTCGAGTCCCATCTCGACGACGCTCTGGAAGCGGCCGGGGACGATCTTCATCCGGCGGGTGCCGAGCACGAGGATCAGGACGATCGCGAGGGTCGAGATGGCCTGCACCAGCGTGATGCGGTGCACGGTCAGACCGAAGATGTTGAACAGTTCGCCGGGGAAGAACTCGTCGATCGACGGACCGTGGAACCCGCCGTTGTCGGCCAGTCGAGGGATCATGGTCGCAGCAAGATTAAACAGCGCGGGCTCCAACTTCGGGGCACCGGGGGCTACCGGGGCGTCGGTCGATGTGCTTCACAGCGCAGCGCTCGCGTAACGAGCGGGCTCGGGTTCCAGCCTATCAGACCCGTGAGTTGCCTGAATCCGCCTCCGGAGCCTGCTGGGAGCCGGTTCCGGAGCCCGGGGCGACGTCCTCGGGGGCGACCGTCGGCAGGGACGCGTCGCTCACCACGGGGAGGCGCATCTTCAGGAACACGACGGCGTCGATCGCGAGCGAGACCACCACCCCGGCCAGCAGGGCCCAGAAGAAGATGACCGGCTCCAGCCAGGGCTGGCCCCGCAGCACGAGGATGAGCACGAAGAACAGCCCGAGTTTGAGGAACCAGCCGCCCATCACGATCGCGAAGAAGAGCTGCACGTACAGCTCCTGGCCGAACCACCGGTTCGCGATGAGGATGCTGGCGGCGGTGATCGCGCCGAAGAGCACCGCGATGAGCGCGCCGACGAGGCCGCTCCACACCCCGGGGGCGCCCTTGAGCACTCCCCCGATGATCCCGGCGACGATCCCGAGCACGACGGCCGCGGCGCCGGACGCGATGAGCGCCGTGCGCAGGATCGGCGTGCTGGTGACGGAGTTCGGTCCGGAGGAGGGCTGGTGGCTCGCGGAGCTCATTTCGATTCCTTCTGGGTGGCGCGCGGGCGCGACGGGATGAGAGTGACGACGAGGCACGCCGCGGCCCCGACGACGCCGAAGACCACACCGGCCGCGTACTCGCCGTACCATCCCTCCCGCGAGCCGATGTACATCAGCAGCACGGCGAAGGAGATGATCGCGGTCCAGGCGTAGAAGATGAGGACGGCGTCGCGTCCGCGGTGCCCGAGGTCCAGCATGCGGTGGTGCAGGTGCTTGCGGTCGGGCGAGAACGGCGACTTGCCCGCGCCCATGCGGCGCAGCACGGCGAGGCCGAAGTCGAGCAGCGGCAGCAGCACGACCACGACCGGCAGCAGGATCGGGATGAACGCGCCGAGCAGCTGGGAGCGGCCGATCTGCGCGTTCGGCAGCACGGCGGGGTTCAGCTGGCCGGTGATGGCCACGGCGCTCGTCGCCATGAGCAGACCGATCACGAGGGCGCCGGAGTCGCCCATGAACAGCTTCGCGGGGCTCCAGTTCATCGGCAGGAAGCCGATGCATGCGCCGATCAGCACGGCCGCGATGAACGGCGCGAGGCTGAAGTAGCTGGACTGGCCGATGTCGTGGGCGATGATGTACGAGTAGGCGAAGAACACGCCGTTCGCGATGAGGCACACGCCGGCGACGAGCCCGTCGAGGCCGTCGATGAAGTTCACGGCGTTCATGACGATGACGATCGCGAACATCGTGATCACGATGCTCAGCCAGCTGGATCCGATCACGGGCTCGGCGAGCGGCAGCGAGGCGATCTGCAGACCGCCCACGATCGTGACCAGCCCGGCCGCCAGGAACTGCGCACCGAGCTTGATCATCCAGTCCAGATCCCACAGATCGTCGATCACGCCGACGATCGCGATGAGCAGGACCGCGCCGAGCACCGACCACATCGTCAGCGGCTTCGCCCAGATGATGTGGAAGAACGGACTCGCCGCGCTGGCGGCGAAGGCGGCGAGGATGCCGAGCAGCATCGCCACTCCCCCGAGCCGCGGCGTCGGCGTGGTGTGCACATCGCGCTCGCGGATCCCCGGATACAGCTTGAACCGCAGGCTGAGCTGCCACACCGCCCACGAGCAGGCCAGGGTCACGGCTGCCGTGAGGATCACGGTGAACAGGTACTGCTTCACGTCGTCGTTCTCCTCCGCCCGGGATCAGGGCTGCTCGTCGAGCAGGTCCCCGAGCACGCGGGCGAGCTCTTCGCGGGAGATCGCGCCCTCGCGGAGCACCCGTACCTTGGCGTCGTCGCCCCCGGGGCGGACCAGCGAGGTGGCGTCGATGATCGTCGAGGCGATGCCGCGCGCCGAGGGGCCGGCGTCCAGGTAGACCTCGACGCTGTCGCCGAGCATGCCCTTGGCCTGGTCGAGCTCGACCGCGGCGGGCTCGCCGGTGAGGTTCGCGCTGGACACGGCGAGCGGCCCCGTCTCCTCGAGCAGTGCGAGCGCGACGCGATGGTCGGGCATGCGCACCGCGACCGTGCCGTGGGTCTCGCCGAGATCCCAGACCAGGGACGGCTGCGAGGGCAGCACGATCGTGAGGCCGCCGGGCCAGAACTCGTCGACCAGGCGCTGCACGGGCTCCGGCACGGTCTCCACGAGGGCGGCGAGGGTGGCGGTGCTGCCGACCAGGACGGGGGGCGGCTGCTGGCGGCCTCGCCCCTTGGCGTCGAGCAGGCGCTGCACGGCGGCGGGGCTGAAGGCGTCGGCGCCCACGCCGTAGACGGTGTCGGTGGGGAGCACGACCAGCTCTCCGCGGCCGATGGCCAGACGGGCCTGGCGCATACCGGTGAGGATCTGATCCGCGTCGCGGCTATCGAAGACTGAGGACATGACCGGCCCAGTCTACGGGGCGCGACCCGGTGCGCCCTGAGCGGGCTCGCGAATCACCGCATGCCCGTCGTCGACGGGCGCCCCGCCCCGGCGCATCAGGCTAGGGGCGGAGTGCCGTCGTGGCGCGGTCCCGGTGGGTGAGGTCCCTGTGCGTCGCGGCGGCGTGCCAGCCGTCCTGTGCCAGGAGCTCCCTGATCGCGGCGCCCTGCACCTCCGCATGCTCGAGCACGAGGGTGCCGCCGGGGTGCAGCAGCGCCCACGCGCGCCGGCTGATCGCGCGCACGACGTCGAGCCCGTCCGGCCCGCCGTAGAGCGCGAGCGCCGGATCGTGCAGACGCACCTCCGGATCGCGCGGGATGGCGTCGTCCGGCACGTACGGCGGATTGGAGATGACGACGTCCACGGTGCCGTCGAGCTCCGTGAGCGCGGCCGAGAGGTCGCCGAGGACGAGAGAGAGGTTCTCCTGCCCCGCGGTGTTCCGCAGCGCCCAGGCGTGCGCCTCGGGCGAGAGCTCGACGGCGTGTACCCGCGCGTGCGGCACCTCGGTCGCGAGCGCGAGCGCGATCGCCCCGGACCCCGTGCAAAGATCGACGCCGATCGGGGCGGGCGAGGCGGCGGCGAGGAGCGCGTCGATCGCGAACTGCGCGACGATCTCGGTCTCGGGCCGCGGCACGAACACGCCGGGGCCCACCGCCAGCTCGAGGTGGCGGAAGGGGGCGGTGCCGGTGAGATGCTGCAGCGGCTCCCTGGCGGCCCTGCGGGCGACGAGCCCGGCCAGCGCCGTCTCGTCCTCGTCGGTCAGCACGTCGCCGCGGATCGTCGCGGCCTGCACGCCGCCGCGGCCGAGTCCCAGGACGTGCCCGACGAGCAGCTCGGCGTCGACGGAGGGATCCGGGACGCCGGCGTCGCCGAGGGCGGCAGCGGCATGGCGGAGGGCATCGGCAAGAGGCGCGGACATAGACCCCCAGCGTAATGCGGGCGTCACATTCACCGGCCGCACATGCCGTCGCCCTAGGCTGTGCTCGATCGGGTCCTCCTCCGAAGCGGGACGGGGCCGTGGCATCAGCGAAGAAGTGCGCCCATCGAAAGGTCAGTCATGGCAGGCATCCACTCCGACATCACCAGCACGTTCGGCAACACCCCGCTCGTCAAGCTGAACCACGTCACCGAGGGCCTCGACGCCACGGTGCTGGTCAAGCTCGAGTCCTTCAACCCGGCATCGAGCGTCAAGGACCGCATCGGCATCGCCATCGTCGACGCCGCAGAGGCCTCCGGCGAGCTCAAGCCCGGCGGCACGATCGTCGAGGCGACCAGCGGCAACACCGGCATCGCCCTGGCCATGGTCGGTGCGGCGCGCGGCTACCGCGTGATCCTGACGATGCCCGCGTCGATGTCGAAGGAGCGCCGCGTGCTGCTGAAGGCGTTCGGCGCGGAGCTCGTGCTGACCGACCCCACGCTGGGCATGAAGGGCGCGATCGAGAAGCTGCAGGAGATCATCGCGGAGACGCCGGGCGCCGTCTGGGCCCGCCAGTTCGAGAACGCCGCGAACCCGCAGATCCACCGCGAGACCACGGCGCAGGAGATCCTGCGCGACACCGACGGGAACGTCGACGTCTTCATCGCCGGCGTCGGCACCGGCGGCACGATCACCGGCACCGGTCAGGCGCTCAAGGCGGCCAACCCCGAGGTGATCGTGATCGCTGTCGAGCCGACCGACTCGCCGCTGCTCAGCGAGGGCCACCCCGGCCCCGCGAAGATCCAGGGCATCGGCCCCAACTTCGTCCCCGCGATCCTGGATCGCGACGTCATCGACGAGATCATCACCGCGGGCTTCGAGGAGTCCCTCTCCACCGCCCGCGACCTGGCCGCCAAGGAGGGCCTGCTGGTCGGCATCTCCGCCGGGGCCGCCGTCGCCCAGGCGCTGAAGGTGGCCGCGCGCCCCGAGAGCGCAGGCAAGACCATCGTCGTGATCGCTCCGGACACCGGCGAGCGCTACCTGTCCACGGCCCTGTTCGAGGACCTGCGCGAGGACTGATGCCCCACTCCGGCATGGCGTGGGCCGGGCGGATGCGCGAGGACATCGCCTCCGCCCGGCTCCGCGACCCCGCCGCACGCGGCGGACTCGAGATCGCACTGCTCTACCCCGGCCTGCACGCCATCTGGGCGCACCGGCTGAACCACGCCCTCTGGACGCGCGGCTGGCGCTTCCCGGCCCGCATGGGGTCACAGGTCGCGCGCTGGCTCACCGGTGTCGAGATCCACCCCGGCGCCACGATCGGGCGCCGCTTCTTCATCGATCACGGCATGGGCGTCGTGATCGGGGAGACCGCGGAGGTCGGCGACGACGTGATGCTGTACCACGGCGTGACGCTCGGCGGCCGCACCCGCGATGCGGGCAAGCGCCACCCCACCCTCGAGGACGGCGTCGTGGTCGGCGCCGGTGCGAAGATCCTCGGCCCCGTGGTCATCGGAGCGCGCTCCGCGATCGGCGCGAACGCCGTGGTGACGAAGGACGCGCCCGCGGATTCGGTGCTCACCGGTGTCCCCGCGAGGGCAAGGCCCCGTGTGGAGGGCGAGAACACGGCGAGGATCCTGTCGGTCCCCGACTACTCGATCTGAGCGGCGATCAGCGCTTCTTGGCCGCGGCCTTGAGCGCGGCCGCCTCGCGCACCTCGCGCTTGATCAGCAGCAGCGGCAGCACGACCGTGCACACCGCGGTGATGATCCAGACGATGACCGGTCCGAGGATCCAGCCGAGCGCATCGGTGATCCGCAGGCCCCCGATGGGCAGCAGCACGACGATGAGCAGCGCCACGAAGGTGGAGATGATGCCGATCCCGCCGAGCAGGGCCGGCGCGTAGCGGTTGGCCATCGAGGTGATCCACGGGGCGAGCAGGCTCTGCAGCACCGTGAAGATGAGGACGCACAACACGAAGCCCCACCACTTGCTCCACTCGATCGTGAAGCCCGTCAGCAGAAGATCCGCCACGATGAGGCCGATCGCCGACGAGGCCAGGAAGATCAGGGTGCGCGTGAAGAAGAGGCCCATAGCCGGAGCATAGCGCGGGACGGGTGCGCGCCGGGCTCGCGCCGCGTACTGTCGGGGGCATGCGCTGGGTGCTCCACGTGGACCTCGACCAGTTCATCGCGGCCGTCGAGGTGCTGCGCCGTCCCGAACTCGCCGGGCTGCCCGTCATCGTGGGCGGGCGCGGCGATCCCACCGCGCGCGCCGTGGTGTCGACCGCGTCCTACGAGGCCCGTGCGTTCGGCGTCGGATCCGGGATGCCGTTGCGGATCGCCGCCCGCAAGGTGCCGGATGCGGTGATCCTTCCCGTGGACGCGCCCGCGTATCTGGCCGCCTCCGCCGAGGTCATGTCGGTCCTGCGGGAGCAGCCGGGCGCGGTGGTGCAGGTGCTCGGCTGGGACGAGGCGTTCGTGGGCGTCGAGACGGACGAGCCGGAGGTCTACGCCCGCCGCCTGCAGCAGGCCGTCCTGGATCGCACCCGGCTGCACTGCAGCGTGGGGATCGGCGACACGCTCGTGCGCGCGAAGATCGCCACCGGCTTCGGCAAGCCGCAGGGCGTGTTCCGGCTCACCGCCGAGAACTGGGACGAGGTGATGGGCGAGCGCGCGGCGATAGAGCTGTGGGGCGTGGGCGCGAAGGTCTCGAAACGCCTGCTCGCGCTCGGCGTCCGCACGGTCGCCGAGCTCGCCGCGGCGCCGGAGGAGGCGCTGCCGAGCGAGTTCGGCCCGCGGATGGGCCTCTGGTACCGGGAGCTCGGCCGCGGCGGCGGATCCGCGGTCGTGGACGACACGCCCTGGGTCCCCCGCGGGCACAGCCGCGAGACCACCTACCAGACCGACCTCTCCGACCGCGCGGAGATCGAGCAGGCAGCGCTGACGCTGCTCGAGCAGGTCCTGGACGACGTCGCGGAGGACGGTCGTCCCGTCATCGGCCTCGGGCTCAAGGTGCGCTACGCGCCGTTCACGACGAAGACGTTCACGAAGCGGATCGCGGAGACCGCGGACCGCGGCGTCGTCCTCGAGAAGGCGAAGGAGCTCATCGCCCGGATCGCTCCCGACCGGGCGGTGCGCCTGCTGGGGATGCGCGCGGAGATGGCGCTGCCGCAGGACGCGAGGGACGGTCGCACGCCCACCCGCGGCGCCTGGTGACACGCGGTCCGCGACCGCGCGCCGCGGTCAGCCCTCGGTGCCGAGGGCGGCGAGCTGGGCTTCCTCGTCCGCGTGGATCGCGGACTCGATGATCGGCTCGAGCGCCCCGTCCATGACCTGGTCGAGGTTGTAGGCCTTGAAGCCGGTGCGGTGATCCGCGATCCGGTTCTCGGGGAAGTTGTAGGTGCGGATCCGCTCTGAGCGGTCCATGCCGCGGATCTGCGAGCGGCGCGCGTCGGAGGCCGCGGCGTCGGGCTCCTCCTGCTGCCTCGCGAGCAGCCGGGCGCGCAGCACGCGCATGGCCGCCTCGCGGTTCTGCAGCTGAGACTTCTCGTTCTGCATCGAGACGACGATCCCCGTCGGCACGTGCGTGATACGCACGGCGGAGTCGGTCGTGTTCACCGACTGCCCTCCGGGACCGGAGGAGCGGAACACGTCGATCTTGAGGTCGTTCTGGTTGATCGCGATCTCGTCGGGCTCATCGACCTCGGGGAACACCAGCACGCCCGTGGTGGACGTGTGGATGCGTCCCTGCGACTCCGTCGCCGGGACGCGCTGCACCCGGTGCACGCCGCCCTCGTACTTGAGGTGCGCCCACACTCCTTGGGAGGGGTCGGTCGAGGATCCCTTGATCGCGACCTGCACGTCCTTGTAGCCGCCGAGATCCGACTCGGTGCGCTCCAGGAGCTCGGTCTTCCACCCCTTCGAGGCGGCGTACTGCACGTACATGCGCAGCAGATCGGCGGCGAAGAGGGCGGATTCGGCTCCGCCCTCCCCCGCCTTGATCTCCATGATCACGTCGCGCGCGTCGTCCGGATCCCGAGGGATCAGCAGGCGCCGGAGCTTCTCCTGCGCGGCCTGGAGGCCCTCCTCCATGGCCGGGATCTCCGCCGCGATGGACTCGTCCTCGCGGGCAAACTCCCGCGCGGTCTCGAGGTCCTCGCCCGCGGCGATCCAGTCGTCATGCGCCTTCACGATGCGGCTGAGCTCGGCGTAGCGGCGGTTGACCCGCTTCGCCCGTGCGGCGTCGGCGTGCACCTCGGGGTCGGAGAGCTCCCTCTCCACCCTGCGGTGCTCGTCGCGCAGCGACTCGACCTGCTCGAACATGACGACCGGATCCCTGGTTCAGACGGCGCGGATCAGCGGATGCTGTTCTCGGACGCGTGGCTGTGGCCGGTGCCGGAGGCCGGCTTGCCCAGCTGCGCGTTCTGCATCTGCAGCAGGAACTCGACGTTCGAGTCGGTCTCCTTGAGCTTGCCGAGGACGACCTCGAGGGCCTGCTGCGGGTCGAGCCCGGCGAGGGCGCGGCGCAGCTTCCAGGTGATCTTGACCTCGTCGGGGCTCAGCAGCATCTCCTCGCGGCGGGTCGAGGACGCGTTGACGTCCACGGCCGGGAAGATCCGCTTGTCGGCCAGCGCGCGGCTGAGGCGCAGCTCGCTGTTGCCGGTGCCCTTGAACTCCTCGAAGATGACCTCGTCCATCTTGGATCCGGTCTCCACCAGCGCGGTCGCGAGGATCGTGAGCGATCCGCCGTTCTCGATGTTGCGCGCGGCGCCGAAGAAGCGCTTCGGCGGGTAGAGCGCCGAAGCGTCCACGCCACCGGTGAGCACGCGGCCGGAGGCGGGAGCGGCGATGTTGTACGCGCGGCCGAGGCGGGTGATCGAGTCGAGCAGCACGACCACGTCGCGGCCCAGCTCGACGAGGCGCTTGGCGCGCTCGATCGCGAGCTCGGCGACCGTGGTGTGGTCCTCCGCGGGGCGGTCGAAGGTCGAGGCGATGACCTCGCCCTTGACCGTGCGCTGCATGTCGGTGACCTCTTCGGGGCGCTCGTCGACGAGCACGACCATGAGGTGCACCTCGGGGTTGTTCTGCGCGATCGCGTTGGCGATCTGCTGCAGCACGATCGTCTTGCCGGCCTTCGGGGGCGCGACGATGAGTCCGCGCTGGCCCTTGCCGATCGGGGCGACGAGGTCGATGATGCGCTGCGTGAGCTTCTCCGGCGCGGTCTCCAGGCGCAGGCGCTCCTGCGGGTAGAGCGGGGTCAGCGCGGAGAACTCGACGCGGTTCGCGGCGTCGTCCGTGCTCAGGCCGTTGATCGAGTCGACCTTGACCAGCGCGTTGTACTTCTGACGCCCCTGCTGCTCGCCCTCGCGGGGCTGCTTGATCGCGCCGACGACGGCGTCGCCCTTGCGCAGGTTGTACTTCTTGACCTGGCCGAGCGAGACGTACACGTCGCTGGGGCCGGACAGGTAGCCGGTGGTGCGCACGAAGGCGTAGTTGTCGAGCACGTCGAGGATGCCGGCGATCGGGATGAGGACGTCGTCCTCGCCGATCTCGGTCTCGAACTCGTCGATGTTCTGGTTCGTGCCGCCACGGCGCTTGTTGCGCTGGCGGCTGCGGGCGCTGCCGCCGTCCTCATCGATGTCCTGGGCGCCGCCACGGCCGCCCTGGTTGCCCTGGTTGCCGTTCTGCTGACCGTTCTGGCCACCGCTGCTCTGGCCGTCCTGCCCGCCGTTGCGGTTGCGGCTGCGCGAGCGGGAACGGCTGCGGCTGCGCCCGCTCGTCTCCTCGCCGCTCTCGGCGGAGTTGTCCGCCGGCTGCGCGTCGGCGGACGCCGACTCGACGGGCGCCTCCTTCACTGCGGGCTCCGACGCGACCTCGGCCGGAGCGTCCGCCGCGGCCTCGGCCGGAGCGTCGTCGGTCTTCTTCGCACGGCTGCGGCGCGGAGCCTTCGCCTTCGGCGCGGCCTCGGCCGGAGCCTCGGCGGCGGGCGCCTCCGCGGCGGGAGCGGCCTCGGCGGCAGCCGTGTCGGCCGGAGCGTCCTCGGCCTTCTTCGCCCGGCTGCGGCGCGGAGCCTTCGCCTTCGGCGCGGCCTCGGCCGGAGCGTCGGCGGCAGGTGCGGCCTCGGCGGCTGCGGGCGCGGACTCCGCGGCCTCGGCGGCCTTCGCTGCAGCCGTCGCCGTGGTGGCACGGCGCGGGGCGCGCTTGCGCGGCGCCTTGGGTGCGTCCTGGGCGGACGCCTGATCGGCCGGAGCCGAGGTGTCGATCTGGGTCTCGGAGATAGTCTCCACGAGTACTCCTCTTGTAAGTCGTGGGTATTTCGACGCGCACACGGCAGATGCCGGGGCGCGACCGCACGATCATGCCGAGAACAGGCTGTCCCCTGCATGCCACCCGGGGAACACGCACGTATAGAGCTCGGTGACCGGCTCATCCTGCGGTTTCGGGTGCTGTGCGGCTGACGCGGGAAGTGCGTCGCGGGTCGGGATCACGATTGTGACGAAGAACCCTCCGCTCGTTCCCTCACTGTACCACCTCGCACATCGACGGCGACCATCTGCGGGATCCACGGAGTGTCCGTGACCGCGTCGGCGATCCGCACCGCCTCGAGGCGGCTCCCCGGCCCGTCGCACAGCACCAGCACGCTGGGTCCGGCGCCGGAGACGACCGCCGCGAAACCCTCCGCGCGCAGGGCGCGCACGAGCCGGTTCGTCTCGGGCATCGCGGGGGCGCGGTAGTCCTGGTGCAGCCGGTCGTCCGTCGCGTCCAACAGCACATCGGGGCTCTGGGTGAGCGCGGCGATGAGCAGGGCGGAGCGGGAGACGTTGAACACCGCGTCCTCGCTCGGCACCTGCTCCGGCTGCAGGCTGCGCGCCGCCTTGGTCGACATCGTGTAGCCGGGCACGAGCACGAGCGGCGACACGCCGCGGTGCACGAGCAGCTTCTTGTGCTGCGGGCCGCGCGCGGCCGTCCACGCGATCGTCAGACCGCCGAACAGGGCGGGCGCCACGTTGTCCGGATGCCCCTCGAGCTCCGTCGCGAGGCGCAGCAGCGCGGCGTCGTCGAGTTCGACGATCCCCGCTAGCAGCCCCTGCGCCGCCAGGACGCCCGCGGCCACCGCGGCGCCGGAGGAGCCGAGGCCCCGCCCGTGCGGCACACCGTTGCGCGCGATCAGCCGGATCCCCGGCATCGCCACGCCCACGTCGGCGAAGACGTGCGCGATCGAGCGGACGACGAGGTTGGACGCGTCGCGGGCGATCTCGTCCGCGCCGGATCCGGAGACCTCGACCTCGAGCAGGCCCGGCTCGAGGGCCGTGACCTCGAGCTCGTCGTACATGCTGAGCGCGAGGCCCAGGGTGTCGAACCCGGGACCGAGGTTGGCGCTCGTGGCGGGGACGCGCACCTCTACGGTGCGCCCCGGCATCGGACCGGTGGTCGCGCTCACGTCACTCCCCCTCGACGCGCAGCACCGAGAGCACGCGCGTGACCGCGTCGCTGTCGGCGAGACGGGCGACGGTCTCACTGAGCGCCTCCTCCGTGGCGCGGTGGGTGCCGATCACGAGGCGGGCCGTGCTGCTCTCCTCACCCCGCTCGATCGTCTGCAGCGCGGTCGCGATGGAGACGCCGTGGTCGCTGAGGATCCCGGCCACCGTCGCGAGCACGCCGGTGACGTCGGCGACCTCGATCGTGATCTGGTAGCGCGTGGTGATGTGGCCGAACGGCGCCATCGGCAGGCTCTGCCTGGCGGACTCCCCGACGCCCACGCCGCCGGCGATGTGCCGGCGCGCGGCGGAGACGACGTCGCCGAGCACGGCCGAGGCGGTCTGCACCCCGCCCGCGCCCGCGCCGTAGAACATGAGCGGGCCCGCGGCCTCCGCCTCCACGAACACGGCGTTGTTGCCGCCGTGCACGCTCGCCATCGGATGCTCCCGGTCGATCAGCGCGGGATAGACGCGCACCGAGACGGCGTCCCCGCCGTCCTCGGGCAGGCGCTCGCACACGGCGAGCAGCTTGATGACGTAGCCGGCGCGGCGGGCGTCGGCGATCATGTCGGCCGTGACCGACTCGATGCCCTGGCGGTGCACGTCGTCGATCGAGACCTGTGTGTGGAACGCGAGGCTGGCCAGGATCGCGGCCTTTTGCGCCGCGTCGTACCCCTCGAGGTCGAGCGAGGGATCCGCCTCGAGATAGCCGAGCTCGGTGGCGATCCGCTGCGCCTCCTCGGCGCTCAGGCCCTGGCGGTCCATGGAGTCGAGGATGTAGTTCGTGCTGCCGTTGACGATGCCGAAGATGCGCTTGATGCGGTCGCCGGCGAGCGAGTCGCGCAGCGGGCGGATGATCGGGATCGCCGCGGCGACCGCGGCCTCGTACGACACGGAGGCGCCGACCTGATCCGCGGCCTCGAAGATCTCCGCGCCGTGCGTGGCGAGCAGGGCCTTGTTGCCGGTGACGACGTCCGCTCCGCTGCGCAGCGCCTGGAGCACGTAGCCGCGCGCCGGCTCGATCCCGCCCATGAGCTCGATCACGATGTCCGCGCTCTGGATCAGCGCCTCGGCGTCGGTCGTGAGCAGCTCGCGCGGAAGCTCCGCATCGCGCGGCGCGTCGACGTCGCGGACCAGGATCCCCGCGAGCTCGAGCCGTGCGCCGCTGCGCTCGGCGAGGTCGCCCTGGTGCTCGAGGAGCAGGCGCGCGACCTGGGATCCCACGGATCCCGCCCCGAGCAGGGCGACGCGGAGGGTGCGGCGGAGGCCGTCGAGTTCCGTCATGCTTCTCCTTCTCCGGCGCGAGCGCCGGTGGATGCCTTCGTCCGGCGAGCGGCGATGCCGGCGTCGCGGGAGAGGAGGTCGTCGAGGGAATCCCCCCGGACGATCACCCGCGCCTGGCCGTCGCGCACGGCGACGACCGCGGGGCGCGGGGTGTGGTTGTAGTTGCTGGACAGCGCGTGACAGTATGCGCCGGTCGCCGGCACCGCGAGCAGGTCGCCCGGGGTGACGTCGGAGGGGAGGTACTCGTGATCGACGACGATGTCCCCCGATTCGCAGTGCGAGCCCACGACGCGCGCGAGCACCGGTGCGCCCGTGCCCTCGCGGGAGGCGATCCGCGCGGAGTACTGAGCGCCGTACAGGGCGGGCCGAGCATTGTCGCTCATGCCCCCGTCGACGCTCACGTAGAGCCGCTCCCCGCGCTCGCCGAGCGACACCTCCTTGGTGGTGCCGACCTCGTACAGGGTGACGCCGGCCTGACCGATGACCGCGCGGCCCGGCTCGAACGCGAGCGTGGGGATCGGGATCCCGCGCACCTCGCACTCGCGGGCGACGGCCTCGACGATCGCGGTCGCGAGCTCCTCGATGGGGGTCGGGTCGTCGGCCGCGGTGTACGCGATGCCGAAGCCGCCGCCGAGGTTGAGCAGGGGCAGCTCCCCGCCCTCGCGCAGCTCGGCGTGCAGATCGACCACGCGCGACGCGGACTCGGCGAAACCGGCGGATCCGAAGATCTGGGATCCGATGTGGCAGTGCAGTCCGCGCAGCTTCAGGCTCGGGATCTCGCGGATCCTCTCGACGAGTGCGGGCGCCGCCTCGAGCGAGGTGCCGAACTTCTGATCCTCGTGCGCGGTGGCGAGGAAGTCGTGGGTCTCGGCGTGCACGCCGCTGTTCACGCGGAGCAGCACGCCCTGGACGTATCCGTCCGAGCCCGTGCCGCTGCGGCGCTCGGCGATCGCGCCGAGGCGCTCGATCTCGATCGCGGAGTCGAGGATGATCGTGCCGACGCCGACCTCGACCGCGCGCTCGAGCTCGGAGACGCTCTTGTTGTTGCCGTGGAAGCCGATCCGGGACGGCTTGACGCCGGCGGCGAGCGCGATCTCCAGCTCACCGCGGCTGCAGACGTCGACGCGCAGGCCCTCCTGGGTCACCCAGCGCGCGATCTCGGTGCTGAGGAACGCCTTGCCCGCGTAGTAGACGCGCGCCTTGGTGCCGTGGGCGGCCGCCGCGACGTCGAATGCGCTCTTGATGCGGGCCGCATGGGCGCGCACCTCGGCCTCGTCGAGCACGTAGAGGGGTGTTCCGAAACGGGCACGCAGCTCGGCGACTCCGACGCCGCCGAGCTCGAGCTCTCCGTCGGCGTCGCGCCGCGCGGAGGCCGGCCACACCCCCGGGGCGAGATCGTTCGGATCGGCCGGTTCCTTCAGCCATTCCGGGGCGAGCGCGTCGTCGGGCGATGCGGATAGCACAGGGCACCAATCGTCGTGGGTGTCTCGGGTGTTCGAGCCCGGCCCAGAGCGTGCCGAGTTCTGAGAATTCTAAAGCACGGCGCCGGCCCGCCCCGACGGGTGTGACGCCGAGGGACGGCGGGCCGGGCCGGAGAAGCGCCGCATGCCGGGCGGCTCGGGCGGGCCGGCGCCGATCCCGCCGAATGCACCGGATCCCGCCGAATGCACCGGATCCTGTCGAGTGCACCGGATCCTCGCGCCAGGATCCCGTGCACTCGGGCGCAAGCCGTGCGCTCGGCAGCAGACGGTCCGCCCGGCGACATGCCGTGCACTCGCGACCGCACCGGATCCCGCCGAGTGCACCGGATCCTCGCGCCAGCATCCCGTGCACTCGCGCGCAAGCCGTGCACTCGGCAGCAGACGGCCCGCCCGGCGACCCGTGCACTCGCCGACGCTCCTCGCCGACGCCCCACGGAGACACCCCAGAGCTCCGGCTCCCCCACGTCCGGGTCGTCCCCGTCAGCGCACCCCATGGCCTCCCCTCACGGGGACGACTCGGAAGTGGATCGCTACGCTCGGGGCATGGGCACTCCCACCGCATCCGAGGGCGCGCAGGCGCAGAAGCCGTGGCTCCCGCGCACGATCAACGCCGTGCTCGCGCGCGTGCTGCGCTGGCGCGTCGCGCGCGTCTGGCTGCTGTACTCCGAGAAGCACGGCCCCGCGCTGGCCGACGGGATCACCTACCGCGCACTGTTCAGCCTCTTCGCCGCCGTACTGCTGGGCTTCTCCGCCGCGGGGCTGTGGCTGGCCGGCAACCCCGAGGCTCTCGCCGCGCTCGTGCGGGTGGTCGACGCCGCCGTGCCGGGGCTCGTCGGGTCCGGGGGCCTCATCGACCCGCAGAAGATCACCGCCCCCGCCGGGCTGTCGATCGCGGGGATCGTCTCGCTCGCCGGCCTCGTCGGCGCAGCGCTGGGCGCGATCGGATCGCTGCGCATCGCCCTGCGCACGCTCGCGGGCGCTCTCGCCGACGACGTCCAGTGGTACTGGGTGATCGGCCGCAACCTCGCGCTGGCTGCCGGCATCGGGCTCGGGTTCGCGCTCAGCGCGGCCGCCACGGTGGTCGGCTCGGTGGGGCTCGACCAGATCGCCGACCTGCTGGGCCTCCGCCACTCCTCGGCGACCGCGTGGACCGAGCGGATCCTGTCGCTCCTCATCGTGTTCGCGCTCGACACCGCGCTCATCGCCGCACTGTTCTCGGTGCTCTCGGGCGTGCGCACCCGAGCCCGCACGCTCTGGGCGGGAGCCGCCCTCGGCGGGCTCGGTCTGCTGGTGCTGCAGCAGCTGTCCACCCTGTTCGTCGGCGGCGCCTCGTCGAACCCGCTGCTCGCCTCCTTCGCGGCGCTCATCGCTCTGCTGCTGTGGCTCAACCTGTCCGCGCAGGTCGTGCTGCTCGCGAGCGCCTGGATCATCACCGGCGTCGAGGACGGCGAGGATCGCGACACCGGCGCGCCGCGCACGTTCGCCGAGCGGCGCCTTCAGCGCGCCGAGCGACTGCTCGCCGCGACCACGGCGGAGCGCGACGCGGCACGGGACCAGGTGGCGACCGAGCGCCGCGGATC
>NZ_NCKN01000313.1 GCF_002257455.1 Microbacterium sp. 13-71-7
TACCTCCAGCGGCGGTCGGCGGGTGCGGCGTAGGCCTCGGCGCGGAACCGCTCGTCGCGCGGCGCCCCGTACACGCGCGCATACGGCGTCGGCGGGAACACGTTGCGATACAGCCCGACCACGCCGCACGCCGCCCCCGCGTGCCGGGCGAGGTGCGCCGCCACGTAGTCCGGCCCGGGGCGGAGGTCGTCGTCGCAGCGGATGAGGACCCCGCCGCGCGCCTCGGCGAACCCCGCGTCGAGCGCGGCGGATCTGCCCCGGTTCTCCGGCAGGACGAGGGCGCGCACGGGCAGTTCGCCCGCCGCCAGATCGATCACCGCGGCGGATTCGTCGACATCGCCGTCGATCACGACGATCGCCTCCCACGAGCTCTCCGTCTGCGCGCGGAGCGCGTCCAGCAGGTGCAGCAGGCGCGTCGCCCCGCCCCGGGTCGGGACCACGATGCTGGCGCGCGGCCCGCTCATCGCGCCGCCTCCTCGCGCACCCTCAGGCAGAGCGCGGCCACCCGTTCGCCCCACCTCGCCCAGTCCAGCCCCTCGGCGTACCAGGCGGCGGCGGTCGCGCGCGAGACGCCGCCCCACGCGCCGCCGCCGAGCGCGGCGAGCCGTGCCGCCGCCGCGGAGCTCGCCGCGTCGTCGGGGACGAGCCATCCGCTGCGCCCCTCCGCCACGATGCTCGCCACGCCGCCGACGTCGGTCGCGATCGCCGGCAGCCCGTGCGCCGCCGCATCCGTGAGGGTGACCCCGGCGGCGTTCGCGCGGGCGAGTTCGAGCAGCACGTCGGCGCGCGCGTATTCGGCGGAGAGCGCGTCCGCGCCGAGCCGACCCGGTGCGCGCACGTCGTCGGGAAGCGAGGGCGCGGATCCGATCACGGTGAGCACGATGTCCGCTCCCGCCGCCCGCGCCTCGGCCACTGCGGCGAGCGCGCGGTCGCCGCCCTTGCGCTCCCAATCGCTCGCGACGACCAGCGCCCGAAGCGGCGCCTCCGCGGCGCCGCGGTCCATCCCCGCACGCGGCGTGATCGCCGCTCCCGGCGGCGCGACGACCACGCGAGCCGGATCCGCCCCCGCCCGCACGAGACCGTCCGCAGCCCACTGCGAGGCCGCCACGTATCCGGCCGTGCGCCGCGCCGCCAGCGTCCCGATCCTTCGCATCTGCACCGCCGACAGCCGGCTCAGCCCCGTGAACACGGAATAGCGGTCCCTCAGGTCGTCGAACGCGGCGTCCACGTACTGGACCACCGGCACGGATCCGCCCAGCCGGGCGACGTCGACCGAGGCCGCCGCGGCGAACACGACGTCGACCTGCGCGGCCCGCAGCCTCTCCGCGGCCGCGCGTCCGCGGGCGCGGGCGGTCGCCAGCCCGAAGTCCCACAGATACTTCCGCCGCGAAAGCCGCGCCGCCGCCCGGTCGAGCGGCGCCGCCGGCACATCGTGCGTGGAGACCGGCACGACGTCGGCGACCTCGGTGAGCGCGCCGAGCATCGGGCGGATGATCCCCGACCACGCCCCCGGGTCGTCCGTCCGCCACGGGGTGAGGAAGCCGATCCTCACAACCATGCCTCCAGCCGGTCGAGCGCGATCCAGAAGCCCGCGCCGTTGTCCACGTGCCCCTGCCAGATCTCCGGGATGAACGTGACCCCGGGCAGGAGCGCATCCAGCTGCGCCCCGAACGCCGGCCAGTCGATGTCGCCCTCCCCCACCTGCACGCCCTCGCCGTCGACCCCGGTCGCGTCCACGAGGTGCAGGTGGATCGTGTGCGGCGCGAGCAGGTCGACCGCCTCCGAGAACGCCATGCCGAGCCAGGTCGTGGCGAGCTTCGTGTGCGAGGCGTCGAAGACCAGCGGGGTGCCGGTCTCCGCGGCGAAGCGCGCGGTGTCGCGCGGATCCACGAACAGGTTGTGGAACTGCTGGCCGCCCATGAGCCACGGATACGGCGGAAGCGTCTGCGCGGCCACCCGCACTCCGCCGGTGTCGAGCCGGGCGAGCGCGTCGGCGACGCGGGCGTACTTCGGACCGCGCGCGGACGGCGGCAGGTGCCGGTCCTTCGTGAAGCCCCCCATCGTCACGACCATGACCGGATCCGCCTCGGCGGTGAACCAGCGGCGGAGATCCCGGGTGATGTCGATCGTGCGCTGCACCTCCCGGATCGAGCGCTCCCAGATCTCCGGATCCGCGGAGGCGAGGTCCACCAGGAAGTCGCCCGCGAAGAGGTCGGGCAGGTGCGTCGTGAACGCGATCGGCAGCCGCTCGGCGAACACGTCCTCCGGCGACACCTCGAGGTCCTTGTACGAGAAGTGGAACTCGAGGAAGTCCGGGTTCGACTGCGCCCGCAGCGCGGAGGCGTCGTGGTAGCGGACCGGCAGCCCCCACGGCCGGCGGAACGCGAAGGGCCGCCCGGCGGGCGCGGCGTCGCGCAGGTCCCCGTCGAAGAAGAAGTCGCCGTCCGCCAGGTCCCGCTGCAGCGTGCGGCCGAGCAGCTGCGGAAGGGCGTTGGGCTGCAGCCCGCGTCCCGGGCTCTTCACGGACACGTCCGCCTCCGCGATCACGGTGCCGGCGGGGAGCGGACGCGCAGCGACGAGCGACTTCGCCAGGGTCACCCGGTTCATCTGCTCGCCCGTGGAGACCGTGCGCGGGGATCCGGATCCCATCGACGCCTCGATGTCGCGGATCTGCGCGACCATGATCCGGAACTCGTCCGGCAGCAGGGAGACCGTGTGGTCGTTGCCCTCCATCGTGCGGTCCACGGTGAAGTGCTTCTCGATGATGTGCGCCCCGCGCGCGACGGCGGCCACGGGCACATGCCAGCCGCGTTCATGCCCGGAGTAGCCGACCACGCCCTGACCGATCTCGGCGAGCCGGTCGAGGTAGCTGAGGTTGAGGTCCTTGTACGGCGCGGGGTACGTCGACTGGCAGTGCAGCAGCGCGAACGGCGTCCCCTGACCGCGCAGCAGCGCCGCGGTCTCGAGGATCTCGCTCTCCCGCGACATGCCCGTCGAGAGCACGAGCGGCACCCCGCGCCCCGCCGCGTCGAGGATCAGCGCGTGGTTCGTGAGGTCCGCCGAGGCGATCTTCATCGCGGGGATGCCGTAGTCGGCGAGCGCCTGCACGCTCGGCGCGTCCCACGGGGTGCACATCACGTCGACGCCGGCGGCGCGGGCGTGGTCGAACACCTCGAACAGGCTCTCCGCGGGCAGCGAGAACCGGCGCAGCAGGTCGAGCGTGTACTGCACGCCGAGGTCCTCGCCGGAGCTGGCGGCGCCGCGCTGCCGGTACAGCGCGTCCATGTCGCGCAGCTGGAACTTCACCGCGTCGGCGTCGGCCTCGACCGCCAGATCCACGAGCCGCTTGGCGAGATCGACGGATCCGTTGTGGTTGTTGCCGATCTCGGCGATCACGAACGTCGGATGCCCGGCGCCGATCTCGTGACCTCCGATCCGGAGCGTGCCGGTCTCGTCGACGGCGATCGCCCAGAGGTGTCCCCGGTCGTCGACCATCGGCACGTGGTGCACGCCGTCGCGGCCGAGCAGCGGCGCGATCTCCGCGACGGGCGTGCCGCGCGGCACCGTGCGCGCCTCGCGGTTGGCGACCGCGGCGCACGAGACGTCGAGCGAGGCGTCGGGGTTGGCGATCAGCCAGCGCCGGAAGTCGCCGTCGGAGAGG
>NZ_NCKN01000314.1 GCF_002257455.1 Microbacterium sp. 13-71-7
CTCTCCGACGACGAGGTGACGCAGCTGACCGGTCAGCTGGACGCCATCGTCGACAACATCGCGAAGGTCTCGGAGGTGGCGACGCCCGACGTCGTCGCGACGAGCCACCCGATCCCGATGCACAACGTCTTCCGCGAGGACGTCGTGGGTCAGACCCTCACCACCGCGCAGGCGCTGCAGAACGCGCCGGACGCCGACGGCGACCGCTTCCGCGTGACCGCGATCCTGGGAGAAGAGCAGTGAGCGAGATCATCCGCTGGACCGCCGCCGAACTCGGCGCCAAGCTGGCCGCGGGCGAGGTGTCGAGCGTCGAGGCGACGCAGGCCCACCTCGACCGCATCGCCGCCGTCGACGGGGACGTGCACGCCTTCCTGCACATCAACGAGCACGCGCTCGACGCGGCCGCCGACATCGACCGTCGCCGTGCGGCGGGGGAGAGCCTGGGTGCGCTGGCCGGTGTGCCGCTCGCCATCAAGGACGTGCTCGTCACGACGGACCAGCCCTCCACGAGCGGCTCCCGGATCCTCGAGGGCTACCGCTCGCCCTTCGACGCGACCGTGGTCGCCCGCGCGCGCGCCGCCGGCCTCGTCGGCATCGGCAAGACCAACATGGACGAGTTCGCGATGGGGTCCTCCACCGAGCACTCGGCATACGGCCCCACGCACAACCCCTGGGACCTGGACCGGATCCCCGGCGGCTCCGGCGGAGGCTCGGCGGCGGCCGTCGCCGCCTTCGAGGCGCCCCTCGCCCTCGGCTCCGACACCGGCGGCTCCATCCGCCAGCCCGCGCACGTCACCGGCACGGTCGGCATCAAGCCGACCTACGGCGGCGTCAGCCGGTACGGCGCGATCGCCCTCGCGTCCAGCCTCGACCAGGTCGGCCCCGTGAGCCGCACCGTCCTCGACGCCGGACTGCTGCACGACGTGATCGGCGGTCACGACCCGAAGGACTCGACGTCCCTCACCGACGCGTGGCCGTCGTTCGCCGAGGCGGCGCGCGAGGGCGCGACCGGACAGGTCCTCAAGGGCCTCAAGGTGGGCGTCATCAAGGAGCTGCCCGACTCCGGCTTCCAGGAGGGAGTCGCGAGCTCGTTCCACGCCGCGCTGAAGCAGATGGAGGCGCAGGGAGCGGAGATCGTCGAGATCTCGGCACCGCACTTCGAGTACGGCGTCGCCGCGTACTACCTGATCCTGCCCGCCGAGGCGTCCAGCAACCTGGCGAAGTTCGATTCGGTGCGCTTCGGCCTGCGCGTCACGCCCGAGGGCGGCGGCACGGTCGAGGACGTCATGTCGCTCACCCGCGAGGTCGGCTTCGGCCCCGAGGTGAAGCGCCGCATCATCCTCGGCACCTACGCCCTGTCGGCCGGCTACTACGACGCCTACTACGGCAGCGCGCAGAAGGTGCGCACGCTCATCCAGCGGGACTTCGACGCCGCGTTCGCGCAGGTCGACGTCATCGCGACGCCGTCCGCGCCGACCACGGCGTTCAAGCTCGGCGAGAAGATCGACGACCCGCTGCAGATGTATCTGAACGACCTCACCACGATCCCGGCGAACCTCGCCGGCGTGCCGGGGATCTCGATCCCTTCGGGCCTGGCGGAGGAGGACGGGCTGCCCGTCGGCATCCAGTTCCTCGCCCCCGCTCGCGAGGACGCCCGCCTGTACCGGGTCGGCGCCGCGCTGGAGGCGCTGCTCGTGGACGCCTGGGGCGGGCCGCTGCTCGACCGCGCACCGATTCTGGGAGGAACCCGCTGATGGCCGCCGTGAAGCTCATGGACTTCGACAAGGCGCTCGAGCTGTTCGAGCCGGTGCTCGGCTTCGAGGTGCACGTCGAGCTCAACACCGAGACCAAGATGTTCTCCGACGCCCCGAACCCGGCGAACGAGCGCAACCACGACGCGGAGCCGAACACGCTCATCGCCCCGGTCGATCTGGGCCTGCCCGGATCCCTCCCGGTGGTGAACGAGACGGCCGTGCGCTCCTCGATCAGCCTGGGCCTCGCGCTCGGCTGCTCGATCGCCGAGTCCTGCCGGTTCGCGCGGAAGAACTACTTCTACCCGGACCTCGGCAAGAACTATCAGATCTCGCAGTACGACGAGCCGATCGCGTTCGAGGGATCCGTCGAGGTCGAGCTCGAGGACGGCACGCTCGTGACGATCCCGATCGAGCGCGCCCACATGGAGGAGGACGCCGGCAAGCTCACCCACATGGGCGGCGCGACCGGTCGCATCCAGGGCGCGGAGTACTCGCTCGTCGACTACAACCGCGCCGGCGTGCCGCTCGTCGAGATCGTCACCAAGCCGATCTTCGGCGCCGAGCACCGCGCCCCCGAGATCGCGAAGGCGTACGTCGCCACGATCCGCGACATCGTCCGGGGCCTCGGCATCTCCGAAGCCCGCCTGGAGCGCGGCAACCTGCGCTGCGACGCGAACGTCTCCCTGCGCCCCCGCGGCCAGGAGAAGCTCGGCACCCGCACCGAGACGAAGAACGTCAACTCGATGCGCTCCGTCGAACGCGCCGTGCGCTACGAGATCCAGCGGCAGGCGGCGATCCTCGCCGATGGCGGCACGATCACGCAGGAGACCCGGCACTGGCACGAGGACACCGGCACCACGTCGCCCGGGCGCCCCAAGTCCGACGCGGACGACTACCGGTACTTCCCGGAGCCCGACCTGCTCCCCGTGCAGCCGCCGCGCGAGCTGGTCGAGGAGCTGCGTGCGGTGCTGCCGGAGCAGCCCGTCGCCCGTCGCCGTCGGCTCAAGGCGGACTGGGGCTTCGGCGACATCGAGTTCCAGGGCGTCGTGAACGCCGGCCTGCTCGACGAGGTCGAGGCGACCATCGCCGCAGGCACGACCGCCGACGCCGCGCGGAAGTGGTGGACCGGCGAGATCAGCCGCATCGCCAACGAGCGCGAGGTCGACGCCGCGTCGCTCATCCGCCCGGAATCCGTCGCCGCGCTGCAGCAGCTCGTCGACGCCGGCACGCTCACGGACAAGCTCGCCCGCCAGGTGCTCGAGGGCGTCATCGCCGGCGAGGGCACCCCGCAGCAGGTCGTCGACGCGCGCGGACTCGCGGTCGTCTCCGACGACGGCGCGCTCATCGCCGCGATCGATGAGGCCCTGGCCGCCCAGCCCGACGTGATGGCCAAGATCAAGGACGGGAAGGTGCAGGCCGCCGGCGCCGTGATCGGCGCCGTGATGAAGGCGATGAAGGGGCAGGCGGACGCCGCCCGGGTGCGCGAGCTCATCCTGGAGCGCGCCGCGCAATAGCGAGGGCCTGTTCAGCACACGCTCAAGGGCACCGCACTCAGAGTGCGGCGCCCTTGAGCGTCGCCGCCTGAAGACCGGCGCCGAGCACGCGGGCGATCGCCCGCAGGCTGGCCGGTTCGTGGAGTCGGCGGCGCTGCTCCTGCGGACTCCCGTCCGCGATGGACTCGAGGGGTCGGGCGGTGATCGTCGCCGACCAGGCATCGGCCGCGGCCCGCACGGCGCCTCGATCCGTTCCGGCGGGCAGGCAAGCCGTCAACGCGCGCTCGACCGTGTCGTGCAGCGCACGGCGGTACCGCGCGAGCGCTGTCGCGACCTCGGGCCGGACGTGGGACTCGTGCCAGAGGATCTCCCGCAGCACATCCGAA
>NZ_NCKN01000315.1 GCF_002257455.1 Microbacterium sp. 13-71-7
CCAGGCGAGCAGGAAGCAGATGCCGACGAGCGCGATGCGGTGATAGATCGAGAGGCCCCAGAACGGCAGGGACGGCGCGATGATGATGAGCGGCCAGTGCCACAGATACAGGCTGTAGGAGATGTCACCCGTGAAGCGCATCGGCCGGATCGCGAGTATCCGCGTCGGATACCACCAGCGCTCCGTGTTCGAGGCGGCGATGATCGCCGCCGCCGCGAGCGTGGGGATCGCGGCCATGTACCCCGGGAACGGGGTCTGCCCGTCGAAGCGGTAGATCACGACGAGCAGCACGATGATGCCGCCCCAGCCCAGGACGAAGCTGCCGATCGCATTGCTCACGCGCAGCCGCGGGACGAGCGCGAGCACCGCGCCCACGCCGAACTGCCACATGCGACCGAACGTGACGAAATAGGCGGGTGCGGGGTTCGTGGCGGTGAACCACACGCAGAACACGAACGAGGCCACCGAGACCACGCCGATGGCGATCGCGGCTGCGCGCAGGCGGGATCCGCGGAAGTACTTCACCGCGATCCATGCCGCGAGCAGCATGATGAGCGGCCAGAGCACGTAGAACTGCTCCTCGAGCGAGAGGGACCAGTAGTGCTGCACCATGGTCGGATCGCCCGAGTGCGCGAGGTAGTCGGCCGAGTTCAGTGCGAGGAACCAGTTCTCCACGTAGAACGTGGAGGCGACGATCTCCTGCAGCTCCGCGGGCAACTGCGACAGCGGCGACAGCACGGGGATCGCCGCGACGATCGCGCAGAACAGCAGCACGAGCAGCGAGGCCGGCAGCAGACGACGGGCGCGACGGGCCCAGAACTGGCCGAGGTTCACCTTCCCGGTCGCGTTCAGCTCCCTCGCGAGATGCGCGGTGATCAGGAAGCCGGATATCACGAAGAAGATGTCGACGCCGACATAACCGCCGCTCAGCCGCCCGGGCCAGAAGTGATAGAGCACGACGGCGAGGACGGCGATCGCACGCAGACCCTGCACATGGGGGATGAAGTTCGATCCGACCTTCTGCGCTGCGGATGCGCCCTGCACATCGGAACTGCGGAGTCGGCGCAGGGCCGCACGGGAGGAGGTACCAGCTGTTGCCACCTGACGAAGGTATCCCGGATCGCTGTGTCCTCCCGTCGTCCACGCGGCGCACCGAGAGATCTGCGAGGAAGGCAAGCCTTGCCGAAACACCGCGTGACCTGCGGGTTAGCGTTGCCTCAGCTTGCTTGCGGAACATTCTGTGCTGAGTAGCGTTGAGGTCAAGACATCAGCACGCACGGATCCGAATGATCACCGAGGAGACATCATGAGCAACGCCGAGACCATCACCGCAACCTCCGTCGACCCGACCGTCGCGGCCGGCGCCGCCCAGTTCCTGACCCCCGTCGTGCTGGGCCTGCAGGCCCTCACCCTGAACGGCAAGCAGGCGCACTGGCACGTGCGCGGCGCGAACTTCGTCGGCGTGCACGAGCTGCTCGACGTGATCGTCGACCACGCCGGAGACTTCGCCGACACCGCCGCGGAGCGCATCGTCGCCCTCGGCCTGCCGATCGACGCCCGCGCCACGGTCGTGGCCGAGAAGGCGGGCGCCACCCAGGTGCCCGCCGGGTTCACCCGCTCGGACGACCTCGTCCGCGCCGTGATCGCCGACATCGACGCGATCCTCGTGAACGTCAAGGCCGCCGTCGAGGGCCTGGACGAGATCGACCTCACCAGCCAGGACGTGGCGATCGAGATCCAGCGCGGTCTCGAGAAGGACCGCTGGTTCCTCGTGTCGCACGTCGCCGCCTGACACCCGCCGGCAGCGCAAGGCCCCCGTTCCGCTCAGGGACGGGGGTCTTTCTGCAGATACGCGAGCACGGCCAGCACGCGGCGGTGGTCGGTGCCGGAGTCCTCGAGCCCGAGCTTGGCGAAGATCGCGGAGACGTTCTTCTCGACCGCGCCCACTCCGACACTCATGCCCGCGGCGATCGACACGTTGCTGCGCCCCTCCGCCATGGCCTCGAGCACCTCGCGCTCCCTCGGGGTGAGGCGTCCGAGGGGATCCGGTCCCGTGCGCATCAGCTGCTGCACGACCCTCGGGTCCAGCACGGTCCCGCCCCGACTCACCTGCCGGACCGCCGCGGAGAGCTCCTCGAGCGACGTGACCCTGTCCTTGAGCAGGTATCCGAATCCCCCGTCGCCTGCGCCGAGCAGCTCGCGAGCGTACACGCCTTCGACGTACTGGCTGAGGACGAGGATCCCCACCTCCGGAAGCGCCTCCCGCAGGGCCAGCGCCGCGCGGATGCCCTCGTCCCGGAACGTGGGCGGCATCCGCACGTCGAGCACGGCGACCTCCGCCGCGGCCGCCCTGGTGCGGACGACCACGTCGTCGGCGTCGGCATGCGCGCCGACGGTCTCGAAGCCGGCCTCGGCGAACAGGCGCACGAGACCTTCGCGCAGCAGGATCGAGTCCTCGAAGAGGATCACCCGCAGCGGAGCCTGCTGATCGGTCACGCCCTTCAGACTATGGGGCGGATGATCGAGACTCCTGTCGCTCCCCCGTCCGCCCTCCGCTCAGGCGGAGACGGGCACCGTGACGGTCACGATGGTCGGGCCGCCCTCCGGGCTGTCGATGTGCATCGTGCCTCGGAGTCCCTGCACGCGCTGGGCGAGACCCTCGAGCCCTCCGCCGGGCCGAGCAGCGGCGCCGCCGCGGCCGTCGTCCAGCACGGTCACGCGCACCACCGATCCCTCGCGGACCGCCGTCACGGAGGCGCTGTCGGCGCCCGCGTGCTTGGCGGCGTTGGTCAGCAGCTCGGCGACCACGAAGTACAGGTTCCGTGCGGTCTCCGGGCTCAGCGCCGCGGTGATCCCCGGCGCGACATCGGCGCGTACCGGCAGCGCGCTCGCGGCCGCGAGTCCGGTGATCGCCTCGGCGATCCCGCGATCCTGCAGCAGCGGCGGCGCCACCCCGCCGGCCAGCGCCCTGAGCTCGTCGAGCGCCGCCTGCGCATGTCCGCGGGACTCCTGCGCGAGCGCCGCGACCGCCGCGGCGTCGCCGTCGGCCGCGCGCCGCTCCAGGGCCGCGAGATCCATCTGCAGACGCACGAGGCGCTGCTGCGGGCCGTCGTGCAGATCCCGCTCCAGCCTGCGCAGGCCCGCGTCCTCGGCCTGCACAGCCGCGTCCAGGGAGGCGTCGAGACCCACGACCTGAGCGACGAGGTCGTCGGACTCCCAGCGCCCGGTCAGGGCGGCCGCGACCGTGCCGTACAGCCGCACGAGACCGCGGAGCACGAGCGGCAGCGTGACGAGGAACACGATCCCGACGCCGAGGTAGAGCATCGACGCCCAGCGGTGCGGATCCGGAGACGGATCGATCCCGCCGAAGATGTGCTGCACCGCCCACGGCACCCAGATCCTCTCGGCGGATCCGTTCGCGGTGAACTGCGACCAGAACCAATAGGTCGGACCGCCGAGCGCCATGACGATCCAGACCGTGGCGAAGGCGAACGTGACGATCGCGACGATCGGCCGTACGAGCAGGCTCGACAGCTCACTTTTCCCTCTAAGGCCCAATCCGCTTTAAAAATCATGTTAGGCATCTTGGGCTGAGGGGGGCCCCCCACCAGGCTGGCCTCTCCAATAACCGC
>NZ_NCKN01000316.1 GCF_002257455.1 Microbacterium sp. 13-71-7
CGAGCCGCGAGGGCGAGACCGGCACGGATCCCGTCTCGAGGTCGCGGAGCGGCCGCTCGTCGGACGGAGGGCGCACGCCGAACCACTCGTCCGGATCCGCACCGGGGACGTCGGCCTCGGCCAGCAGGCGCAGCTGGCCCGCCGCCTCGGATCGCGCGACCGGATCCGTCGACGTCGTGAGCACCCTGCGGTGCTTGGCGACGAGACCGCGCAGCGTCAGCGGATGCGCATGCCGCTCCTGGGGCGGCAGCGGATCCGGCAGGAAGCCGAAGAACGCGCTCGGGCTCTGATCGTCGTCGTCGACCGCCGTGACCAGGAGCCTGTGGCGGGCTCGGGAGAGCGCCCGCACGAAGAGGCGCAGCTCGTCGTGCAGCGCCGCCCGGCGCCGGTCGAGCGTGGAGTGCTCGTGCTCCGGCTCGCCGGACCGGGCCGCCGCGACCGCCTCGCCGAGCCGCCAGGTCTCCAGCAGCCCGCCGCGCAGCCGCACGTTCGGCCACACGCCGTCCTGCACACCCGCGATCACGACGGCGTCGAACTCGGTGCCGAGCGCGGTCGCGGGCGTCATCAGGGTGACCGTGGCCGGGCGCTCCGGCGCGGACAGGGAGTCCTCCGGCACCTCGCTGTCGAGGATGTCGTGGATGAACGCCTCCGGCCCCTTCTCCGGCGCGCGCTCGACCGAGCGCTTGGCCGCGTCGAACAGCGCGACCAGCGCGTCGAGGGCGCGTGCGGTCTCTGCGCCGGAGGGCGAGTTCGCCGCCTCCTGCCAGGAGAGCGCGAGACGCCGGCCGTCGGCGGCGCGCGACGAGTCCCACACCCGCCAGAGCAGCTCGTGGATCGTCTCCCCGCGCAACCGGGCTTCGCGCACCTCGTGCAGCAGGGTGCCGAACCTGTCTGCGATGCGCGCCTCGGCCGTGTCCAGCCGGGCGAGCCTGGCCGGTTCCGCGATGCCGTCGCGCAGCAGCAGTCGGGCCGGCGCGGATCCGCCGGCTTCGAGCTCGAGGTGCCGCAGTCGCGCGCGCAGCCGCCGCAGTCCCACGCCGTCCAGCCCGCCGAACGGGGTGCGCAGGGCTTCCGCGAGCAGCTGCGGATCCCGCTCCGCCGGCTCGGTGAGCGCGAGCCGCACGATCCCCACGATGTCACGGACGACCGTCTCGCTGCCGAGCGGGCGCTGCACGCCGGCCGCGCGGGTGGGTACCTCGCGCGCCGCGAGCTCGGCCTCGAGTGCCGCGACCTGGCGGGTGTCGTGCGCGATCACCGCCATGCGCTCCCAGCCGATGCCGTGGAGCAGATGCCACTCCCGCAGCGTGCGGGCGATGAGGTCGTGCTCCTCGTGCGGCGACGGCGCGATGAAGGCCTGCACCGCGTCCCCCGGGCCATCGGCCGCCGCGGGGCCAGGGGCGCGGCGGTGCTCGATCCGCCCCGAGGCGCCGATCGTCTGCACGACGGTGCGGGTGAGCGCGGTGAGCGCCGGGTCCTGCCGGTGCGCCTCGTCGAGCACGTGCACGTCGCCGAGCATGGCCACGAGACTCGCGAACAGCTCGGGACCCGCGCCGCGGAACGCCCCGGAGGAGATGTCAGGATCCCCGAAGGCGAGAACGGCGATGCCGCGGCTGCGGAGCGCCGCGACGAGCGCCACCCCGCCCGCGGTCAGCTCCTGCGCGTCGTCGATGAGCACCGCGCGCAGCCGCCCGAGCGGGCCCAGCATCTCCGGCTCCGCGGTGCGAAGGATCGCGCCGGCCTCCGCCAGCAGATCCGCCGCATCGCGGTGCGCGGCGCGGGCGCGGTCGAGCACGCTCCGATACGACAGGGCGAAGGATCCGACCGCGCGCCAGGCCGGGCGTTCCGACCGCTCCAGCTCCGCCGGCGTGACGCCGAGTTCCGTGCACTCGGCGAGGAACGCGCGCAGCTCCGAGCGGAACGCCCGCGACGAGCGCACCGCGGCGCCGAGGCTCTCCGGCCAGCGGCTGCGGAGCCCCTCGCCCTCGTCCTCCGCCTCGCCGGCGAGCAGATCCGCGATGATGCGGTCCTGATCCGCACCGGTCAGCAGCGCGGGAGGCTCCTGCCCCGCGTGCACCATCGTGCCGCGCACGAGCTGGAAGGCGAACGACCCGAGCGACCGCGCGAGCGGGCCGGGCGTCGCGACGCGCACGCGCACGCCGATCCGGTCGCGCAGCGCGGTGGCGGCCTGCCTGTTCGGGGTCAGCGCGAGCACCTGCTCCGGGGCGAAGCCCCCCTCGATGAGCGCGGCGACGCGTTCGACCAGCGCGTGCGTCTTGCCGGTGCCGGGCGCGCCGATCACCGTGCCGACCGCACCGGAGGGGGCGTCGATCACCGCCGCCTGCGCAGCGGTGGGGGCGGGCTGTGCGGGCATGCTCCCACGCTATCTGCCGAGACCGACATCGCCCTCTGCACCCGGCGGTCGGTCAGGGCAGTCGGCCGATCCATGCGCCGCCCGAGGATCGGATCCGGCCCGCCTCCGGCCCCGTAATCGCCCTCGGCGAACACCGCCGCGCACACGGTCCTCCCCCGCGGACCCCGCGATAGAGTGACGAGACCTCAACCTTTCAAGGAGCATTCCCGTGGAGATCCGCATCGGCATCATCAACACCGGCCGTGAGCTCAGCTTCGAGACCTCGGCCTCCGCGGACGAGGTGCGCGCGCAGATCGCCGGCGCCCTCGACCAGGGCGCGAGCCACGTGTCGCTGAGCGACACCAAGGGCAACTCCTACATCGTGCCGACCGCGAACCTCGGCTACGTGGAGCTCGGGACCGAGGAGTCCCGCCGCGTCGGCTTCGTGGCCTGACCCGAGGCCCGGGAGCATGTACATCCTGCTCGCGCTGATCGCCGCCTGCGCGCTCGGTGTCGTGGTGCACTACGTGATCCCCCACCGGGATCTCCGCGGAGTGGCCCTCGTCCCTGCGGTCGCCACCGCGGTCGCTGCCGCGGCGTACGCGCTCGGCCAGTGGGCCGGGCTGAAGGAGTCGAGCGTGCTGCTGTGGCTGCTCGCCCTCGGCGGCGCCGTCGTGGTCTCCGCGGCCGTCGGCATGGTCCTCACGCGCGTGCGCCGTCACGGCGACGCCGCGCGGCGCGCCGAGCTCGGCGTCTGAGCCGAGGGTGGCCGCCTCCTCCGGCTGAGCGTCGATGCGCGGCACCGCGCGTCGAGGCTCGGTTCAGGCGAGCGACAGGAACAGCTTCTCCAGCTCCTCCGGGTTCGGCGAGCCCTCGGCGCCGGGATCCGTCAGGCACTCGCGCAGCGCCGTCGAGATCACCAGGAAGCCGGCACGGTCCAGCGCCTTCGTGACGGCGGAGAGCTGCTGCACGACCGTTCGGCAGTCCTCGCCGGATTCCACGGCGCCGATCACGGCCGCCAGCTGCCCGTGGGCACGACGCAGGCGGTTCGCGATCTTCTTCGTCGCCTCCGGGTCGTGCGTCACGGCGCGCGTCCCGCCCTCGCCGATCTCCTGGGTCGTGTCGGTGCTGCTCATGCCTGCCAGTATACCCCGGGGAGTATGTTACGTTGATACTCCCCGGGGTATCCGAGACCGCCCGGGACGAGGAGCAGAGATGTGCCGTGCAGTGACCT
>NZ_NCKN01000317.1 GCF_002257455.1 Microbacterium sp. 13-71-7
CGAGGCCCTCGACCGGATCGTCGGCACGCCAGGGGATGACATCGTGGTCGCGTCGACCGACATGGCCAACGCCTCCGTCCTGCAGACGGTGACCAGGGTGCTCTCGGTCCGCCACCCCGAACGGCGGGTCCGGTTCCGATTCCACCGCACCGACAGCCTGCGCCGCTTCGTCCGCGCGCACACCGCCGATGTCGTCCTCGGCTACGGCGACCTCGGCCCCGGGCGCATCGACATCGGATCCGTCCCGCTCGCCTGGTTCGGAGCGACGGGCGCCGCGCCCGACGCGGGGCTCGTCGTCTTCTCGCCGCCCTGCACCCTGCGCGACGCGATCCTCGCCGCCCCGGCGGGCGAACGGCGCACGGTCGTTCGCGAGTGCCTCGATCTGTCCAGCGTGCTCGCGACCGTGCGCTCCGGTGCGGGGATCACGGCGCTGCCCGCGTTCCACCGGAGCGAGTCGCAGCTCCGCGAGCTCGACCTGCCGGCTCCCCCGCCGCTGCCGCTCACGATGGTCGCCTCGGAGCGCATCCCCGCGGCCACGCGAAACGCCCTCGTCGCGGAGCTCCGCCGCGCCGTCGCGAGCGCCTGAGGCTGCCGCCTACTTCTTGTCCTTGCCCTCGACGTCTCCCGAGAGCGCGGCGATGAACGCCTCCTGGGGGACCTCGACGCGGCCGACCATCTTCATGCGCTTCTTGCCCTCCTTCTGCTTCTCGAGGAGCTTGCGCTTGCGGGTGATGTCGCCGCCGTAGCACTTGGCGAGCACGTCCTTGCGGATGGCGCGGATCGTCTCGCGGGCGATGATGCGGGCGCCGATCGCGGCCTGGATCGGCACCTCGAACTGCTGCCGCGGGATGAGCTTGCGCAGCCGCTCCGCCATCATCGTGCCGTAGGCGTACGCCTTGTCGCGGTGCACGATCGAGCTGAACGCGTCGACCTTCTCGCCCTGCAGCAGGATGTCGACCTTGACGAGGTCGGCCTCCTGCGAGCCCGCGGGCTCATAGTCCAGCGAGGCGTAGCCCTGGGTCTTGGACTTCAGCTGATCGAAGAAGTCGAACACGATCTCGCCGAGCGGGATCATGTAGCGCAGCTCGACGCGCTCCTCGGAGAAGTACTCCATGCCCAGCAGCGATCCGCGGCGGGACTGGCACAGCTCCATGACGGTGCCGACGTAGTCCTTGGGCAGCAGGATGGCCGCCTTCACCATCGGCTCGGAGACGGATCCGATCCGTCCGTCCGGATACTCGCTGGGGTTCGTGACTGTGACCGTCTCCCCGGTGTCCGAGGTGAGGACCTCGTAGATCACGCTGGGCGCGGTCGTGATGAGGTCCAGCCCGAACTCGCGCGACAGCCGCTCGGTGATGATCTCCAGGTGCAGCAGGCCCAGGAACCCGCAGCGGAAGCCGAAGCCGAGCGCGACCGAGGTCTCCGGCTCGTACTGCAGAGATGCGTCGGAGAGCTTGAGCTTGTCCAGCGCCTCGCGGAGCTCCGCGTAGTCGCTGCCGTCGATCGGGTAGATGCCGCTGAACACCATCGGCTTCGGGTCGGTGTAGCCGGCCAGGGCATCGGTCGCGGGCTTGCGCGCGGTCGTGATCGTGTCGCCGACCTTGGACTGGCGCACGTCCTTCACGCCGGTGATGAGGTAGCCCACCTCGCCGACGCCGAGGCCCTTGCCCGGCACGGGCTCCGGGCTGGAGACGCCGATCTCGAGCAGCTCGTGGTTGGCGCCCGTGGACATCATCTGGATCCGCTCGCGCGGCGCGAGCTTGCCGTCCACCATGCGCACGTAGGTGACGACGCCGCGATAGGCGTCGTACACGGAGTCGAAGATCATGGCGCGGGCGGGGGCGTCCGCGTCGCCGACCGGGGCCGGGATCTCCTGCACGAGGCGGTCGAGCAGGTCCTCGACGCCGGCGCCGGTCTTGCCGGAGACGCGCAGCACGTCGTCGGGGCTGCCGCCGATGAGATCGGCCAGCTCCTTCGCGTACTTCTCCGGCTCGGCCGCGGGCAGGTCGATCTTGTTGAGGACCGGGATGATCGTGAGGTCGTTCTCGAGCGCCAGGTACAGGTTGGCGAGCGTCTGCGCCTCGATGCCCTGCGCGGCGTCGACGAGGAGGATGGCGCCCTCGCACGCGGCGAGCGAGCGGGACACCTCGTACGTGAAGTCGACGTGGCCCGGCGTGTCGATCATGTTCAGCGCGAAGGTCTCGCCGTCGATCTGCCACGGCATGCGCACGGCCTGGCTCTTGATCGTGATGCCGCGCTCGCGCTCGATGTCCATGCGGTCGAGGTACTGGGCGCGCATATCGCGGTCCGACACCACGCCGGTGATCTGGAGCATCCGGTCGGCCAGGGTCGACTTGCCATGGTCGATGTGGGCGATGATGCAGAAGTTGCGGATCTGCTGCGGAGGCGTCGCGGACGGCTGCAGCGGAGTGAGGGCGCGAGGTGACATGGGGTCCTGAACGATGCGGGGTCCGGCGAACGGATCGGGCTGGCCCGGGAGTGAACCGGGTATCCCGACGATTCTACGGGAGCGTCCGGCGCGCCCACCCGCACGCCGTTCCTCCCTCTTCGGCGCGCACGGACTGAGGCGTGCCTCATCCCCCATCGCGCCGGGCCGGTGATAGTCTCGCGAAGTTGCCGCGCCCCGGAACCGGGTCTCAGCGGTGACAGCACTCCGTCCCGCGCTGCGCGGGACGGAGCACCGTGTCACCGGTTCGGGTCGTGTTGATATGGCAACGACCCAGCGCTGCGTCGGAGATCCCGTGCGGTGTCTGTGACAAGAGAGAGAACACCATCTTGATCAAGTACCTGCTGCGCCGAGCTCTCGGCTGGCTCCTCATGATCGTGGTGGCGACAAATGTCACGTACTTCCTCGCGTGGGCCTTCCTCGATCCCCGCAGCAACTACGTCGGACGTCGCCCTCCGCTGAGCGAGGACCAGATCAATCGCCTCCTCGAACCCCGCGATCTCAGCGACACCGTGCCGCTGCTGCAGCGCTGGTGGGGCTGGTTCACGAACATCGTCCTGCACTGGAACTGGGGCGTGAGCCCGACCGGCCAGTCGGTGAACAGCCAGATCGCCTACCGCATGTGGGTCTCCGGCGAGCTCGTGCTCGGCGCGACGATCATCGCGGCCGTGCTCGGCATCGCCATCGGCGTGTACACCGCATCGCGGCAGTACAAGCTCGCGGACCGCGTCTGGCAGGGCATCTCGATCGTCACGATGAACATCCCGATCATCGTCGCGGCGCTCGGCATCGTCCTCGGCGCGATCGCGATCAACGACGCCCTCGGCTTCCGCCTCTTCTACGTCACCGGGGCCTCGAGCGATGGCGTGACGGGCTTCTTCCCCGTGCTGATCGATTCGCTGCAGCACCTCGTCCTGCCGACGATCGCGCTCGTGTTCATCGGCTACTCGAGCTACCACTTCCTGCAGCGCTCCCTGCTGCTGGACAACATCAAGGCCGACTACGTGCGCACCGCACGGGCGAAGGGCCTCACCAAGCAGCAGGCGATCCGCAAGCACGCGCTGCGCACGTCCCTGA
>NZ_NCKN01000318.1 GCF_002257455.1 Microbacterium sp. 13-71-7
CGACCACAAGGCTGTGCTGTGCGGCCGCATACTCCACGGCGGCGCGCAGCGCCGGGTCGTCCTGCCGCATGCTCATCGAGACGTTGATCACGCGCGCGCCGTGGTCGACGCCCCAGTGGATGCCCTGTGCGATCCGGGCGGCTGTGGGCCCGAATCCCTTCTTGGCGTCGTCCTCGGTGTCGCTGCGGAAGACCCGCACCGACAGCAGCGCGGCGTCGGGCGCCAGCCCGACCACCCCGGATCCGGCGACCGGCCGTGCGGCGATCTCCCCGGCGATCACGGTCCCGTGACCGAGCGGATCGCTCAGCCCGTCCGGGCGCTCGCCGTCGCCGACGAGGTTGACGCCGCCGACGACCGCGCCCGCCAGATGCGGGTTGCCGGCATCGATGCCCGAGTCCACGACCGCGACGGTCACCCCGCGGCCGGTGGCGCGCTGGTTCGCCGCCGCGGCGTCCAGCGAGGTCAATGCCGCCGGCTTGTTCGGCGTGAACACGATCTGGCCGGGCTCGCAGGACTGCCCCGCCGCAGACGCGGGCGCGGCAGTCGGCGCGATCACGGAGCCCGCGGCGATCAGCACCGCGACGCCGAGGATCCCGGCTCCGCGTCTCATCCGCCGCTCGCCGCGGTGGGCGTGCGTCCGGCCGCTTCGCTGGAGAGCGCGGGCCCGGCCGGGAAGAACTGGATCCAGGCATCGGCGGCGCGGCCGACGTCCTTGCTCGCATAGCCGAGGCGCTGCACGGCGTCGGTACCGCCGGAGATCGCGTACGCGGTGCCGGATCCGTCGATCAGCATGTGCATCGCGGTGGAACCGGACCCCACCTGCACGAGCGCTCCGGTGCCGACGCGCACGGCCGGGGTCTTGCGGTCATCCGGCAGCGATGAGGTCGTGGAGGCGAGGACGGTGCGGCCGTCCTTGCCGAGCAGGGCGCAGGAGGACGCGCCGTTCGCGAGCGGGGCGAGGGAGGCGGTCGGCCAGTCGGATCCGCCGGCCGCCGGGCCGGTCGGAAGTGCGGCGAGCTGCGCGGGCGGGACGTCCCGCACGGCGCCCGCGTTCGCGCCGGAGCCGAGCAGATACAGCTGATACGCCAGAGGTGACAGCGGGGCGGCCTTGCCGTCTGCGGTGATCAGGTAGCGATCATCGTCTGCGGCGCCCTGCACATGCACGACATCGCCGCTGGACAGGTCGCTGCCGGGGATGGCCACCCCGAGCGCGCCGAGGTCGAGAGGAGCGAAGCTGCTGCCCGGGGCGAACAGGTTCAGCCAGCGGCCGTCCACGGTCTGCGGGCGTGCGGTTCCGAGGCCGACCGCGCGCAGCACGGCGTCGGCGGACGCTGCCGGGACGGCGTGCCGCAGCCCGCCGGCGATCACGAACAGGTCGTCCCCGCGGCGCACCACGGCGCCTGCACCGGCAGCGGCGGCCTGCACGGATGAGCCGCCGATCGACACGGCGACGCCGTCGGATCCGTCCACGCACGCGGTCCAGCCGGTGTTGCGCAGAGAGGATGCGGCCGGCAGATCGTCCGGGGCTCCGACGATGCCCACCGTCGCGCCGACGGGGATCTTCTTGAGGGTGTCGCGGTCGGTCCGGATCACGGAGAACTCGTTCGAGGGGATCAGCAGACGTGCGCTCGCGGTGTTGATCACCGGGTGCAGCTCGCCCTTCGAGGTGACGTAGCGGGCGCCGGTGTCGGTCGCGACGATCAGGCGATTGTTCTCCCAGCCCTGCGGCAGGCCCGGGCGGAGCAGGCCGTAGAACAGTCCGCCCAGCAGCACCATGATCGTCAGCGCGATCCCCGCGGTCACTGCGCGCAGCGGCTTGGCCGGTTCGAGTTCCTTCCCGCCGGGCGCGCCTGAGGTGAATGCCGAGAGCAGTCGGCGCCGGCTGAACCCCTGCGCCTCGATGAGGTCTTTCTTGGTCGCCATCGTCTACAGCAGCCCCGCCGTGATCACGCCGAGCGGCAGGACGAGGGCCATCGCGATGACCTCGACGGTGTCGGCGACGCGAGCGAGCCTCAGCCGCGCCCTTGGCCGCATCAGGGTGAGCCCGATGAGGACGATCGTCGCAGCGAGCAGCACCACCAGCAGGCTCTGGCGCAGATCGGGCTGGGCGAGCGCGACCGTGAGGCCGGTCGCCGCCAGCCCCAGCGCGCCGATGATCATGAGCACCAGCACGCCGCGCCGGGCGTGCACCTGGCGCGACTGGAACATCATGCCGATGAAGGCGAGCAGGCAGAGGATCGCGCCGGGCAGCCCCTGAGCGGCGACGAGCGGAGTGGCGACGAGGGCCGCGATGCCGAGCGCGGCGCGCAGGGCGATCAATGCTCGGGTGCCGGACGCCGCCCGGCGCTTGACCTCGTCGCCGTCGATCGGGGTCGGGTCGCTGAAGATGTCGGCATCGCTCTGCGGCGAGATCACCCTGATGCGCGTGGAGGTGAGCACCAGCCACGGCAGGCCGTTCGCGAGAGTCGCCGTGATCGCGAGCATCAGCGCGTAGGGCGCGACGGGTGCGTCGAACAGCGCGGTGAGGGCGGCGGGGATCCCGATGGCGGCCCCGAGCGCGATCGGGACGAGGTGGATCTCGGGCTTGTCGTTCGCGATGGCGAGGTTGATGCCGCCCACGATGAGCATTCCGAGGCCGCCGGCCGCGAACGGCCAGCCCCAGAGCGAGTCTCCCGGCACGGCGAGGAAGCCGCAGAGCCCGCCGAAGAAGGCCGCGGCGAGGCCCAGCGCGTGGCCGGCCTCGGTCTGCTCGAGCCGCAGCAGCACGGCCGCCGCGGCCGTGAGCACCACGGCGCCGCCGCCGGCGATGACGGCGGACAGCACTCCGCCTCCGCTCGACACGAGCAGCAGTGCGCACAGGGCGAGGAAGGTGAGGCTGATGAACAGGGCGGTGCGGGCGCTGTCCTTGGGCGTCCACACGCCGTGCTGCTCGCTGGTCGCATCGATCACGGCTTCGACGACGTCGTCGTACACGCGCGGGGACGGGACCAGCCCGCCGCGCACGAGCGTGAGGAGCTCGCCGTCGTGCACGCCCTGCGCGAGCGCGCCCCGGGACGGATCGAGGGCGGTGCCGTCGGCGCGGTGCAGCGCGTAGCCGCCGTGGGCGAGAGCCGGATCCAGCACACCCAGACTCCGGGCGAAGCCGGGGATGATCTCGACGAGCGGCACCTGTGCGGGCACACCCGCGTCGAGCCGTCGGTCGTCGCTGACGATCGACAGCCGGAGCACGGCGCCTGTCGTGGCGCTGCCTTGATCCATCGGACGCAATCCCCCCTCTGCTCCCGCCCCGCGATCACGGGCGGGCACGAGCGACATTCACTCTACCTATGCCGGGCTCCGCGCCGGGTGGCGCGGTGCATGGGTAGTTCTCCCCATGTCGCGGCGGAGACGGCCGACCTAGTCTGCTGGACAGGAGGGCGGCGGTCGCTCCTCCGGTGGATTTGAGGAGGGTGGGTTATGGCTGAGGTCATTTCTGCTGAGGAGGGTGCGCTTCGTAAGGGGGCGCAGGCGGTGAACACTGCGAAGGCTGGTATTGATC